>NZ_JACADQ010000406.1 GCF_016106015.1 Neoroseomonas rubea
CCCCCGCCTGGGGCGAGGACGCCGCGCGCGCGCTGGCGGCGCTGCTGCGCGCCGGGCAGATGGCGGGCGCGCTCGCCGCAGCGCTCGCGCTGGCGGTGGACCACGCCAACACGCGCAAGCAGTTCGGCCGGCCGATCGGACGCTTCCAGGCTGTGCAGCAGCAATTGGCACTCTTCGCCGCGGAAAGCGCCGCGGCGTCCGTCGGTGCCGCCGCGGCCGCGCGCGCCGCCGATGCGCGGGGCCTGTCGGACGCCGCCTTCGAGATCGGCTGTGCGAAGGTCACGGCAGGCGAAGCCGCCGCGCAGGGGGCGGCCATCGCCCACCAGGTGCTCGCCGCCATGGGCATCACCGAGGAGCACGCGCTCCATCACCTCACGCGCCGGCTCTGGTCCTGGCGCGAGGAAGGCGGCACCGAGCGCTTCTGGTCGGCGCGCATCGGCGCGCTGCTCAGCCAGGCGAACGCGCCGCTCTGGACCTTCATCACCGCCCGCGACGAGGAGAGCGCCGCATGACCGGCTTCCTGAAGATCGAGCGCGACGGCCATGTCGTCACGCTCACCCTGAACCGGCCGGAGAAGCGCAACGCCATCTCCACCGCCGAGGAATGCGCCGAGGTGGCCGAGGCCTGCCGCGCGCTGAACCGCGACGACCAGGTGCGCGTCGTCATCGTCACCGGCGCCGGTTCCGCCTTCTGCGCCGGCGGCGACCTGAAGGGCATGCGCGACAAGACCGGCATCACCGGCGGCGACACGGGCGCGCAGATCCGCGACTCCTACCGGCGCGGCATCCAGATGATCCCGCTGGCGCTGTACGAGATGGACGTGCCGACCATCGCCGCGGTGAACGGGCCGGCGATTGGCGCGGGGCTCGACCTGGCCTGCATGTGCGACATCCGCATCGCGGCCGAAGGCGCGCGCTTCGCGGAATCCTTCGTCAAGGTCGGCATCGTGCCGGGCGATGGCGGGGCCTACCTGCTGCCCAAGGTGGTGGGGATGTCGAAGGCGCTGGAGATGTCGCTGACCGGCGATGCCATCGGCACGGCGGAAGCGCTCGCCTGCGGGCTCGTCTCCAAGGTCGTGGCGCCGGACCAACTGCTGCCGGCGGCGCGCGAGATGGCGGCGCGCATCGCGGTCAACCCGCCCCAGGCCGTGCGGCTGACCAAGCGGCTGCTGCGCGAAAGCCAGCACATGCGCCTGTCCACGCTGCTGGAGATGTCGGCGGCGTACCAGGCGCTGGCGCATGGCACGCGGGACCACCGCGAGGCGGTGGATGCGATGCTGGAGAAGCGGGCGCCGTCCTTCGAAGGGCGGTGACGTGTCCGGGGGAGGGGAACCTCCCCCGCGGCTCTGCGTGAGCCGAACCGTGGAGCGAGCGTTCGAGGCATGGGGCGAGGGTCGCATCGCGTGGCGCGATGTCTGCCCCGCCGGCCCTGATCGCCGGGCCTTGTCGCCCGGTCGGTGCTACAGTGCCCGCTCCATGTGAGAGTACCGCTTTTGATCGAACTCTATGGCTGGTCCGATGCGCTGCAGCTGGCGTTCGAGCCGCATGCCCGGGCCGGCTACGTCCCCGCGCGCGTCATCGTCCAGCAGCGCGAAGCTGACCTCGTTGTCACGGATGTCGGCACCCTGAGCGCCAGGCTCTCCGGACGCCTGCGTCACGAGGCGCGCGAGGCAGGCCATCCGGCCGCCGGCGACTGGGTGGCTGTGTCCGCCAAGGCCGGCGAAGGCACGGCCACGATCCATGCCGTCCTGCCTCGCCGGACGGCCTTCGTGCGTCGGGCGGCGGACAGCGTTCAGACGTTGCAGGTCATCGCCGCCAACATCGACGTCGTCTTCGTCGTGACCTCGATGAACGCCGATCTCAATCCACGACGGCTCGAGCGCTTCCTGGCGGCCGCCTGGCAGAGCGGTGCGCGGCCCGTGGTGGTCCTGACCAAGGCCGATCTGTGCGAGGAACCCGAGCGCCAGGCCGCCGAGATCGCCACCCTGGCCGTGGGCTGCCCGGTGGTTGTCGTCTCGGCACGCCAGGGCCAGGGGCTTCGCGGCCTGATGGATCACATCAGGCCGGGCGAGACCTGTGTGCTGATCGGTTCATCGGGCGTCGGGAAATCCACGCTGGTGAATGCCCTTGTCGGTGAGGAGCGGATGGCAACCCAGGACATCCGTGCGGCGGATGCCCGGGGGCGTCACACCACCAGTCATCGCCAGCTCATCCTGCTCCCTGGCGGGGGGCTTCTCCTCGACACGCCCGGCATCCGCGAAGTCGGCCTGATCGACGCGGATGAGGGTCTCGGCACGGTTTTCGACGATATCGAGCAACTCGCCCGGAATTGCCGGTTTCGCGACTGCGGACACACGACCGAACCCGGCTGCGCGGTCCGCGACGCGCTGAACGCAGGCCTGCTCGAGGCCGATCGCTGGGCGCATTTCCAGAAGCTGAGCCGGGAACTTGCGGCGTTGGATCTGGCGAAGGATCGGGCAGCGCAAGTGGTCGAACGCCGTCGCCAGGCCGGGCTGCAACGAGCGTATCGGTCGACGAAGAGAGACCTGCGAGACCCGGACTCCTGAACTCTGGACGCGACCCGCTTGGACCTGGCTGCGCGCTGGGCGCCAGGCGGCTCAGCCGCTTCCCGGCCCCGGCGGTCTCCTGCCGTGCCGTGGCACTGATCACGCACACTCCGTTCCGGCCCGCTGGTTCCTCGGCACCCCCGTCATCATGCCTGTCCCCGTCGCGTCGAAGGCCGTGCGGCAGGCGAAGCGCGCCATGCGCCAGCCTTGCCGTGAAGACGTCGAGGTCGTGGCGCAGCCGACCGGCGCCTGGACGCTGCAGTGGCAATCCGAAATCTCCGTCGGCGGCGGAGAGTCGCAATTCATGCTGCGGCGCACCATCTAGGGTATTCACCAATCGAACGAGAAAAACGATGACAAGGAACCCGATGTTCCTGACCAACCCGCTCATGAGCCATTGGCTCAGCGCGGCGAATGCGACGGCAGGCGCGATGCGCGGCTACTGGATGGGCGAGATGCAGCGCCAGCAGACCGCGGTGGCCGCGGCGATGGGCAAGCAGGCCATGCGCTTCTGGTCCGGCGCCTGGATGGCTCAGATGGCCTCCCATGCAGCACCGGCCGCCATCGATGCGGTGGAGCAAGGCGTTGAACACCTTCGTGCTGTGCCGGCGCCGGGCCCAGCACCGCGCCCCGAAGCTTCTGCACCGGTCGCGGCGCCTGCGCCGACGCCGCCGAAGCTGGTTGCACCGCCCGTTGCCCAGCTTCGGTCAACCGTTGCACGCCGCAGCACGGCGCCAAAGCGGAAGGCCCAGGCAACTGCCGCGGCCGCGCGGACAGCCGGCAAGGCCCGGACGAAGGCCCGCAAAGCCCGCTAACGCCTGGGGTGCGCCCCGCGGATCCGGCGGTCGCGGCGTTCCGCGCCGCAGGGGCCGCGGCCCCCGCCGCGGCGATCTCGGCCGCGGCCATCTGTGCCGCGACCCGCGCGGCGCGCGGCC
>NZ_JACADQ010000407.1 GCF_016106015.1 Neoroseomonas rubea
CTCGCGCGCGCGCCATCGGCGGCGAAGGACGCGGCGCTGGTCGTCGCCGCCGCGCGCCTTCGCGAAGCGGCACCGGCGCTGCTCGCGGCCAATGCGGCGGATCTCGAGGCCGCGCCCGACCTGACGCAGGCCTATCGCGACCGGGCGACGCTGACCCCCGCACGCATCGAGGCCATCGCCGCGGGGCTGGAGCAGGTGGCCGCCCTGCCCGACCCGGTCGGGCGCGTGCTGGCGGAATGGACGCGGCCGAACGGCCTTGTCATCCGCCGCGTCGCGCAGCCGCTCGGCGTCATCGGCATGATCTTCGAAAGCCGCCCGAACGTGACGGCCGATGCCGGCGCGCTCTGCCTCAAGGCGGGATCGGCCGTGCTGCTGCGCGGCGGGTCGGAAAGCGCGCGATCCGCAGCCGCCATCGCGGACTGCCTGCGCCACGGGCTGCGCATGGCGAACCTGCCGGAGGATGCGATCCAGCTGGCCGCGACGCAGGACCGCGCCTTCGTCGGCGCGATGCTGCGGGCCTCGGGGCTCATCGACCTGATCGTGCCGCGCGGCGGCAAGGGCCTGGTGACGCGGGTGATGGAGGAGGCGCGCGTGCCCGTCCTCGCCCATGCCGAGGGGCTCTGCCACACCTACATCCACGCGGCGGCCGATCCCGCCATGGCGCGGTCGATCCTGGCGAACGCGAAGATGCGCCGCACCGGCATCTGCGGCGCGACGGAAACGCTGCTGATCGACGCCGCCATCGCACCGTCGCTGCTGCCGCTGCTGGTGGCCGACCTCGCCGCGCTGGGCTGTGGCTTCCGCGCCGACGACCGTGCGCGCGCGATCTGCCCGGACCTCCCGGCGGCGACCGAGCAGGATTTCGCCACCGAATGGCTCGACGCCGTGCTGTCGGTGAAGGTGGTGGACGGCGTCGAGGATGCGCTCGCCCACATCGCCCGCTTCGGCTCCGAGCATACGGAAGCGATCGTCACGGGGGACGAGGACGCGGCGCGTCAGTTCCTCGATGGGCTCGGCTCGGCCGTCGGGATGTGGAACGCCTCGACGCAGTTCTGCGACGGGTTCGAATTCGGCTTCGGGGCGGAGATCGGAATCGCCACCGGGCGGATGCATGCGCGCGGGCCGGTCGGGCTCGAGCAGCTCTGCACCTTCCGCTACCAGGTGATCGGGACCGGCCAGACGCGGCCGTGAGGCGCGCCGCCGCCGCGCTGCTCGGCATCCTCGCAGCCGCGCCGGCGCAGGCCGCCTGCCCGGAGATGGCCGATGTCGCGCGCTTCGCCCAGGCGCTGCTGGAACGGCGCCTGCCCGCGCCCTTCCCGGCGATGACGGAGGCGGAAGCGGCCTGCGCGCAAGGCCGTCTGGTCGCGACGCTGGCGCAGCCCTGGGGCGATGTGTCCGGCCATGCGCTGGCGGCAGAGGCGCTGCCGCCGATCGCGGGCGCGCTGTTCCACGCGAACCTGCGCGCAATATCCGGCGCCACCATCGAGGCCGCCTTCGCCATCCGCCCCGCGGTCGCGCCCGGCCTGCTGCTGCGCATCGGCGAGGATGGGCGCGCGATCGCCGCCGCACCCTATCTCGCGCTGCTCGACCTCGCCGCCGTGCAGGGCGCGGGGCGCGCGGCGCACATCGCCGGCAATCTCGGCCTCAGGCTCGGCGTGGTCGGCGCGGAGGGCGCCCTTGCCGCGGACACGCCCATGGCGACGCTGCAGGCCGCTGGCAGCGTGATGGCGGCCTCGCTGGGCCTGGCGGCCTCTCCGGAGGTGCTGCTGGCCGACTTCGCCCGCGCCCGCATCGCCGCAGGCCGGCCTCTTCGCGCGGGCGAGGTCGTTGCGCTGCTCGGGCCGGCGGCGCCGATCGCGCCGCGGCCGGGAGAGTCGTGGCGGCTCGATGTGCGGGAGCTCGGAGCGGTCGCCGTGCAGTTTCGCTGAGCGCCTCGGCACCAGGGCTGCGGCCCTGACGTCCGGGCCGGCGGGGCCTGCCGCGAAGCGAAGGCCGGCGTCCCGCACGCGCCCTGCGACGGTGCCTGCCCGTCGCGTCGCGCATCAGGCCCTTTCGCCGCGACGCGGCGCGCCGCTACCATCGCGGCAGGGATGGAGGAACGCCGATGCGCCGCATGCTGATCGCCGCCGCCTTGCTCGCACTGCCCACCGCGGCGCAGGCCGCTTGCCCGGAGGAAGCCGCCGTCGAACGGCTCGCCGCCGCGCTCGTCGCCAATACGCGCTCGCCCGCGCTCACGGGCATGACGTCGATGGCGGACGGGCAATGCGGGCAGGACCGGCTCGTCGCCATCCTCTCCCGCGAATGGGGGCGGCCGGTCGGCTACAAGGTGGGACTGACCAATCCGGCGGCGCAGCAGCGCTTCGGCCTCGGCCACCCGATCACCGGCACGATCTTCGAAAGCACGATCCGGCTGCGCGACGGGGCGGAAGTGCCGGCCCGCTTCGGCGCCGTGCCGACGGTCGAGGCCGACCTGATGGTGCGCATCCGCGACGAGGGCATCAACGGCGCAGGGCGCGACCGCGTCGCGATCCTGCGCCACATCGACCAGGTGATCCCCTTCATCGAGATGCCGGACCTCGCGCTCTCGGGCGGCATGGACGGGCCGAACCTGCTCGCCATCAATGTCGGCGCGCGGCTCGGCGTGCTCGGCACGCCGATCGCGCCGGAGGCGACGGAGGCGTTCGCCGCGCGGCTTGCCGAGATGACGGTGGTGCTGGCGAACGACCAGCGCGAACTCGCGCGCGCGCCGGGAACGGCGCTGCTCGGCCATCCGCTCGACGTCGTTCCCTGGCTGGTGGAGGACCTCGCGAAGCGCGGGCTGCGGCTGCGCGCGGGGGACTACGTCTCGCTCGGCGGCTTCTCCCCGGCCCTGCCGACCGAGGCCGGTCGCACCTACACGGTGCGCTACGAAGGGCTGATGGCGCAGCCGGTGACGGTGAGCGTCCGAACGCGGTGAGGCCCGGCCGCTTCGGCGATTCCCGCGCGCGCCGCATCGGGCTGCTCGGCGGGTCCTTCAACCCGGCGCATGCGGGACACCTGCATGTCGCGCGCATGGCGCTGCGCGCGCTGCGGTTGCACCAGCTCTGGCTGATGGTCTCGCCCGGCAATCCGTTAAAGCCGGTGGCGGGCATGGCGCCGCTGGCGGAACGGCTGGCCTCCGCCCGGCGGCTTGAGGAAGGCGGCCGCATCATCGCCACCGACATCGAGCGCGTGCTCGGCACGCGCTACACGGCGGACACGCTGCTGCAGCTGCGGCGGCGCTTCCGGCGCGTGCGCTTCGTCTTCGTCATCGGCGCCGACAACCTCTGCCAGTTGCCGCGCTGGAAGGGCTGGCGGCGCATCGCGCGCAACACGGCGCTTGCGGTGCTGCCGCGGCCGGGCTTCACGCGCCGCGCGCTGGCGGGGCAGGCGGCGGCGGCGCTGCGCCGCCATCGTCGCGCA
>NZ_JACADQ010000408.1 GCF_016106015.1 Neoroseomonas rubea
CTGCGCCGGCCGCCATCCCCGGGCGGGGATCACGGCGCGGCCATGGCGCGCGCAACGGCGCGTCCGCCCTTGTCGTTCCGCCTGCGCCCGGCGGGCGCCACGCGCAGGCGCGCCGGCGTCAGTTCGACGCCGCGGCGGGGTCGCGCGTGGTGATCTCAAGGCTCGCGGCGCCGATCAGGGAGGCGGCGAGGTCCATCCCCAGCGTCCGCGCTTCCCACTCCAGCAGCGCGAGGCAGGCGGCGATCCCTTCGCGGGTCGGGCGCGGGCGCGCTTCGTCCCACGTGCTGGTGGCGTCGCTCGGCTGGGGCTCGATGCTCGAAAGGGCGTTCATCATCCTGTCTCCCGCACTGCCATTGTGGCTGGAGGAAGGATGCGCCCGAAGGATTAATCGGGCGTTTCGGCGCGGAAGGTTTTGCAGCACATGCGCGTGATACTGCGCGGATCGACTTCAATCCGCCGTGCGCCGCGCGCCCTGCGCGAAGGCACGGACCAGTTCGGCCTGCGCCTGCGTCTCCACCGCGCGGGGGTCGTATTGCGCGCGCAGCCAGGCGATCGGGTCCTCGATCCCCGCCATCGCGGCAAGGCAGGCGAGCGCCGTCCCGGTGCGACCAAGGCCCGCGCGGCAGCCGACATGGAAGGCGTCGCCCGGGCGGGCGCGCATCGCGGCGACCATCTCGTCCAGCACCGCGCGCAGCGCGGCCGGGTCGGGCACGCCGAAATCGACGATGTCGAGGCGCCACTCGGCCTCCCCCACCCGCGCGCTGCGCGGTTCGAGGCAGAGGCCGCGCGCGCCTTCGGGCAGGCTGTCGAAGGGGCCGCCCGTGATGGTCACCTCGATGCCATCGAAGGACAGGCGGATGGCGCCGAGCGGCGTCACGTCCCGTTCGCGCGCGGCGGCGTCTCGGCCACCACCACGGGTTCAAGCAGGCTCTCCGCCTCCCGCTTCAGCCGCAGATACGACCGCAGCGAGAAGGGCAGCATGCCAAGGTAGATCAGCCCGCCCATCGCCAGCGCCGCCCAGGGCTCGGCCAGCAGCAGCGCGCCGAACAGGCCGACGCCGACCAGCAGCGGCAGCACGTATTCGCGCGGCACCTTGAAGTTCTTGAACGACCAGGTCGGCAGGGTGGAGACGAGCAGCCCCGCCACCAGCACCATCAGCAGCCCGACGAAGGCCGGGTGGCGCGCCGCGCCGGCCAGCCCCTCCCAGCCCATCTGCTGCAGCCACAGGCCGAGGAACAGCGGGAAGAGCACGCAGCCCGCGCCCGCCGGCGCCGGCACGCCGGTGAAGAAGTTGTAGGTGTAGGCGGGCTTCACGCCGGGCCCGACATCGAGCGAGGCGTTGAAGCGCGCCAGCCGCAGCGCCATGCAGACCGCGAAGAGCAGGCAGGGCGCGAAGCCGAAGGCCCGGTAGTCGTGCAGCGTCCACAGATACAGGATCAGTGCCGGCGCCACGCCGAAGCACAGGAAGTCCGACAGGCTGTCGAATTCCGCGCCGAAGCGAGACGTCGCCTTGAGCAGCCGCGCGAGCCGCCCGTCCAGCCCGTCGATCGCCCCGGCCGCCACGATCAGCACGGCGGCCAGTTCGAAGCGCCCGTCGAAGGCGGCTCGGATCGCGACCAGCCCGCAGCACAGCCCGAGCATGGTCATCATGTTCGGGATCAGCCGGTTGAAGGACTGGCCCTCGAAGCGCGGCCGCGTGCGCGGGCGGAAGCGCCGGCGCAGGCGGCGGACGCGGCCGCTGGCGTTGCCCTCGCTCATGCGCGGCCGAGCTCGGCGATCACGGTCTCGCCCCCGATCATGGTCTGGCCTTCGCTCACCAGCGGCACCACACCCTCGGGCAGGTAGACATCGGTGCGGCTGCCGAAGCGGATGATGCCGAAGCGATCGCCGGCCTGCACGGAATCCCCGACCTTGGCGTCGCAGAGGATGCGCCGCGCGACGAGCCCCGCGATCTGCACCACGGCCAGGTCGCGCCCGTCCGGCAGGCGGATGGCGAGCGCGTTGCGCTCATTCTCCTCGCTCGCCTTGTCGAGATTGGCCGAGAGGAACTTCCCGTGGTGGTAGGCGATGCGCGTGACGGTGCCCTCGACCGGCATGCGATTCACATGCACGTCGAGCACCGAGAGGAAGATCGCCACCCGCGGCCGCGGCGCCTCGCCCAGGCCGAGTTCGGCCGGCGGCACGGCGGGCGCGACGCTGACGATGTGCCCATCCGCCGGCGCGAGCACGAGGCCCGGTCGGCCTGGCGGCACGCGCTCGGGATCACGGAAGAAATAGAGGCAGAAGCCGGTGAAGAGCAGGCCGATCCAGGCCAGCCAGTCGCCGAGCAGCAGCAGGCCGAGCAGCACTGCCGCCCCGCCACCGATGAGGAAGGGCCGCGCGGCCGGGTGGGGCGGCGCGAGCACGAGGCGAAGGCTTTGTCCGAGGGCCATGATCGGCGCGCTTATGATGTTTTCACAGATTTCGGGCAACCCTTGGCTCACCATGGAAACGATCACCCTCGGACCGTTCGCCGTCAGGCCGGACGGCGCCCTCGAACCCCGCCGCACGGAGGGGCCGCCCGCGCTGGCCTTCGCCTGGCGCGGCCGGACCTGCCGCGCCGAGCTGGAGCCCGAAGGGCTGCGGATCTCGGCCGATGCGGCGCGCATCCCGTCCACCGCCGATCCCGGCGCGGATCGCAGGCGGGCCTTCGCCGCGCTCGAGACACTGCCGCGCCACCTGCCGCAGGGCTGGCGCGCGCGGCTGATGCCCGATCACCGGGTGCGGGTCGAAGCGGCGCGGACGATCGCCATTCCCGCCAATGCCACCTCGCTCGTGACGGCGATGGTGCGCTTCGTGCTGGAACTCGACCCCTATCTCGACACGCTCGAGGCCGAGGGCGTCGCCTGGACCTCGGGCACCGCGAAGATCTGACCGGGGAAGATGCGCTGCGGGTCGCGGATCTGGTCGCGGTTGGCGGCGTAGATGACGGTGAAGCGCGTCCCCCGCCCATAGACCGCGCGGGCGATGCGCCAGAGATTCGCGCCGGGCTGCACGACCACGCGGTTGCGCTCGAAGGCGTCGGGCGGCAGTTCGTCGCGCTGGAAGGGCACTTCGACGCGGGCCGCGACCCGGCCGCGCTCGGCGATCTGGTCGACACGGAGCGTGGCGCGACCGACCGGCGGCTGGCGCTCGGGCTGCAGCAGCCAGCGCCCTTCGGCATTCGCGACGGCATCACCCGCGTGCAGGTCCCCGACATAGACGCGCACCGAGGCCCCGGCCGGGGCGGTGCCCGCGAAGCGGACGGACCCGCCTTCCTCATAATCCACTGAGCTCATCCCGAGCCGCGCGGGCGCCGGCCGGCCGCCCTGGCGGGGCGCCTCGGGCGCCATCTGCGGGCCCTGCAGCAGGCGCGGCGCGGCGGCGGACCCGGCC
>NZ_JACADQ010000409.1 GCF_016106015.1 Neoroseomonas rubea
GGCCGCGCGCCGGCCCCGGCGTCAGGCGGTGCGGCGGACCGGCATGCCGAAGCGCTGCCAGGCCGCGACCGCGGCGAGCGCACCCACGCCCAGCACCAGCCGCTGCCAGTCCGGCAGCACATGCGCAAAGGCCGCGGCCAGCCCCGCGATGCCCAGCGCGACGCGCAGCACGCGCCCCATCGGGCGCAGCAGGAAGCCGGCATAGGCGGAGGTGATGAGCGTCAGCGCCGCCACCTGGATCGCGGTCGCGGTGACGATCGCGACGATGCCGCCGCGCAGCATGATCCCCGGGTCGTAGATGAAGGCGAAGCCCACGGTGAAGCCGGCGATGCCGAAGCGCGTCGCGTGCACGCTGGTGATGGTGGGGCCCGCCTTGGCGATGGCGGCGGCGGCGAAGGCGGCCGCGGCCACGGGCGGCGTCGCATCCGCGATCACCGCGAAATAGAAGGTGAACATGTGCGCCTGGAGCATGTCCACGCCGAGCGGCCGGCCCAGTTCCAGGATCGCCGGCACGCCGATCGCCGCGGCGATGATGTAGGAGGGCGTGGTCGGGATGCCGAGGCCGAGCACCAGCACGGTGAGTGCCACCAGCACCAGCAGCAGGCCGAGATTGCCGTCCGCCAGTTCCTTGATGATGCCGCCGAAGGCCACGACCATCCCCGTCGCGGTCAGCGCCGAGACCACCACGCCCGCGCCCGCGATGGACACGGCGAGCGGCGCCATGGTCAGCCCCGCGGCCTCGAGGCTCGCCAGCACCGCGCGCCAGCCCATGCGCGTGCGCGCCCGCAGCAGGGAGACGCCGACCATGGCGAGCGTCGCGCAGAAGGCCGCGTAGTTGCCCGACCAGCGTTCCATCATCAGGTAGACCAGCACGCCGATCGGCAGCACCAGGTGCACGTCCGCCAGCACCTCCCGCCAGGCGGGGATGTCCGACAGCGGCATCGGCTCCATGCCCGCGCGCTTCGCTTCGAAATGCACGGCGGCGAGGATGGCGAAGTAGTACAGCACCGCGCCGATCGCCGCGGCGACGAGGATGTCGCCGTAGGGGATGTTGGTGATCTCGGCCATCACGAAGGCCGCCGCCCCCATCACCGGCGGCATCAGCGCGCCGCCGACGGAGGATGCGCTCTCGATCCCGCCCGCCACCGCCGGGCGGTAGCCGACCTTGACCATCAGCGGGATGGTCATGGCCCCGGTGGTGATGACGTTGGAGACCGAGGAGCCGCTCATCGTCCCGAACAGGCCGGAGGTGATGACTGCGACCTTGGCCGGCCCGCCGGTGTAGCGCCCGGCCACGGCGGCGCCGAGGTTGGAGAACAGCCGCCCCGTCCCGCTGCCCTGCATGAAGGCGCCGAACAGGATGAAGACCGCGATGGTGGTCGCGACGATGCCGGTCAGCGGCCCATAGACGCCGCCCGCCGTCGGCACGAGCCAGGCGGCCTCGACGATCTCTGGCGTGGTGAAGACGCGCGTGTTGAGCACGCCCGGCAAATGGTGGCCCACGAACATGTAGAGGATGCAGCCCGCCACCATCCAGGCAAGGCCGGGTTCGACCGCGCGGCGGATCGCCTCCAGCATCGTCACGAGGCAGGTGATGCCGAGCGCCATCATCAGCGGCGTGAACTCGTCCACATACTCCATGCGGTCCGCGACCGGGCCGGCGTTCACGAAGACCCAGAGATGCGGCGCGGCCGAGGCCGTCGCCCAGGCCCAGTCGAAAAGGCTCGGCCTGTGCGCCGGGGAACGCGTCGCGAAGGCGGGGTAGAGCAGGAAGAGCGGGGGCGTGAAGACGAGCAGGTGCAGCGAGCGCATCCCGATCGGCTCGGGAAAGCCGAAGCCGCCGAAATAGAGATGCACCGCCGCCCAGCCCGCGAGCCACAGCGTGACCGCGCCCCTGAGCCAGCCCGAAAGTTCCCGCACGCCCCCCGGCCCGTCGTCAGGCCGGCGGGTTCACGCCCGCCGCGCGGAACGCCGCCGCCGCGCCGGGGTGGAAGGCCACGCCGCGATAGGTCACGGCATGCTGCGGCGTCCAGCCCGCCATGCTGGCGTGGATGTTGGCGAGCCGCTGGCCGCGGTTCTTGATCAGCGTCGCGGTGATCTTCTGCACCACCTCGGCCGAGACGCTTTCATTGACCAGGATGACGCTGTCCATCGTCGTCACCGGCACGTCGGCCGATTGCAGCTGCGGATAGGTCGCGGCCGGGATCATGCCCTGGTCATACGCGTAGGTCTGGATCAGGTGCTGGCGCACATCGTCCGGGAAGGCCACCAGGCGCCCGCCGCGGCGGCCCTGCGCGACCTCCGTCATCATCGCCGCCGGCTTCGCGAGCGCCACGTAGACGTAGTCCACCTGCCCGTCATTGTAGGCGGAGGCGACGTCGGCGTAGGACGCGGTCAGGTAGCGCCCGCCCTCGCTGCGGATCTTGTCCGGGCTGGTGCCGAGGAAGCGCAGGATGCGCTGCAGCGTCATCTCGTCCGTGGCACTGCGCTGCGCCGTGCCGATGCGCAGGCCGCGCTGCGTCAGGATGGCGCGCATGTCCTCCGGCCCCGCCGCAGTGTGGCGCAGCATGTGGTGCTCCGTCGGCGAATAGCCGGTGCCCAGGCAGCGGATCCGTTCATGCTTGCGGTTGTATGGCTCCACGCCCTGCACCGCGGCGGCCGAGAAGGCGTCGATGCCCCAGCCGATCTGCGACTGGTTGTTGTCCACGCGCGTCGGGTTGGCGAGGCCGCCGCCGGGCACCACGCGCACCTGGATGTCGGGGTTCTCCTCCCGGATCAGGGCGGCGAGCCCCGCGGCCATGGTGTACCAGCCGCCGCCGAGCGAGCCCGCCACGAATTCCAGCGTGGTCTGCGCCGAGGCGGTGCGCACCGCCGGCGCGGCGAGCGCGATGCCAATGCCGCCGCGCGCGAGCGCCCGGCGTCCGATGAAGATCGACATGGCAGCCTCCTTGCCTTGATTGCCTGAGAAACGAGTATGGGCAGGGTTGTCACGCGCCGGCAACGCCGCCGACCGTCACGCCGAATTCGCATTGCAACATCGTGACCGAGGGGTCTAAAGGCCACCTCGGTTGAGGCAGGCAGGCACCATCCCGAACGGAGGGGCTCCCGCCACATGGTCGTTGCCGCCCTGCTGGATCGCCATGTCCAGCCCACCCCCTGGACCACGCCCGAGACTCCGTTGGCCGAGGCCGCGCGGCTGATGGCCGCGACCGGCTATGGCGCGATCCCCGTGCTATGCCGCGATGGGCGCCTGATCGGCATGGTGGCGGAGCGCGACGTGCTCCGACTCGCCGCCGAGCGCCGCGCCGGCCTGCGCGGCCTGGCCGTCGAGGCGGCGATGACGCGCGAGCCGCCCACCGTGCCCGCCGAGGCGCCGGTCGATGCCGCGCTACGCGCC
>NZ_JACADQ010000041.1 GCF_016106015.1 Neoroseomonas rubea
GCGGCCGCCGCGCTGGCCGACCTTCCCGCCCCGCCCGTCGCCGTGGCATGACGCGGGGATGATCCTCCGCCGCGCCCTGATCGCCGCCGCCGCCCTGCTGCCCGCCGCCGCCCGGGCCCAGCCGGGCGTGGACCGGCCGCAGCCCCGCCTGCCGACCGAACCGCTCGTCATCGTCACACGCGACGGGCGGCGCCTTGCCTTCACCGTCGAGATGGCGCTGTCCTCCGAACAGCAGATGATCGGCCTCATGTTCCGCCCGGAGGTGAAGCCGGATGAGGGCATGCTGTTCGACTGGGGCGCGCCGCGCGAATCGAGCATGTGGATGCGCAACACCCTGGCCTCGCTCGACATGGTCTTCATCGCGGCCGACGGGCGCATCCACCGCATCGCCGAGCGCACCGTGCCGCTGTCCCTCGCGACCGTCTCCAGCAACGGGCCGGTGCGCGCCACGCTCGAACTCGCGGCCGGGGTGACGGAGCGGCTGGACATCCGCGCAGGGGACCGCGTGCTTCACCGGATCTTCGGTTCCGCGCCCTGATGCTTGCCCCCGGCGGCCCCCTTCCATAGGGTGCGCCGCGACGGGGCGTAGCGCAGTCTGGTAGCGCACTTGGTTTGGGACCAAGGGGTCGCTGGTTCGAATCCAGTCGCCCCGATTCCGCAGTCGAGGACGTCGCGCATGGCGCACAGCAAGGGCTTCGCCCGTATCTTCCAGCCGCCGAAATCGGCCATGCAGTCCGGCCGCGCGAAAAGCGAGGGCTGGGTGCTCGAATTCGCCCCGTCCGAGTCAAAGCGGCTCGATCCGCTGATGGGCTGGTACGGCTCGGGCGACATGCGCGGCCAGGTCCGCCTGTCCTTCGAGACGCGCGCCCAGGCGATTTCCTACGCCGAGGCGCAGGGCCTGGCCTACGAGGCCGAGCCCGAGACGGCCAGGCCAGCCATGAAGCCCAAGGTCTACGCCGACAATTTCCGCTTCGGCCGGCACGAGAACTGGTCGCACTGAATGTGCTACCAGGGGCGGACGCGCCCTTAGCTCAGTTGGACAGAGCAACGACCTTCTAAGTCGTGGGTCGGAGGTTCGAATCCTCCAGGGCGCGCCATCGCCTGCTCCAGCTCCAGCGGCGAACCCCGGCCGCGCACCGCGCAGGATCCCGCCCGGACCAGGCCGCCATGGCGCGCTCCTCCGGCCGGGTCTGGAATACGGTCGAGCCAGACGGCGCGCACGAGGCGCCCGCCAAGCCAGGCGGCCAGCACCAGGACCAGCGACACCTCCAAGGGATTGCGCGTGACCCGTTGAACGCCGCCGGTCACGAAGCCGCATCGATCGGCCTCCGCGCCATGCGGAAGGCGCCCAGGTCGCGCAGCCCGGATGCCGGGGCGCGCAGGAACCGCCCGCCCGCCATTCCCCTCGATATGGGCGGCACGGCCGCGTGAGGCGTAGCGCGAGGCTGAACGCCAGCGCGCAGCACCATCGCCACCGTTGACGTCGATCGTTCCGAAATGAGATCAAATCGAAGCCCCCGGAGATGGTTGCTTGACCGAGTTCGCCACAGGCCTGCCCACCGACGTTCCCGTGCTGACCCCGCGCGGTCCGCTTCCGGCGGGCCAGGTCACGCCCGGCCTTGTCGTCTTCGCCACGGGCGGCGTTGGTGCACCCTTCCAGCCGGTGGTGGCCATCCGGAAGCGCCGCGTACGCTGCGCGCTGGTCCGCATCGCCGCCGGCGCGGTCGCGGATGCCGGGCCGACCGAACCGCTCGGCCTGCCGCCCGGCCTTGGGCTGCTGGTGGATGGCGCGCTGTTCCATGCCCGCGATCTCGTCGATGGCGCCGGCATCACGCGGGATGCCGAGCCCGGGGAACACGAACTCGTGGAGATCCTGCTGCCTGGCCATGACGCGCTGCTCGTCGCCGGCCTCGCGGTCGAAAGCGGCTTGCCGGACGGGGCGGAGCCCTTCGTGCCGCGCAATGCGCCGGACGGAACGCTGCTCGCGACCCTTGCCTGGCGGGCGGAGCAGTTCGGCTGGCGGGCGCCCGGCGCGCCGTCCCCGACGCCGCCCGAGATCGGAACGCGGCGCCTGCGTCTCGCCGCGAACCCGCTCGCGCCCGTCACCCCCTTCGCGCCGCTGGGCGCAGACCGGCGCGGAGACTAGACTGCGGCTCCGCACAGGAGGAACCGGCCATGACCGAAGCCTGCATCGTCGGCTGGGCGCACAGCCCCTTCGGCAAGCGCGAGGACGCGCCCGACCTCGAGACGCTGATCGCAGGCGTCGCCCGCGCAGCCATCGAGGATGCCGGCCTGGGCCCAGCCGAGATCGACGCCGGCTTCGTCGGCGTCTTCGGGGAAGGCTTCACCCCGCAGGGCTTCCCATCCTCCCTCGTCCTGCAATCCGTGCCGGAGCTGCGCTTCAAGCCGATCACGCGCTACGAGAACGCCTGCGCCACGGGCTCGGCCGCGATCCATGCGGCGCGGGACTTCATCGCCGCCGGGCGGGGGCGCTTCGCCCTGGTCGTGGGCGCCGAGAAGATGACCTCGACCCCGGGCCCGAAGGTGGGCGACATCCTGCTCACTGCCTCCTACCGCAAGACCGAGCAGGACATCGAGGGCGGCTTCGCCGGGGTCTTCGGCCGGATCGCGGAGGCCTATTTCCAGCGCCACGGCGACCAGTCCGACGCGCTCGCCGCGATCGCGGCCAAGAACCACCGTAACGGCGTGGACAATCCCTATGCGCAGATGCGCAAGGACCTCGGCTTCGACTTCTGCCGCACCGAGAGCGAGAAGAACCCCTATGTGGCGCGCCCGCTGAAGCGCACCGACTGCTCGCTGGTCTCCGACGGCGCCGCGGCCCTGGTGCTGGCGGATGCCGAGACGGCCCAGGCCATGGGCAAGGCGGTGCGCTTCCGCGCCGCGGTGCAGGTGAACGACTTCCTGCCCATCGCCGCGCGCGACATCGTCCGCTTCGAGGGCGCGCGGGAAGCCTGGGCGCGGGCTTATGTGCAGGCGGGCGTGTCCGTCGCCGACCTCTCCTTCGCCGAGACACATGACTGCTTCACCGTCGCCGAGCTCATCGAGTACGAGGCGATGGGACTGACCGCTGAAGGGCAGGGGGCGCGCGCGGCGCTGGAAGGCTGGACGGCGGCGGATGGGCGCCTGCCCGTGAACCGCTCCGGCGGTCTGAAGTCCAAGGGCCACCCGATCGGCGCGACGGGGGTTTCGATGCATGTGCTGGCGGCGATGCAACTGACCGGTACGGCGGGGGCGATGCAGTTGCCGAAGGCCAATCTCGGTGGCGTCTTCAACATGGGGGGCGCGGCGGTGGCGAACTACGTCAGCATCCTGGAACGGGCGCGCTGAGGCCGTTTGTTCCGATATCGCGTTAATCTTGCGTTAAAACCCATGGTTGAATTACTAGCATCACTTCTCGCGCGCTAGATGTTCGTTTCGGCGGGCGATTGAGCCTGCCGTGAACGGCGGAGGCGCGGATGTCAGGGTCCTGGTTCACGTCGAACGGCGGGGGCAGCTTCACGCCCGCCAGCGGCCCGACCGCGGGCGACGACAGCTACGCGGGGGCGCCGCTCGACGCCGATTTCGACGTCGTCGGCGACGATGGCAGAGACACGCTCGATGGGATGGGGGGCGACGACCTCCTGGCCGGCGGTGCCGGCAATGATTCCCTCGCCGGCGGCGACGACAACGACATCCTCCAGGGCGGCGCGGACGACGACGTCTTGCGCGGCGGCGACGGCAATGACCTGCTGAACGCCATCCCGGGCAGCGACACGCATTACGGCGGCGCCGGCGACGACACAGTCGAACTCGCCGGCGGCCCCGGCGGCGCGACCTGGTCCTGGAATGCTGCCGACCAGGGCTGGTACGTGACCTACACGGATCCGTCGCAGGGTACCGACTTCGTCGCTGGCGACATCGAATGGGTCGACTACCAGGAAGACACCGATGTGGAAGGCAATTCCGTCGGAGCAATGCGTGCCCCCTGCTACCTCGCCGGCACGCGCATCCTGACCGAGGCGGGGGAAGTGCCGGTCGAGACGCTGCGCCTGGGCGACTGCGTCGTCACCCTCGCGCTCAACGGCCCGCGCCTCGCGCCCATCCGCTGGATCGGCCGTCGCACGCTCGATCCGCGGCGGCATCCCTCGCCCGCGAAGGTGCTGCCCATCCGCATCGCCGCCGGCGCGCTCGGGGCGGGCGTGCCGCACCGCGACCTGCGCGTCTCCCCCGACCATGCGTTGCTGGTCGATGGCGCGCTGGTCCCGGCGGAGATGCTGGTGGGCCTTCCGGGCATCCTGCGCGAACCGCCCAGCGGCCCGATCCAATACCTGCATGTGGAGCTCGACGCCCATGACGTACTGCTGGCCGAGGGCGCGCCGGCGGAATCGTACCTCGACTGCGCCAACCGCCATCAATTCGCGAACGGTGCCTTGCACGCCGCGCTCCATGCGGACTTCACCCCGGCAGGCCCGGCCGCCGCGCCACCCTGCGCGGAACGGGTGACTGGCGGGGCCGCGCTGGCGCGCATCCGGCTGCGTCTGCTGGCCGACGAAGGGGTACGGCGCGCCGGGGCCGCCTGAGGCAGGCAACTGGCACGCCCCGTGCATTAACCGATGTGTCTGGCACGGGATGGTCCCGGGGCCTGGCAGCTTAGCCTTCCTCAACCTTGCCTTAGGGCCGTCCGATCGGGCGGCCCTATTTTTTTGCTCCCTCTCCGGTACGCGGGGTGAGGGGGAAGCGAAGCCGCACCGGCCCCTTGCTGGAACCGACACGGCCGGGAGACGCCGCAGCATGGCGCCCCGCCCGCAGCGCGGGTGACGGGCGCTCAGCGGGATTTGCAAGACGCATCGCAGAATACGAATGACCGTTCATCGCGATGCGAAACGCGAATCGCGGAATGCGAACCACCCTGCGACGCAGACCAGGCGCACCCGCGCCCGGCCGCCCGTCCATGCTTTCTTCATTCATTCCAGCCTAAGGGTGGCGCATCGGGAACAGGACCCGGCGCGCCCGACCTTCCCGGCGCGCCCGAGCATGAGCGAGGCGACATGGACGGGATGGCGGACGCCGATATCGGGCGACGGCCTCTGGGCGGGCCCTCCTCGCCGTTGCCGGATGGGCTTCTGAGCTTCGACGCCGACCTCAGGATCGGCCATGTCAGCCCGCGTGCCACGGTGCAACTCGGCCTCGCCCGCGTGCGCCGCTCCCATACCGGGCTGTCCGACCTGCTCGAGGCAAGTCCCCGGCTCGACCGCGACGCCGTCACCACCCTCGTCTCCGCCGCCGTCTCGCGGGTCTCGACCCCCGAGCAGGACATTTTCGCGGACGCGCCTGATGGCGGCGGCGACCCGATCCGCCTCGCGGGCGCGCCTGGCCTGCGCTTCTCCTTCGCCCGGACCGGCGAGGCCGGCTGGCTCCTCGCCGTCGAGGAGGAACCCGGCTTGCCTGGTGGCGGTGGCGCCGACCATGTCACCGGCCTTGCCGACCGCGCCATGTTCGAAGCGCGGCTCGCCGCGGCGCTCGACCGGCCGCCGCGCCGTCGCGTCGGCCTCGCCGTGCTGATCTGCGACATCGACGGCATCCGCGCCATCAACCAGGTGCTCGGCCACGCGGTGGGGGAAGAACTGCTCCGTGCCGCCGGCCGCCGCCTGCGCGCGACGCTGCGCGAAGCCGATCTCGTCGCCCGCATGGCCGGGGAGGAATTCGCCGTCCTGCAGGCCGATGTCGCCGATGCGACGCAGGCGCAGGCGCTGTGCGCCCGACTCGTCGATCTCCTTGCGCGGCCCTACCTCATTGCCGGTGAAACGGTCACGGTCACGCCGCGCATCGGCTTCGCGCTCGCGCCCGCGGATGGCACGGAGGCCGGGCTGCTCGTGCG
Source organism: Neoroseomonas rubea (assembly GCF_016106015.1). GTDB lineage: Bacteria > Pseudomonadota > Alphaproteobacteria > Acetobacterales > Acetobacteraceae > Neoroseomonas > Neoroseomonas rubea. The sequence goes on from NZ_JACADQ010000041.1 coordinate 5,879, forward strand.
CCGCGCCGGCCTCGCCCGGACGGAGGCGAGCAGCGCCGGCGGCTGGCTCCGCTTCGCGCCCGAGATGGATGCCCGCTTCCGCGAATTGCGCGCGCTCGAGACCGCGCTGCGCCGGGCGGTCGAGGGCGAGCAGTTCGAGCTGCATTTCCAGCCCCAGGTGGCGCTGCCCGAAGGCCGGCTGACCGGCTTCGAGGCGTTGATCCGCTGGCGCCACCCCGAGCGCGGCCTGGTGCCGCCGATCGAGTTCCTGCCGATCGCCGAGCGCATCGGCCTGATGGGCCGCATCGGCACCTGGGTTCTGCGCGAAGCCTGCCGCGTCGCCGCGGGCTGGCCCGATGGGCTGCGCGTGGCGGTCAACATCGCCCCGAGCCAGTTCGAGCGGGATGGCCTGCCGCCGGCGGTCGAGGCGGCGCTCGCGGCGTCGGGCCTCGCGGCCGAACGGCTCGAGCTCGAGGTGACCGAGAACGTCCTGCTCGCCGCCCAGGAAACGGCGCTCGAACAGCTGCGCGCATTGCGCGGGCTCGGCGTGCACATTGCGATGGACGATTTCGGGACGGGGTATTCCTCCCTGACCCAGCTGCGGATCTTTCCCTTCGACCGTCTCAAGATCGACCGGTCCTTTGTGCGCGACCTCTGCGCGGGCGGCGATGCCGCGGCGATCGTCCGCGCGGTGGCGGGCCTGGGGCGCAGCCTCGGCATCTGCGTCACGGCGGAAGGCGTCGAGACCGAGGCCCAGCTTGAAGGGCTGCGCGCCGAAGGCTGCGACGCGGCCCAGGGCTACCTGTTCGGCCGCCCGGTGCCGGCCGGCGACCTCCCCGCCGTGATCGGGGCCTTCGCTCCGGCCTCAGCGGGGTAGCCGGGCGATCTCGGGCGCCCGCCGGCGAAGCGCGGCCAGCACGGCCGGGTCGAACTGGCCGGGGCTGATGCGGTCGTCGCCATCGAGGATGCGGCGCATTGCCTCCTCATGGTCCTGCGCGTCCTTGTAGGGGCGCTCGGAGCGCAGCGCGTCGTAGACATCGGCCACGGCGACCAGCCGCGCGGCGAGGGGGATCTCCTCCCCGCTCAATCCGTCCGGGTATCCGCTGCCGTCCCATCGTTCGTGATGCGTCAGCGCGATCAGCGCGCCGAGGCGGATCCAGGGCGCGGCCGCATAGGCAAGCAGGGCGGCGCCGAGCACCGTGTGGCGCTCCATCTCCCGCCGCGCCGCCGGGTCCAGCACGTGGCGATGGCACAACACATCCGCGGGCAGGGCCAGCTTGCCGACATCGTGCAGCGTCGCGGCGCGGGCGAGCAGGTCGCATTGCCCGGCATCCAGGCCGAATTCCGCCGCGAGGATACCGCCGATCCGCCCGACCCGCATCGGATGGTCCGGGCCTTCAGGATCCGTCTCGGCCACCCGGGCGAGCATGCCGGCGAGCGCTTCCTCATGCAGGGCGGCAAGGCCGGGCATGCGCGCCACCACCATCCAGGGGCCGCCCGGAGCATCGCCCGGCGTGCCGCTTCCCTTTCCGGTGCCCCCGAGGGGCAAGGCCAGCCTCTCAATGCTCGCCGTCATGGCATGTCCCGTCCGGCGTTCCACCGCAGGTTACATGGGCGGGCTGTCTCGTAAAAGAAGCAAATCCCGCGATCGCTATTTCGAGACGGGCCCGGCGGGCACCAGGACGACCGCCGCGGCCTGGGCCGCGATGCCTTCCCCACGACCGGGAAAGCCGAGGCGCTCGGTCGTCGTCGCCTTGACCGAGACGGCATCGATCCCGACCCCGAGAAGCTCGGCCAGGCGCGCGCGCATCGCGGCGGCATGGGGGGCGATCTTTGGCCGTTCGCAGATCAGCGTCACGTCGACATTGGCGAGCACCCCGCCGCGCGCGGCGATGCGCCCGGCCGCATGGCGCAGGAAGCGCGCGCTGTCGGCGTCCTTCCATTCGGATTCGGATGGCGGGAACCAGCGGCCGATATCGCCTTCGGCCAGCGCTCCGTAGATCGCGTCGCACAGCGCGTGGATGCCGACATCGGCGTCCGAATGCCCGTCGAGGCCGAGCGGATGCGGCACTGTCACGCCGCACAGGATCAGCGGCCGGCCTTCGACCAGGCGATGGACATCGAAACCCGTGCCCATGCGCGGGATGAGACGTGCGGCGAGATGGGCTTCCACGCGGACGAGGTCCTCCGGCCAGGTGATCTTGATGTTCGCCTCCGCGCCGGGAACCAGCGCGACCGCCTGGGCCGCGGCTTCAAGCAGCGCGGCGTCGTCGGTCGCCCCCGCATCCCCGGAGGCGTGCGCCGCGGCAAGCGCCGCGGTGCGGAAGGCCTGCGGCGTCTGGGCGCGGAACAGGCCCTCCCGCGGGACGGTCTCAAGGATGCGCGCGGCCGCGCCACGCTTGAGCGTGTCCGTCACCGGCTGGGCCGGGATGGCGCCGGGTGCGTCTGCCAGCGCCGCGAGCAGGGCGGCGATGGTGCCGTCCGGCACGATGGGCCGTGCCGCATCATGGACCAGCACAGCATCCGGCGGGTCGGCGGCGAGCGCGGCGAGGCCGGCGCGGACGCTCTCCGCCCGCGTCGCGCCACCGGCGACGGGGGGCAGGGCTGGCAGGCCATCCAGCAGCGCGGCGACATGCGCCTGCTCCCCGTCGGCCACGACCGGCAGCAGGGCCGTCACCTGCCCGCCGGCGAGCAGCGCCTCCGCCGCGTGGCGAAGCACGGGGCGGCCGAGCAGTGGCAGGTATTGCTTCGGGGTGGGGCCGCCGAAGCGGCTGCCGCTGCCCGCGGCCATGAGAAGGGCGATGACGCGCATGGGGTCTTGTAGGGAGAAACCGGCGGCCCGTGAATCCAGGGGCGGCCCCGAGGTTCGCCCCGCGTCCCGCCGCACGGCGCCCGCGTCCCGATCTGGCGATTTGCGTGGCAATCCGGCCACGCCGCCGTTGCGCGACCGCCGTCGACTCCCTATCCTGCACAAATCATGAGCAACACCCCCGCGCGCCCGCTGCCGCCGATCGACCTCGGCGGCGTGGTGATCGACACGCCGGTCATCCTCGCCCCCATGTCGGGCGTGACGGACCTGCCATTCCGCCGCCTTGCCCGCGGCCTCGGCGCGCCGATGGTCGTCAGCGAGATGATCGCCTCCCAGGCCATGGTGCGGGAGAACCGGCAGACGCTGAAGATGGCCGAGGTGGACGGCTTCGGCGGCCCGGCTTCCGTTCAGCTTGCCGGCTGCGACCCGCAGACCATGGCCGAGGCCGCGCGGCTGGCCGTCGACCGGGGCGCGGCGATCGTCGACATCAATTTCGGTTGCCCGGTGAAGAAGGTCGCGGTCGGGCAGAGCGCCGGCAGCGCCCTGATGCGCGACGAGATTGCCGCCGCCCGCATCCTGGAGGCGACGGCGCGCGCGGTCTCGGTCCCCGTCACGCTCAAGATGCGCATGGGCTGGGATCACAACAGCCTCAACGCGCCGCGCCTCGCCCGCATCGCCGAGGAGAGCGGCATCCGCCTCGTCACCGTCCATGGGCGGACGCGGCAGATGTTCTACACCGGCACGGCGGATTGGGATTTCATTGCGGGCGTGAAGGCGGCGGTGCGCATCCCGGTCATCGCCAATGGCGACATCGTCACGGTCGAGGATGCCGAGGAAGCGCTGCGCCGGTCCGGCGCGGATGGCGTCATGATCGGCCGCGGCTGCTACGGTCGCCCCTGGTTTCCCGCCACCGTCGCCGCGCGCCTGCGCGGGGGGGAAGCGTCCGAACCGGCGCTCGCCGAGCAGAAGCGCATCCTGCTGCAGCATTATGAGGACGTGCTGCTGCATCATGGCACGGAGCCCGGCGTGCGCCTCGCCCGCAAGCATGTCGCCTGGTACTCGAAGGGCCTGCCGGGTTCGGCCGAGTTCCGCGTTCAGATAAACCGCTGCGACACGCCCGATGCGGTGCGCACGCTGATCGACAGCTTCTACGACCCGCTGATCGAGCAGGGGGTCGCGGTGGTCCGCGATGCCTTCCGCGCCGCGGGCGAGGAGCGCATGGCGGCATGAAGCCCGGCCTGCTGCGCCGCGCCGCCCGACCCTCCGGCTGGCGCGGCCGGCCGGTGCCGGAACCCGCCGCCATCCTTGGCGCCATTCCGGTGCCCGTCGTCGTGCTGGACCCAGAGGACCGCTTCATCAACGCCAATGCCGCGGCCGAGCAGTTCCTCCAGACCTCGATCGCCTCGCTCGCGCAGCTCCGCCTGACTGACCTGCTGCCGGAGGACAGCCGCATCTTCGCCGTCATCGCGCAGGTGCGGCGGATGGATGCGCGGGTGTCGGACCACGACCTCGCGCTCGAAAGCCCGCGCCTGTCGCGCCGGGGCGTCAGCGTGCATGCCGCGCCGCTGCCGGAACTCGCGGGCGGCGTCGTGCTGACCTTCCAGGATTCCTCGACCGCCCAGATGCTCGACCGGACGCTGAACTTCCGGGGTGCGGCTCGCGGCGCCTCCGCCATGGCGGCGATGCTGGCGCATGAGGTGAAGAACCCGCTCTCCGGCATCCGCGGCGCGGCGCAGCTGCTCGAGCAGAATGCGCAGGAAGGCGACCGGGAGCTGTGCCAGCTGATCCAGGACGAGGCCGATCGCATCCGCGGCCTGGTCGAGCGGCTGGACATGTTCTCCGACCGCCCGGTCGAACTCGCGCCGGTGAACATCCACCAGGTGCTGGACCATGTGAAGCGGATCGCGGCCAACGGCTTCGCCTCCCATCTCCGCATCACCGAGGAATACGATCCCTCCCTGCCGCCGGTGTGGGGCAACCGTGACCTGCTTGTTCAGATCCTGCTCAATCTGGTGAAGAATGCGGCAGAAGCGGTGGATCCGCTGAACGGCGAGATCGTGCTCGCCACCGCCTATCATCACGGCGTGCGCATCGCGGTGCCCGGTTCCTCCGACCGTGTCCACCTGCCCTTGCAGGTGAGCGTGCGCGACAACGGCCCTGGAATCGCGGACGAAGTGCGCGGCACGCTTTTTGAACCCTTCGTCTCCACGAAGCGGGGGGGACAGGGGCTCGGCCTCGCGCTCGTGGCAAAGCTGGTGGCCGACCAGGGCGGGCTGATCGAATGCGACAGCCGTCCGGGGCGCACCGTCTTCCGCCTTTCTCTGCCAGCGCCGCCGCCCGGAGTCCTCGGGACCTCGCAATGACCGAACCGCGCACAATCCTTATCGCCGACGACGACCGCGCCATCCGCACCGTGCTGAGCCAGGCGCTAGGCCGGTCGGGCTACCAGGTGCGGGCGACCTCCTCGGCCGCGACGCTCTGGCGCTGGGTGGAGGATGGGGAAGGCGACCTCGTCATCACCGATGTCGTCATGCCGGACGAGAACGGGCTCGACCTCGTCCCGCGCATCCGGCGCGTGCGCCCCGACCTGCGCGTCGTGGTGATGAGCGCGCAATCGACCTTCGCGACGGCGGTGAAGGCGACCCAGCGAGGCGCCTTCGAATACCTGCCCAAGCCCTTCGACCTGAAGGAATTGCTCGCGGTCGTCGAGCGCGCGCTGGCCGCGCCCCCCGCGGCGAGCCCCGGCGGGGCGGAGGAGGAGGCGGGCGAGAAGCTGCCGCTGGTCGGCCGCAGCGCCGCGATGCAGGAGATCTACCGCACGGTCGCGCGGCTCACGACCACCGACCTCACGGTGATGATCACGGGCGAAAGCGGCACCGGCAAGGAGCTTGTCGCGCGCGCGCTGCACGACTACGGCAAGCGCCGCGCCGGGCCGTTCGTGGCCATCAACATGGCCGCGATCCCGCGCGAGCTGATCGAGGCGGAGTTGTTCGGCCATGAGCGCGGCGCCTTCACCGGCGCGCTGAACCGCGGCATCGGCCGCTTCGAACAGGCTGCCGGCGGGACGCTCTTCCTGGATGAGATCGGCGACATGCCGCCCGAGGCGCAGACGCGCCTGCTGCGCGTGCTCCAGGAAGGCGAGTTCACGACCGTCGGCGGCCGCCAGCCGATCAAGGCCAATGTCCGCATCGTGGCCGCGACGCATCGCGACCTGCGTCAGCTGATCCGCCAGGGACTGTTCCGGGAGGACCTGTTCTACCGGCTGAACGTCGTGCCGATCCGCCTGCCGCCGCTGCGCGAGCGGATCGAGGACATCCCGCTGCTGGCGCGCCACTTCCTCGATCGCGCGCGCGCCTCCGGCCTGCCGTCCAAGCAACTCAGCCCCGAGGCGATGGACGCGCTCAAGGGCCATGCCTGGCCCGGCAATGCGCGGGAGCTCGAGAACCTGATGCGCCGCCTCGCGGCCCTCTACGCGCAGGAGGTGATCGGCGGCGACGCGGTGGCGAGCGAACTCGCCGAGGCCGCACTGCCGGCCGGCCCGGACGGCCAGGCGCAGCCCGCGACGCTCGAACAGGCGGTCGAGCGCCACCTTGCGACCTTCATGGCCGCGCACAAGGATGGCATGCCGGTCCGGGATCTCTATGATCGGGTGCTGGCGGAGGTGGAACGCCCGCTGCTGCGCCTCGCTTTGGGCGCGACGCGGGGCAACCAGATCAAGGCGGCCGCGATGCTCGGGCTGAACCGCAACACGCTGCGCAAGAAGATCCGGGAGCTCGACCTGCCGGTGGTGCGCGGGCTGAGCTGACCCATGCGCGGGCCCTGACATGACGGGCCTGTTCCGCCGAAGGGCCGCCCGCCCGGCCGCGCGCGCCGCGCTGCGGGAGGAGGAGGGCGCGACCCCGCCTTCCTGGCGCTGGCGTCTGGCCGAGCGCCTTCAGGGCGGCGGCATGACGGTCGCGCTTGCCGTCGTCGCGCTGCTGCTTGGCATCGCGACCTTCATCGTGCTTTCGGGCGGCACGCCGCTCGGGCCGACCAGCCCGGGGGAGGTGGTGGGGATCATCCTCGCCAACCTCGCGGTGCTGCTGCTGCTGGCCGCTTCCTTCGCCGCGCGCGTCGTGCGGATGTGGGTGGAACGGCGGCGCGGCTCGGCCGGATCGCGCCTGCATGTGCGGCTCGTGCTGCTGTTCGGCGTAGTCGCGGTGGTGCCGGCCATCCTCGTGGCGGGCTTCTCGGCGGTGTTCTTCAACCTCGGCATCCAGTCCTGGTTCAGCGACCGGGTGCGCGGGACGCTGGAAGCCTCGCTCGTCGCCTCGCGCGCCTATCTCGAGGAACACCGCAACACGATCCGGGCCGACATCCTGGCAATGGCGAACGACCTGAACCGGGCGGCGCAGGTGCTGCTGCCGGACAACGGCATCGCCTTCGCCCGGCTGCTCGCGACGCACACCGCCTTCCGCGGCCTGACGGAATCGATCGTCTTCGAACCCACGCTCGGCCAGGTGGTGGCGAGCGCGGGGCTGACCACCGGCAGCGTCGTGGAGACGATGCCCGCCTGGGCGATCGAATCCGTCCGCGCGGGGGAGGTGGTGGTCATGCCCGGCGAAAGCGGGGAAGGGCGGGTGCGCGCGGTCGTCGCGCTCAACATCCCCCCCGGCCTGCTGCTGCAGATCGCGCGGCCGGTCGATCCCGGCGTGCTCGAGCACATGCGCACGACGGAACTCGCCTTCCAGGAATACGACCGGCTGGATCGCAACCAGGGCGATCTGCAGATCACCTTCGTGCTGATCTTCGCGATCGCGACGCTGCTCGTGCTGATGGCCGCCGTGCTGCTCGGCCTGCTGATCGCGAACCGGATCGCCGGGCCGATCTCTCGCCTCATCACCGCCGCAGAGCGCGTGCGCGCGGGCGACCTCTCGACCCGCGTGCAGGAAGGGGAGGCGGATGACGAGGTCGCCAGCCTGTCCCGCGCCTTCAACCGCATGACGAGCCAGCTTTCCGCCCAGCGCGGGGAGCTGATGGAAGCCTATCGCCAGATCGACGAGCGGCGGCGCTTCACGGAAACGGTGCTCTCAGGCGTCTCGGCGGGCGTGATCGGCCTCGATGCCGAGATGCGGGTGAACCTGCCGAACCGCTCGGCGGCCGCGCTGCTCGGCGTGGACCTCGATGCAGCGATCGGCCTGCCGCTGGCCGGCGTCGCCCCCGAATTCGCCCCGCTGATCGAGGCCGCGCGCGCGAACCCCGACCGCCCGCAGACGGCCGAGATCCGGTCCGGCCCGCCGACGGCACGCCGCACGCTGCTCGCCCGCCTCGGCGCCGAGATGCAGGGCGGGCGCGTCGATGGCTACGTGCTGACCTTCGACGACGTGACGGAGCTGGTCTCGGCCCAGCGCAAGGCGGCCTGGGCGGATGTCGCGCGGCGCATCGCGCATGAGATCAAGAACCCGCTGACGCCGATCCAGCTGAGCGCGGAGCGGCTCAAGCGCCGCTACCTCAAGCAGATCACCGACGACCCGGACACGTTCCGGCAATGCACCGACACGATCGTCCGCCAGGTGGGCGACATCGGGCGGATGGTCGACGAATTCTCGGCCTTCGCGCGCATGCCCCAGCCGGTGATCCGGCCGGAGGATGCGAACCAGCTGCTGCGGGAAGCGCTGGTGCTGCAGCGCGATGCCCATCCCGACATCGCCTATGAGACCGCCTATGCGGAACCGCCGCCGCGCGTGCCCTGCGACCGCCGGCTGATCGGCCAGGCGCTGACTAACCTGCTGCAGAACGCCGCCGACGCGGTCGCCATGCGGGCCGCCGAGGGGGCGGGACGCATCCGCGCCGTGGTCACGGCGAGGGAGGGGGAGGTCGCGATCTCGGTCGAGGATGACGGAGTCGGGCTGCCGGGGGAGGAGGACCGGGACCGCCTGACCGAGCCCTATGTCACTCATAAGCCGAAGGGGACCGGTCTTGGCCTTGCCATCGTGAAGAAGATCATGGAGGACCATGGCGGGAGGCTCGTGCTGGAGGACCGCAAGGACGGCCCAGGCGCCCGGGTTTCCCTGATCCTGCCGCTACGCGCCGCTGGCGGTACCAGCGCTGAGGGGGGCGAGTCGGCCCGAGCCGGAGAGGGAGCGAAGGTCGCGCATGGCGCATGAGATCCTGATCGTGGACGACGAGCCCGACATCAGGACCCTGATCGAGGGGATCCTGTCGGATGAGGGCTACGAGACGCGCCAGGCCCACAACGCCGACACGGCGATCGCGGCCTTCCGCCAGCGTCGCCCCTCGCTCGTCATCCTCGACATCTGGCTGCAGAATTCGCGCCTCGACGGGCTCGGCATCCTCGAGGCGCTGCATTCCGAGGAACCGGTCGTGCCGGTCGTCATGATCTCCGGCCACGGCACGATCGAGACCGCGGTGCAGGCGATCCAGCAGGGCGCCTACGACTTCATCGAGAAGCCGTTCAAGTCGGACCGGCTGCTGCTGATCGTCTCCCGCGCGCTGGAAGCGGCGCGGCTCAAGCGGGAGAACAGCGAGTTGCGCCTGCGTGCGGGGCCGGAGACGGACCTCGTCGGCGCCTCCGGCCCGCTCGGCCAGTTGCGCGCATCGATCGAGCGCGTCGCGCCGACCGGGTCGCGCGTGCTGATCACGGGCCCCGCCGGCGCGGGCAAGGAAGTCGCCGCGCGCATGATCCACGCGCGGTCCCGCCGCGCGGACGGGCCCTTCCTCGTGCTGAACTGCGCGACCCTCAACCCCGCGCGATTCGAGGAAGAGTTGTTCGGCGTCGATGCCGGCGCGGACCCGATTGCCCAGCCGCGCCGTGCCGGCGTGCTGGAACGCGCCCATGGCGGGACTCTGCTGCTCGACGAAGTCGCCGACATGCCGGTCGAGACCCAGGGCAAGATCGTCCGCGCGCTGCAGGAACAGGGGTTCGAGCGACTGGGCGGCGGCACGCGCGTGAAGGTGGATGTGCGCGTTCTGTCCACCACGAACCGCGACCTCTCGGCCGAGATCGCCGCCGGACGCTTCCGGGAAGACCTGTTCTACCGCCTCGCCGTCGTGCCGCTGCGCGTGCCCGCGCTGCGGGAGCGGCGGGAGGACGTGCCCGTGCTCGCGCGGCACTTCATGGGGCGCTCGGCCGAGACGACGGGCATGGCCTCTCGGGAGCTGAGCGAAGACGCGCTCGCCGCCATGCAGGCCTATGACTGGCCGGGCAACGTCCGGGAGTTGCGCAACCTTATCGACTGGCTGCTGATCATGGCCCCGGGCGATGCGCGGGACGCGATCCGCCCCGACATGCTGCCGCCGCAGGTGGGCGCGGCCGCGCCGGCTGTGCTCAAGCTCGACCGGTCGAGCGAGATCATGACCCTGCCGCTGCGCGAGGCGCGGGAGTTGTTCGAGCGGCAATACCTGGAAGCGCAGCTGCTGCGCTTCGGCGGCAACATCAGTCGGACCGCGAACTTCGTCGGCATGGAGCGGAGCGCGCTCCACCGCAAGCTGAAGTTCCTCGGCGTGCAGGCGGAGGACCGCGCGAGCCCCGCCGCTTCCGTCGGGAACGCCTGAGGAGGCGATCCGCCGGGGTCAGCGGCCCGCGGGGGCCAGGACGAAGCGTCGCGGATGCGTGCTCGCACGCTGGCCGTCGACCGTGTCGTAGTCGACCCGAAGGGTGATGTCCCGGGCTTCCTCGGCGGGGAAAGGGCGTGTTTGCCGCACCATGACATGTGCCCCCGGCATAGTCCGGCTCGGGCACTGCCACGGCACGACGCTGGCCGCGGCTTGCAGGGAAAAGTCGAGCCCTTCCGCATCGCCGCCGATGACGGTGACGCCCGTGACAGAACGCAGCCGGGACAGGCAGGTCGTCCGGTCGAGCCAGTAGACGGAAAAGGCCTGCGCCGCTCCGCTTGGCGGGACATTGACCGTGGAAGGGCCTGGAGCGGCCTCGCATCCGCAAAGCAAGGCCAGGCCGAACAGCGCTGCAGTCGATGGCTTCATTCTCGGCCTCCCTGGGTCGCGCCGCGGCGTCCAATCTCGCTGCAGGAGCGGTACGCCCGCAAGCGTTGCTTGCACGAGACGACCTCCCCTGGATAGCCTGCGGCATCGTGGGTGGCATCGGTGCATCGGCGGGCTGGGGCATGTGGCGCATCGCCCTGGTCGGGGGCTGGCTCCTGTGCGCCGCGGGCTGCGCGGGCGCACCGACCGGCTCCGGTGCCGGGCTGGTCTTTCCTGAAGACGCAGCCGATGCCGCCGCCGCCGGGACACTCCGGCTGATCGACGTCCGCCTGCCGCGGGAAAGGACCGATCCCCGCATCGCCGCGGGCGCCGTGGCCATTCCATTCGACCCGAACGACCCGGCGCCCTTCGTGGCGGCCGTCGAGCGCCTGGTGGACGGCAGCAAGGCCGCGCCCATGGCCTTGATCTGCGAGATCGGGGTGCGATCGGCACAGGCGCGGCGCGCCCTCGCGGCGGCCGGCTTCACGGATGCGGGCTCGGTCGACCAGGGATATGGCGGCTGGCGCACGGCGGGGCTGCCGCTGCATCCGGCAGCGCCTTAGCGGCGAGGGCGCGCACGAGGCCGGTCCGCGCCCCGGCACCGTGGGCGCCGCGTCGGCGACGGCACTTCGCACTGCGCGGGGTTGGTCGTAACCTTCCGCTCAGTGTCATTGGGGGGTCGTCAGGCACCATGTCCCGCATCGCCTATGTCAACGGCCGCTACGTGCCGCAGCCCGAGGCGGCCGTGAACATCGAGGATCGCGGCTACCAGTTCGGCGACGGCATCTACGAGGTCGTGCACCTCTATGACGGTCGCTACATCGACGAGGACCTTCACCTCGACCGGCTGGAACGGTCCTTGCGGGAAATCCGGCTGCCCATGCCCATGTCGCGCGCCGCGCTGCGCCTCGTGCTGCGGGAAGTGGCGCGGCGGAACCGCGTCACCGAAGGGCTGCTGTACATGCAGGTCACGCGCGGCGTGGCCCGGCGCGACCATGCCTTCCCGGGCAAGCCCGTGCCGCCGGCGCTCGTCGTCACCATCAAGCGCATCCCGCCCTATCCGACGAATGTCGACAGCTGGGGCGCGGCGGCGATCACCCAGCCCGACCTGCGCTGGGCGCGCTGCGACATCAAGACCGTGAACCTGCTGCCCAACTGCCTTGCCCGCCAGGCGGCGAAGGAAGTCGGTGCGATCGAGGCCGTGTTGTTCGACGCCGAGACCGGCATGGTCACGGAAGGCGCCGCGACGTCGTTCTGGATCGTGGACGAGCACGGCACCATCCGCGTCCGCCACCTCGACCAAGCGATCCTGCCGGGGTGCACCCGCGCCGCACTCATCGCGGAATTGCGGGAGGCCGGCATCCCGATCGAACTACGAGAATTCTCGCTGGACGAGATGCGCCGCGCGCGCGAGGCCTTCATCACCTCCGCCACCTCCTTCGTGAAGCCGATCGTCAGGATCGACGGCCAGCCCGTGGGCGACGGCAAGGTCGGACCCGTGGTGCGCCAGTTGTTCGAGATCTTCGCCCGCCACGTGAAGGGCGGGCTGAAGAACGCGGCGTGAGCGCGACCAACGCGGCGACGGTCCGCGCCTTCTATGCCGAGCTGTGGGAGGAGGGTGACCTTTCCCGCCTGCCGGCGCTGATGACGGAGGACGTCGCCTTCCACGGCACCTTCGGCCAGGTGATGCGCGGGCACGACGCCTATGCGGCCTATGTGCGCAGCGTCCGCGACGCCTTCGGCAGGTATCGCTGCGAGATCCGCGACCTGGTCGCGGAGGGCGACAAGGTCGCCGCCCGCATCGGCTTTTCAGGCGTTCACGATGCCGGTCCGTTCCTCGATGTGCCGCCGACGGGCAGGACGCTCGCCTGGGAAGGCGTGGGCTTCTTCACGATGCGGGACGGGCGCATCGCCGATCTCTGGGTGATGGGCGACATGCGGGGCCTGCTCGCGCAGCTGCACGCATGAGCCGGCCCACGGCCGTCCTGTGGGACTGGGACAACACGCTGGTCGATGGCTGGGCGGCGATCGAGGCCGGGCTGAACGCGACCTTCCGCGCCTTCGCCATGCCGGAATGGGACCGCGCGACGGTGCTCGCCCGCGTGCGCGGCAGCCTGCGCGACACCTTCCCCGGCATGTTCGGCGCCGAATGGGAACGCGCGCGGGACATCTTCTATGCGGAAGTGCGTGCACAGCATCTCGCGGTGCTGAACCCCATGCCGGGGGCGGATGCCGCGCTGGTCGCAGCGGGGCGGCTGTCTCCGCAGGCGGTCGTGTCCAACAAGCAGGGGCCGCTGCTGCGCGCGGAAGCGGCGCATCTCGGATGGGATGCGCGCTTCGGCGCGCTGGTCGGCGCCGGGGACGCGGCGCGGGACAAGCCGGATGCCGCGCCATTGCTGATGGCGCTCGACGCTCTCGGAATCTCTGCCTCGGCCGCCGTCTGGTATGTGGGCGACACCGCACTCGACATGCAGGCGGCGCGCGCTGCGGGTTGCCGCGCGGTGCTGCTGGGCGACGCCGCGCATGATGGCGGCGTCGAGGCCGCGGAGCCGGATGTCGTCTTCTCGGATGGCCATGCGCTGGCCGCGCATCTGCTTTCGCTTGCCATCCGATAGCGCAACGGGGAAACTCCCCGCGCCGGCGGCCGGAAATGGTTTTCGCCGGTCCGCCCCTGGTCGGTGACCAGCAAGAAGAAGGACCGGTCCGATGGCCGCCGAGAAGTCCCAGAACGTGCAGGACGTGTTCCTGAACCACGTTCGCAAATCCAAGACCCCCGTGACGGTTTTCCTCGTGAACGGCGTCAAGCTGCAGGGGATCATCACCTGGTTCGACAATTTCTCGGTGCTGCTGCGCAGGGACGGCCATACCCAGCTGGTCTACAAGCATGCGATCAGCACCGTGATGCCGGGCGCGCCCATCATGCTGTTCGACGCCGCGGCCCAGCCCGGCGCGCAGCCTGCTGGCGCCGCGCCGTCCTCCGAAACGCGCATGACGCTGACGCGCGAGGTGACCCCTGGCGGCGGCACCTGAGGCCCCGGGCGGCGCGCCGACCCGCGCAGCCGTCATCCTGCCCTATGAGCGGCCTAACCGCATCGCCATCGGCGATGCCGGCGGGCAGCGCGCGGCCGAGGCGCGACTCGCGGAAGCGGTTGGCCTGACCGCCTCCATCGGCGTGGCCATCGTCCATTCCGCCGTCCATCCGCTGCGGGAACGTCGCCCCGCGACGCTGATGGGCGAAGGGCATGTCGAGATGGTCGGCCGCGCACTGAAGGAACAGGATGTCGCGCTGGTGGTGGTGGACGCGGCGCTCACGCCCGTCCAGCAGCGCAACCTGGAAAAGGCCTGGGGCGTGAAGGTCATCGACCGCACGGGCCTGATCCTCGAGATCTTCGGCGAGCGCGCCCGCACCAAGGAGGGTTCGCTCCAGGTCGAGCTCGCGCATCTGGAATACCAGCGCACGCGCCTCGTCCGCTCCTGGACGCACCTGGAACGCCAGCGCGGCGGCTTCGGCTTCCTCGGCGGCCCGGGCGAAAGCCAGATCGAGATCGACCGCCGCCTGATCGGCGACCGCATCGTCCGGCTCAAGCGGGAACTGGAACAGGTGCGTCGCACGCGTGGCCTGCACCGCAGCGCGCGGGCGCGCGTGCCCTATCCGGTCGTGGCCCTCGTCGGCTACACCAACGCCGGCAAGTCCACGCTGTTCAACGCGCTGACCGGCGCGGGGGTCTATGCGCAGGACCAGCTCTTCGCCACGCTCGACCCGACGATGCGGGCCATCCGCCTGCCATCGGGGCGGACCTGCATCCTCTCGGACACCGTCGGCTTCATCTCCGACCTGCCGACGCAGCTCGTGGAAGCCTTCCGTGCGACGCTCGAGGAAGTGGCCGCGGCCGACGTCATTCTCCATGTGCGCGACATCGCCCACCCCGACAGCGCCGCGCAGCGCGCCGACGTACTCGGCGTGATGGAGGAGATGGCCGACGGCCCGAACGCCTCGCTGGAGCAAGGCTGGGAGGCGCGCGTGCTGGAAGTGCTGAACAAGGCCGACCTGCTCGGCGGCATCGAGCACGTCGCCCGCCGCATGCCCGATGCCGTGCCGGTCTCGGCCCTGACGGGGGAGGGGCTGGACGCGCTGCGCCGCGCGATCGACGCCCGCCTCTCCGCCGGGCTCGAGACGCTGGAGGTCAGCGTGCCGACCACCGACGGCGCTCGCCTCGCCTGGCTCTACGAGCATGGCGAGGTGCTCTCCCGCCAGGATGGGGATGACGCGATCCGCCTGACCGTGCGCATCTCCGCCGCCGACCGCGCGCGTTTCGAGGGCGGCGGGCGGTGATCGGCGCGGCGCGCGCGGCCGATGTGGCGGCGCTGCTGCGGGACGCCGCGCGGGCGGAGATCCTGCCGCGCTTCCGCCGGCTCG
>NZ_JACADQ010000410.1 GCF_016106015.1 Neoroseomonas rubea
CGCTGGCCGCGCTGGACGCCGCGGACCTGCCGCCGGCCGCGCGCGCCATCGCCGAGAACGCGGCCTCGGTGCTCGCCGCCATCCGCGCCCGCGCGCCGGCGCTGCGCATCACGCTCGACCCGGTCGAATTCCGCGGCTTCCGCTACCACACCGGCGTCGCCTTCACGCTGTACGGGCCGGGCATGTCGGGCGAACTCGCGCGCGGCGGGCGGTACCTGTCGCAGAACGACGAGCCGGCGACGGGGATGTCGCTTTATCCGGATGCGGTGCTGCGCGCCGCGCCGGTCGTCGCGCCGCGGCCGCGGCTGTTCGTGCCGCTAGGCGCGGATGGCGCGCGCTTCCGCGCGCAGGGCTTCGCGACCGTCGCGGCGCTGGCGCCGGAGGACACGCCGCTTCGCCTGCGCTGCACCCATGAACTGAGGGACGGCGCCGCCGTCCCCATTCCTGCGAAGGACTGACCTGCCATGGCCAATGTCGCCGTGATCGGCGCCCAATGGGGCGACGAGGGCAAGGGGAAGGTGGTGGACTGGCTCGCCTCCCGTGCCGACATCGTCGTGCGCTTCCAGGGCGGCCACAATGCCGGCCACACGCTGGTGGTGGGCGGCCAGACCTACAAGCTCAGCCTGCTGCCCTCGGGCGTGGTGCGCGGCAAGCTCGGCATCATCGGCAACGGCGTGGTGCTGGACCCGCAGGCGCTGCTGAACGAGATCGAGAAGGTCACGGCGCAGGGGCTGAAGGTCGGGCCCGACAACCTGCGCATCGCGGAGAACGTGCCGCTGATCCTGCCGCTTCACCCCGCGCTCGACCGCGCGCGAGAGACGGCGCGCGGCCAGGACAAGATCGGCACGACGGGCCGCGGCATCGGCCCGGCCTATGAGGACAAGGTCGGCCGTCGTTCCATCCGTCTGTGCGACCTCGCCGAGCCCGAGACGCTGAGCGCCAAGCTCGACGAGCTGCTGCTGCACCACAATTCGCTGCTGCGCGGCCTCGGCGCGCCGGAATTCCCCAAGAAGGAACTGCTCGACGGCCTGCTCGCGCTCGCCCCGAAGCTGCTGCCCTATGCCGACACCGTTTGGGAACGCCTCGACGAGGCGCGCCGCGCGGGCAAGCGCGTGCTCTTCGAGGGCGCGCAGGCGGTAATGCTCGACGTCGACCACGGCACCTACCCCTACGTCACCAGCAGCAACACGGTCGCGGGCAATGCTGCGGCGGGGGCGGGCGTCGGGCCGGATGCGATCGGCTTCGTGCTCGGCATCGCCAAGGCCTATGCCACGCGCGTCGGCTCCGGGCCCTTCCCGTCGGAACTGCATGACGAGACCGGCAGGCTGCTCGGCGAGCGCGGGCACGAATTCGGCACCGTCACGGGCCGCCCCCGCCGCTGCGGCTGGTTCGATGCCTGCATGGTGCGCCAGGCGGTGAAGGTCGGCGGCGTGCAGGGCCTGGTGCTGACCAAGCTCGACGTGCTGGACGGGCTGCCGGAACTGAAGATCTGCACCGGCTACCGCATCCATGGCGAGGTGGTGAAGCGTTTGCCGGCCGCCTTCCGTGCCCAGGCCGCGGCCGAGCCGATCTTCGAGACGCTGCAGGGCTGGTCGGGCTCGACGCGCGGCGCGCGGTCCTACGCAGAACTTCCCGCCGAGGCGGTGAAGTATGTGCGGCGGATCGAGGAACTGGTGGAGGCGCCGATCGTGCTGCTCTCCACCAGCCCCGAGCGCGACGACACCATCATGATGCGCGACCCCTTCGCGGGGTGATGTGATGGCGGCCCCGCCGCTCCTTCTCCTCACCGACATCGCGCACGGCTTCGGCAGCCTGCGGCTGCTCGACGGCGCCTCGCTGTCCGTCGCCCCCGGCGAACGCCTGGCGCTGGTCGGGCGCAATGGCTCGGGCAAGTCCACGCTGCTCAAGGTCGCGGCCGGGCTGATCGAGCCGGAGGGCGGGACGCGCTTCCTCCAGCCCGGCGCCACGCTGCGCTACCTGGAACAGGAGCCGGATCTCTCCGCCTTCCCGCGCGTGATCGACTATGTGCTCGCGGGCCTCGGCCCGGCGGACGATGCGTACCGCGCACGCGCGCTGCTGACTGATCTCGGCATGACGGGGGAGGAAGCGCCCGCCGCGCTCTCCGGCGGCGAATCCCGCCGCGCCGCGCTCGCCCGCGCGCTCGCCCCCGCGCCCGACATCCTGCTGCTGGACGAGCCCACCAACCACCTCGACCTGCCGGCGATCGAGTGGCTGGAGGCGGAACTCGCCTCGCTCTCGACCGCGCTCGTGCTGATCAGCCACGACCGGCGGTTCCTCGAGCGCCTGTCGCGCGCCATGGTCTGGCTCGACCGTGGTGCGACGCGGCGGCTCGAGCGCGGCTTCGCCCATTTCGAGGAATGGCGCGACCAGGTGCTCGAGGAGGAGGAGCGCGACGCGCACAAGCTCGCCCGCAAGATCGTGCGGGAGGAGCATTGGCTGCGCTACGGCGTCACCGCCCGGCGCAAGCGCAATGTCCGGCGGCTGGAGAACCTGCACGCGCTGCGCGCCAAGCGGCGGGAGCGCGTCACCGCACCCGGGCGCGTGACCATGGCGGCGGCGGAAGGCGCGGGGTCGGGCAACCTCGTCATCGCGGCGGACCACGTCACGAAGGCCTACGGGGACCGGGTGGTGGTGCGGGACGTCTCCACGCGCATCATCCGCGGCGACCGCGTGGGCATCGTCGGGCCGAACGGGGCGGGCAAGACGACGTTGCTCAACATGCTGACCGGCGTGCTCGCACCCGACAGCGGCGAGGTGCGGCTCGGCACCGGGCTGGCCATGGTCGGGCTCGACCAGCGGCGCGCCGCACTCGATCCGACGATGACGCTGAGCGCCGCGCTGACGGAAGGGCGCGGCGACCAGGTCTTCGTGAATGGCCAGCCGCGCCACGTCATCGGCTACATGAAGGACTTCCTGTTCACGCCGGACCAGGCGCGCACGCCGCTCTCGGCGCTGTCGGGCGGGGAGCGTGGGCGGCTGATGCTCGCGCGCGCCTTCGCCCAGCCCTCCAACCTGCTGGTGCTGGACGAGCCGACCAACGACCTCGACCTCGAGACGCTCGACCTGCTGCAGGAACTTGTCGCCGACTACGCCGGCACGGTCCTGCTCGTCAGTCATGACCGCGACTTCCTCGACCGCACCGTGACGAGCGTGATCGCCTGGGAAGGGGAGGGGCGCTGGCAGGACTACGCCGGCGGCTATTCCGACATGGTGGCGCAGCGCGGCCATGGCGTGCGCGCCCGTGCGGCCGAGCCCGCGGGGAAGCCCGCCGCCCCGAAGGCCGAGCCCACGCCGCGCGCGGCGCGGCCGGCGCGGAGGAAGGGGCCGAACGCAAAGGACCAGC
>NZ_JACADQ010000411.1 GCF_016106015.1 Neoroseomonas rubea
GTGGATGGCGCCGGCCGGGCCGGCCGCGCAGCGCCCCGGCCTGCCCGGCGCGACGGGGCAAGGCCCGCAGCCGTGCGGGTGCGCCGATGAACGCCGCGACCGGCTGGTTCACGCCCGAGAGGCTGCGCGTCTACGGCATCGCCTGGGCGATCATGGCCTTCGCCATCTTCGTCGACACCGCGCTGACGCTGGCCGGGCGGGACGGCCCGCCGGGGGATGCGGATTTCCTGAGTTTCCGCGCCGCGGCCGAACTCGCCTGGCAGGGGCGGCCCGAAGCGGCCTGGGACCGGGCCGCGCATGCGGCGGCGCAGACCGCGCTGCAGGGCGCGCCGGGGCGCTACTATGCCTTCTTCTATCCGCCCACCTTCCTGCTGATCTGCCTGCCGCTGGCGGCGCTGCCGCTGCTGCCGGCCTTCGTCGCCTTCGCCGCGGCGACGGGCGCGGCGCTCTTCGCCCTGCTGCGGGCGTGGCTGCCAGGCGCCGGCTGGGTCGGGGCGATGCTGATGATCGCGGCACCGGTCACGGTGCTGAACGCGCTGCATGGGCAGAACGGATTCCTGACCGCGGCGCTGCTGGCCGTGGCGGGGCTGGCGATGGACCGCCGGCCGGCGATCGCCGGGGCGGCGCTGGCGAGCCTCGCCTTCAAGCCGCAACTCGGGCTGCTGGTGATCCCGGCGCTGCTCGCCGCGCGTCGCTGGGCGGCGCTCGCCTGGGCGGCGGTGGCGGGGGTGGGCTGGGTGGTGGCGACGCTGCTGGCCTTCGGGCCGGGCGTCTGGTTCGCCTTCCTGGATCGCCTGCCCGGCGCAGGGGATGCCGTGGCGCAGGGCGTGCTGGAACCCTGGCAACTGCAGAGCGTGTTCGGCCTGCTGCGGGGCCTCGGCATCGGGCCTTCCGTGGCGGGGGTGGTGCAGGGCGCGGTGACGCTGGGCGCGATCGGCGCGGTCGCCTGGATGCTGCGCCGCAGGCCGGGCGGGCGGGCGGAGATGGCGGCGGTGGCCGCCGGCGCGCCTATCACCACGCCCTTCGTCTTCGTCTACGACTTGACGCTGCTGCTGCTGCCGATGGCCTGGATCCTGGCCGAGGCGCGGCGCGACGGCTTCCTGCCGGGCGAGAAGGCTGGGCTGGTCGCGGCCTATTTCATCCCGGCGGCGTCGATCGTGGCGGGGCTGTCGGTGGCCATCGGCTTCGGCGCGCTGGCGCCGGCGATCATGCTGGCGCTGGTACTGCGGCGGATCGGGCGGACGCGGGGCGACTAGGCCTGGGCGGATCGAGGCGCAGCGTCGATCCGGGAGCGCGAATGCGCGACCGCGCCCAGACTGTCAGCCGCGCAGGGTGCGCCAGTGCACGGCGCGCAAGCCAAGCCGGCGGATGCCGGCGCCGGCGCCTGAGGTGATATAAAGACCTCGCGCCGGCGCCTGAGGCGAGCAAAAACTCACCTCCGCGAGGCCGCCCAGAGGAACACCGCCCCCGTCGCCGCCATCAGCAGCGCTGCCGCCACCAGCAGCAGCGCCGATTGCTCGATGAAGGCGAGCAGCGGCACGGCGAGGCCGAGGATCGCGCCGACCGCGACGATCCGCCACGACCCCGCATGCACGCCGGCCACGAAGGCGCCGAGGGCGAGCAGCAGCAGCAGCCCGATCTCGCTCGCGCGCCCCTGCATCACGCCCTGCACTTCGGGCCGGAACAGCAGCAGCATCGCCAGCAGGAAGGCCGCCCAATGCGCCCCCTGCGTCCAGATAAGCCGGAGCCTGCCGCCGCGGTCCGGCGCCGCCGACCAGCCGGCGATCACGCAGAGGAGGCCGAACAGCGGCGCCATCACCATCCAGTAGATCGCGTTCGGCGTGTTGGAGAAGGCGGCATAGGCGACGCCGCCGAAGGACGCCGCGAGCATGGCGATGTAGGGCGCCTGGCCCAGCACCTCGCCGGCCATGGTGCGCGTCGCCGGCGCCGGCGCGGGCGGCGGGGCTGCCGGGACGGGTGCCTCGATCGCCTCCGCGGCGCCGCCGATCGTCTCGCCCATCCGGCCTCTCCCCTATTCCTCGCGCGCGATGGCCTCGCGCAGTTCATCCAGCACGCGCAGCCTGCCGTCGCGGCCTTCCAGATGCCAGAAGATCCAGCCATTGCAGGAGGGGGCTTCCTGCACGGCGGCGCCGACCTGGTGGATCGAGCCCTGGGCGCGGCCGCAGCGCAGCGTCCCGTCGGCGCCCACGACCGCTTCCCAGCGCTTCTGCCGGTCGAAGAGTTTCGCCCCGGGCGGGACGAGGCCGCGTTCGACCAGCGTGCCGAAGGGTATGCGCTTCTGCTCGCGCTTGGAGGGCAGCGCGGCGGCGGCATCCTCCGGCGCGGGCTCGACCGCCGCGATGCGCGCCTTCGCGGCCTCGGCATAGGTCGGGTCGCGCTCGAGGCCGATGAAGCGCCGTCCGAGCCGCTTCGCCACCGCCGCCGTCGTGCCCGAGCCGAGGAAGGGGTCGAGGATCACCTCCCCCGGCTGGGTGCAGGAGAGGATGACGCGATGGAGCAGCGCCTCGGGCTTCTGCGTCGGGTGCAGCTTGGCTCCCTTCTCGTCGCGGAGGCGTTCGCCGCCCGTGCAGAGCGGGATCAGCCAGTCGCTGCGCATCTGCAGGTCGTCGTTCAGCGCCTTCATCGCCGCGTAGTTGAAGCGGTAGCGGGATTCGGGGCCGCGCGCGGCCCAGACCAGCGTCTCATGCGCATTGGTGAAGCGCCGGCCGCGGAAGTTCGGCATCGGGTTCGACTTGCGCCAGATGACGTCGTTCAGGATCCAGTAGCCGAGGTCCTGCAGCGCGGAGCCGAGGCGGAAGACGTTGTGGTAGGCGCCCATCACCCAGATGGTGCCGTCCTTGCGCAGCACGCGGCGGCATTCCGTCAGCCATTCGCGCGTGAAGGCATCGTAGGCGCCGAGGTCGGTGAAGCGGTCCCATTCGTCGTCGACGCCGTCGACGAGGGAATCGTCCGGCCGCCGCAGCGTGCCCTTCAGTTGCAGGTTGTAGGGGGGGTCCGCGAAGATGGCGTGCACGCTGGCCGGCGGCAGGTGCCGCAGCCATGCGATGCAGTCGCCGACCAGAACCTGGTCGAGCGGCAGATCGATCGTCGTGCCCAAGCCGAACCCCGTTCGCTTCGCGAAGCCCGCAGAATCGCTTGTGCGACTCGGCAGGTCAAGCAAGCCGCGATGCGATGGCGCCCCCGCGGCGCGATGCCCCGCACCGGGCCGGGAGCGCAAAGCGCGACCGCGCCCAGCCCGGCCGCCCCGCCCGGGCGCGACAGTGCGCGGCGCGCAAGCCAGGCCGGCGCCC
>NZ_JACADQ010000412.1 GCF_016106015.1 Neoroseomonas rubea
GCTCTCGACCGCCTGGCCCGCCGCGGCCGCACCCGCGCCAGCGCCGTCCTTCCCGCTCATCGCCCAGGCGCTCGCCGCCGCCGCGACGCCTCCGGTCCAGGACGCCAGGGGCCCGGCGGGGGAACCGATGCCGGCCGGAACCCTGCCCTTCCTGGCGCTGCGCGCCGCCGTCAGCGGCGCGGGGGGCTGACGCCATGCCGCTGCTCTGCCTCGCCTCGCCCAAGGGGGGCGTGGGCAAGACGTCGCTTGCCTCCGGGCTCGCCCACGCGCTGCATCGCATGGGACGGCCCGTCTTCGCCATCGATTGCGACCCACAGAACGCGCTCCGGCTGCATCTCGGCCTGCCGATCACGGACCCGGAGGGCTACCTGGCGCGGCTTCACATGCGTCCGGACTGGCGCGCCTGCCTGCGCCGCACGCCGGCCGGGCCCGACCTGCTGCCGTACGGCGAAACCGACATGCGCGGCGCCCTCGCGACCTCCAGCCTCATCGAGCGGGAGCCCGAGCTGCTGGCCGGCCCGGTCCGCGCCATGCTCGCCGATCCCGCGGCGATCGTCGTCGTCGATACGCCGCCCGGCGCCTCGGCCGCGCTGCAGATCCTGGCGCCGCAGGCGTCCCTCGTGCTCGCGGTGCTGCTCGCGGATGCCGCCAGCACCGCGCTGCTGCCGGAGATCGAGACCGGCCGCTTCCTCGGCCGCGGCACGCTCGGCACGCTCGTCGGGCCGAAGCTGCGCGTCGTGCTGAACCAGGTGGATCGGCATTCGCGGCTGTCCGTCTCGGCGGCCGAAGGCGTCGCCGCCCATCTCGGCGCGCGGCTCGCCGGCGCCATCTCGCGCGAGGAGGCGGTGGCCGAGGCGCTTGCCTGCCAGCGCCCCGTCGGCGCCCATGCGCCCTACTCCACGGCTGCGCGCGACATCGAGGATCTGGCGGCGACGGTGCTGCGCGAAATGCCCACGCCCGCGCCCACGCCCGTCGTCGCGCCCGTCACGTCGTCCCTGTTTCCCTGGAGCCGCCCATGAGCCGCGCCCTGTCCCGCGCCTGGCTCGCGCTCGTCGTGCTGGTGGGCCTCCTGCTCGCCTGGGCGGTGGTCGTGACACCGCTCGATGCCGAAGACCAGGCGCTGCTGGCGGTGGGCGGCCTCGTGCTCTTCCTGGTGCTGAACCGGTTCAAGAGCCGCCGGGTGACGGCGGTGCTCGCCATCCTCTCCTGCCTCGTCTCGCTGCGCTACCTGCACTGGCGGCTGTCGGACACGCTGACGGCGGACAGCTTCACCCAGGGCTTCTTCATGTTCGGCCTGGCGGCTGCCGAGACCTATGCCGTCATCGCCCTGCTGCTCGGCTACTTCCAGACGCTGCGCCCGCTCGACCGCCGCCCCGCGCCGCTGCCCGAGGACACCGAGGCGTGGCCGACCGTCGATGTCTACATCCCGACCTACAACGAGGATCTCGACGTCGTCCGCCCGACCGTGCTCGCGGCGCTCGCGATGGACTGGCCGATCGACAAGCTGAAGGTCTGGATCCTGGATGACGGGCGCCGCCCCGCCTTCCGCGAATTCGCCGAGGAATGCGGCGCCGGCTACATCGTGCGCCCCGACAACAAGGGGGCGAAGGCCGGCAACCTGAACCACGCCATGGCGCAGACGGATGGCGAGTACATCGCGATCTTCGACTGCGACCACGTGCCGACGCGCGCCTTCCTGCAGATGACGATGGGCTGGATGCTGCGCGACCCGAAGCTCGGCATGATCCAGACGCCGCATCATTTCTACTCGCTCGATCCCTTCGAGCGGAACCTCTCGAACGGGCGCGACGTGCCGAACGAGGGGCTGATGTTCTACGGCCTCGTGCAGCCCGGCAACGACCTGTGGAACGCAACCTTCTTCTGCGGCTCCTGCGCCGTGCTGCGGCGCGAGGCGATCGTCGAGGCCGGCGGCGTGCCGACCGAGACGGTGACCGAGGACTGCCACGCCTCGCTGCGCATGCAGCGGCTCGGCTGGAACACGGCCTATCTGCGCCTGCCGCTGGCCGCTGGCCTCGCGACGGAACGGCTGATGATCCATATCGGCCAGCGGATGCGCTGGGCGCGCGGCATGCTGCAGATCATGCGCGTGGACAACCCGATCTTCGGGCCCGGCCTCAGCCTCGCGCAGCGGCTCTGCTACTTCAGCGCGATGTTCCACTTCCTGTTCGCGGTGCCGCGCGTGGTGTTCCTCACCGCGCCGCTCGCCTTCCTGCTGATGGGCTTCAGCCCGATCGCCGCATCGCCACTGGCGATCATCGCCTATGCCGGGCCGCACATCTTCCACGCGGTCGCGACCGGCAGCCGCGTCGCCGGCGGCGTGCGGCATTCCTTCTGGAGCGAGATCTACGAGACGGTGCTCGCGCTCTGGCTCGTCCCCGTGACCATCGCGACGCTCCTTGACCCCAAGAAGGGTAAGTTCAACGTGACGCAGAAGGGCGGCCTTCTCCCGGAAGGCTATTTCGACTGGCGGGCGGTCTATCCGAGCCTGATCCTCGCCATCCTCCTCGCACTCGGCGTGGTCGCCGGCGTCCGGGGCCTGGCCTCCACCGAATGGGGCAGCCTGGAAAGCCAGGCCTACCTGCTGAATGGCATCTGGGCGCTGCTATGCATCGTGCCGGTGCTGGCATCGGTCGCCGCGGGCCGCGAACGCAAGCAGGTGCGGGCGCGGGCGCGCGTCGATGTCGTGCTGCCCGCGCAGCTCGTACTGCCGGACGGGCGCAGGATCGATGCCCGCACGCGCGACCTCTCGCTCGGCGGCGCCGGCATCGTGGTGGCCGAGGCGCTGGCGCTCGAGGCCGACACGCCCGTCATGCTCGACATCCCGATGGGCGGGGAGGTGCTGACGCTGAACGGCTATTTCCTGCGCGCCGACGGCGGCGAGGTCCAGCTGCTGTTCCGCCCAGGGAACGTCGAGGAGGAAGGCGCGATCGTGCGCGCCGTCTTCGGCCGCGCCGATGCCTGGCTGTCGTGGGACCGGCACCGGCCGGACCGGCCGATGCGCTCGCTGCTCGAGGTGCTGGCAACGGTCGGCTCGGTCTTCACCGGCCGCTCGCAGCTCTCGCTCGCCTGGTGGCGCGCGCGGCGGCGGCGGAAGGAGGAAGCGCGCAGCCCCGTCGCACCCGTCGCGTCGCAGCGCCGGAGCGAGGTGGTCGCACCGCGCGACACCTTCCGCAACGCCGCGGTCATCGCGCTGATGCTGGTCGCCGCCACGCCCGCGCTCGCACAGCAGCGCCGCAGCGCGTACACCCCGGCGTTGCGGAGGATC
>NZ_JACADQ010000413.1 GCF_016106015.1 Neoroseomonas rubea
GCGCCTCGCCAGCGGCGTCGATGTCACCGGCATCGCGCGCGACGGCGCCGGCTTCGCGGTGGCGACGGAGGGCGGGACGATCCGCGCCGGGCGCGTGGTGGTCGCGGCCGGGCCGTGGTCTGGGCGGATCGCCGCGCTCGCCGGGGTGCGGCTGCCGGTCGGCGGCCTGGTGCAGCAGGTGATCGCGACCGAGGCGACGGGCCCGCTCATCCCGCACCTCGTCGCCCATGCGGGGCGGCATCTCTCGCTCAAGCAGGGACCGCACGGGCATCTGCTGGTGGGCGGCGCCTGGCCGGGCACGCATGACCCGGCCACGGGCGCCACGCGCAACCGGCGCACCAGCATCGAGGGCAATCTGTGGGTCGCGGGCCACGTCGTGCCGGCCGTGGCCGGGCTTTCGGTGCTGCGCGCCTGGACGGGGATGAACGTGCATATCGACCGCGCGCCGATCCTCGGCGAAGTGCCGGGCTGCCCGGGGTTGTTCGCGGCCGTCACCTCCTCGGGCTACACGCTCGGGCCGGTCTGCGGGCGCATCACGGCGGAAGCCGTGCTGGGGCGGGAGGCGGTCGCGCCGGACTTCTCGGTCGCGCGCTTCGGTTGAGGCAAGGCGCCACGCGCGGCGCCGGATGTGCTCTACTTCGCCTCACGAAATCTGGAGGTCGCCCCCATGCGTGCCCCGCTCCTTGCCCTCCTCGCCGGCCTCGTCGCGCTGCCCGCCGCCGCCCAGGCGCCGGCCGTGCCCGACCCGATGGCCGACAGCATCGTGCGCAACCTCACCCGCGGCATCCGCATCCCGGGGCGGGAGCCGGACGCCGTCACCGCCCCCGTCACGCCGGCCGGCCCGGTGCAGGCCGCGACCACGGCGCCGCCCGGGATCCCTGCCGTGTCGCTGATGGTCACCTTCGCCACCGGATCGGCGACGCTGACGCCGGAGGCCGAAGCAGTCGTCGCGGCGCTGGCGCGCGCGCTCGCCGCGCCGGAACTGGCGCGGTCGCGCATTCGCATCGAAGGCCATACCGACACGGTGGGCGACGCGGCGATGAACCTGCGCCTGTCGGAACGGCGGGCGGAGGCCGTGCGCCTTGGGTTGGTCGGCCGGCACGGCATCGCGCCCGGCCGGCTCGAAACGCTCGGCCTGGGCGAAACACAACCCCTGGTAGCAACCGCGGACAACGTTCCGGAAGCTCGCAATCGGCGCGTGCAGATCCTGAACCTGGGGGAGTAGCCGGGGGCCGTTCAACCGTTGCGCGCAGGTGACGCTTGCCGGGCCTTTGCGCCATCTCAAGGTAATGTGGATAGAAATCCCCTTAAGGCACGGTAGACTCACGAGAACCATTTCGTGAGTCAAAGTGGCGCCTCATGGTTCCCGTTTCGGCGCGCGATATTTCGCAGCCGGCCTGATCCTCGCACTGCCCGGCCTGGCCTCGGCGCAGGCACCGGGGGGCATCCCGCGCCCGCCGCCACCCCCGTCCCGGATCATCGAGCGCGTCGCACCGCCTGACGCGCCAGCGCTGTCCCCGCGCACCCAGCCGCCCGCCGAAGCCGCGCGCCGGGGCCCGGGCGAAGGCCGGATGGTCGCCATCTCGACCGCGACGGTGCAGGGGAACACGGCGCTGCGGGAACGGCGCGTCCGCGCGGTGGTCTCCGGTCTCGAAGGCCAGACCGTGCCACTGTCCCGGATCGAGGAGACGCGGCTCGCCCTGCTCGGCGCCTATCGGCGGGCGGGCTACCCCTTCGTCTCGGTCGCGGCGTCGCTCGTGCCGGGTCCGGGCGGGCAGAACGAGGCGCGCTTCGTGGTCACCGAGGGCTACGTGGCCGAGGTTCGGCTCGATGGCGACATCGGGCCCGCGGGCACGCAGGTGCTGCGCTTCCTCGAACGCGTGAAGGATGTCCGGCCGGTCTCCACCGCGGCGGTGGAGCGCGCGCTGCTGCTCGCCTCCGACATCCCCGGCGTGCGCGTGCGCGGCGTGCTGCAGCCGATCCAGGGCGAGCCGGGGGCGCTCCGCCTGATTGCCCAGATCAGCCGCTCGGCGCTGTCGGGCTATTTCAACCTCGACAATCGCGGCTACCGGCTGACCGGGCCCTGGCAGGGGCTGCTGGTCGCCGGGCTGAACTCGGTGACCGAGTACGGCGAACGGACCGAGGTCTCGCTCTTCGGCGCCGAGCAGGCGACGCAGTGGTTCGCCCAGGCCGGCGTCGAGACCTTCATCGGCGGCTCGGGCCTGCGCGTGCGCATCTACGCCGGCATGGGCAATACCGCGCCCTCCGGCCAGCTCGAGGACATCGGCTATGAGGGCGAGACGCGGCTCGCCGGCGTGGTCGCGACCTATCCGATCATCCGGTCGCGCCCGGCGAACCTCTGGGCGGTCGGGCAGTTCGATATCTTCGACAGCGATGTCTACACGGGTGTCGGAATCTTCGGCGGCGGCGGGCGCACGCTGGCCGGGCGCGACCGCATCCGCACCGCGCGCGGCGGCTTCGACATGCAGGCGCTCGACGAATTCATCCCCTTCCTGCCCGCGGCGACGAACCAGGGCGCGGCACGCATCCACCAGGGCCTGTCGGTGTGGGACGCGACGGCGCGCGACGATCCGCAGGCGACGCGCATCGGCAGCGAGTTCGACTTCACCAAGGTGACGGCAGAGTACCAGCGCGTGCAGCCCCTCTTTGCCCCCTTCGACGGGGCGATGGTGAATGTGCAGGCGTATGTGTCGGGGCAATACTCATCAGCGGTACTCCCGCCGGCCGAGAAATACTACCTGGGCGGGTCCCGGCTCGGCCGCGGCTACTATTCCGGGCAAGTCACCGGGGATTGGGGATACGGCTACGCAGTGGAATTGCAGCTCGATCTGGCCTACGAAATCCCTGCCGAGCCCGCGCTCGGGAACAACCGGGGCTCGACGCAGCTGTACGTCTTCCGCGACATGGGCTGGGCCTACCAGAACCTCGACACGGACGCCGACCGGCGCCTGTCCTCCTGGGGCGGCGGCGTGCGGACGGTGGTCGCGGACACGGTCCAACTGGACCTTGAACTGGCGCGTCGGCTGACGACGCGGCCCGAGGGCATCGCGGCCGATCCGCTCCGCGCGACGCAGCTCATTTTCCGCACGCTTGTGAGGTTCTGAGACATGGCCCGTCGCGCGCCCCGGGGCCAGGCACGCGCCGGCCGCACCG
The DNA here is from genome assembly GCF_016106015.1 of Neoroseomonas rubea. Classification (GTDB taxonomy): domain Bacteria; phylum Pseudomonadota; class Alphaproteobacteria; order Acetobacterales; family Acetobacteraceae; genus Neoroseomonas; species Neoroseomonas rubea. The sequence continues at coordinate 3,175 of NZ_JACADQ010000413.1, forward strand.
ACACCCCCGCCCCGGCCCGCGCGACACAGCGGCGCAAGCCCGCGCGGCTCTGGCTGCTCGGCACCACCGCGCTGCTGCCGGTCGCGG
>NZ_JACADQ010000414.1 GCF_016106015.1 Neoroseomonas rubea
TACCGCCGGGCTGCCGCCCGCGGCGGGCGGCGGCCCGGCGAATTGCGCCAGCGCCGGCGCGGGGCCGATGGGCAGGCCCGGCAGCGCCAGCAGCGCGGCCGGGGCGAGGAGGAGGGCGAAGCGCTTCATGGCGTCGTTCTACGCCCCTTCGCCCGTCCGGGGAAACACCGGGCTACCGCCCTTCCCGCCGCCAGGCCATGACCGCCGCGCCGAGCAGCAGCACCAGCGCCAGCCAGGCCGGCAGCAGCGGCAGGGCGGAAATGCCGGTGACGGTATGGTCGCCGTTGCGACGCAGCCCGATCCAGCCCGCGCCCGCCACGTCGCGGCCCGGGGCCACGCGCCGGATGTCCGGGATCGCCGGCGTCGCGCCATCGCCCAGGAAGCGCGCCGCCCCCCCGGTCGCGGCCAGCAGCGGGCGCAGCCGCTCGGGGTCGGCGCGCAGATCCGCGACCTCGAGCGGATTGGCCGCGGCGGAGGCGGCGAAGGCGCTGCGCCGCCCGTCATTCGCCTGCCACACGCCCGGCATGGTCGCGGGCAGGCTGAGCACGGACCGCCCGCCGCCCGCTTCCTCGGGCCGTGCGCGGGTGATGCTGCTGTCGGGCGCGGTGACGGTGATCTCGGGCGGCGGCCCGGAATCGAGGCTGCGGCGCGTGACGACCATGCGACCGGCCTCGATCCGCGCCGAGAGGTCCTCCTCCTCCAGCTCGCTCTCGCGCATCAGCCAATGGGCGACGCGGCGCAGCACCTCCTGCTGCGGCCCTCCGCCGTCATGTCCGCGCGACCACAGCCAGATATGGTCGGACAGCAGCAGCGCGACGCGGCCTTCGCCCACGCGGTCCAGGACCATCAGCGGCGCGCCCTCGGGGCCTTCCATAACGACCGAGCCGCTGCGGGCGTCGGCGCGCAGCCAGCGATACCAGCGGCCCCATTGCGCCTCCGCCTGCTCGCTGTTCGCCCCGGGCAGGCCTTCCGTGACCGGGTGACGGAAGCCGAGCGCGGAGACGCGCGGGCGGAAGGCGCCCTCGGCGACCGCGTTCTGCCGCCCCGCCGGCCGCGCCGGCAGCACCTGGCCGAGCGGCGTCAGCGCCAGCGAGACCGGCCCGCTGAATTCCGGCCCCGTCGACATCAGCAGCGCGCCGCCGCCGCGCACATAGTCGGCGATGTTGCGCAGGTAGATCGCCGGCAGGATGCCGCGGTTGGAGAACCGGTCGAAGACGATCAGGTCGAACTCGCGCAGCTTCACCTGGAACAGCTCGCGCACCGGGAAGGCGATCAGCGCGAGTTCGTTCAGCGGGGTCAGGTCGTCCTTCTCCGGCGGGCGAAGGATGGTGAAGTGCACCAGGTCGACATTCGGGTCGGCCTTGAGCAGGCGCCGCCAGGTGCGCTCCCCCGCATGCGGCTCGCCGGAGACGAGCAGCACGCGCAGCCGGTCGCGCACGCCGTTGATGGTCACGACCTGGCGGTTGTTGAGCTGGCTGACCTCGCCGGGCCGCGGCTCGGCCTCGATCTCCACCACCGTCGGCCCGCCGCGCTGGATCGGCACGGCGATGCGATGGTCGCGGCCGACCGGCACGCTCTCGCTGCGCGCGGCCTCGCCGTCGCGGCGGATGGTCAGCCGCGCCGCGCCGGCCGGGTTGGCGACGCCGAGGTCGTCCACCGCGACGCGGATCTCCACCTCCCGCCCCACGATGCCGAAGCCCGGCGCCTCGATGATGCGCAGCCGCCGGTCGGTCTCCCCGGCGCGGCCGGGCAGTAGCGCGTGGAAGGGCGCGTCGAAGGGGATGGCGGCGGGGATGTCGTGCGCCTGCCCGTCGGTCAGCGCGATGATGCCGGCGAGCCGCGCGCGCGGAATGTCGGCCAGCGCGCGTTCCATCGCCGCGAAGAGCCGCGTGCCCTGGTTGCCGGCCTCCGGCACCTCCACGGTGCGGAGTTCCAGTTCGCTGAGGCGGCCGGCGCGGGCCTCGATCTCCCGCCGCGCTGCCTCGATCTGCGCCGCGCGGGTGCCGATCGCCGCCGAATCGCTGCGGTCCACCACCAGCAGGGCGATGTCGGGCCGCGTCTCCCGGCTTTCCTCGACCAGCCGCGGATTGGCCAGCGCCAGCAGCACCAGCGCGAAGCAGGCCGCGCGCCACCACACGCCGCGCGCGCGCCGCCAGATGGCGGGGGCGAGCGCGAGCAGCGCGATGAGCGCGGCTGCCGCGAGCAGCCACAGCGGCAGCACGGGCGCGAAGTCGAGGCCGGCGAGGGTGCGCGTCATCGCCTAGTTCCCCAGCCGCTCGAGGATCGCCGGCACATGCACCTGGTCGCCCTTGTAGTTGCCGGTCAGCGCGTACATCACGAGGTTCACGCCGAAGCGGTAGGCGAGGATGCGCTGCCGCGCCCCGCCGGGAATGGTCGCGTAGGGATTCTGCCCGCGCGCATCCATCGCCCAGGCCGCCGCCCAGTCGTGGCCGCCGATGATCACCGGGCTGACGCTGTCATTCGCCCGGTCCTGGTCGCGCGCCACCCAGACCTGCCCGCCGGCATAGCGGCCGGGCAGGTCCTGCAGCAGGTAGAAGGCGCGCTTCAGGACGTGGTCTTCAGGCACCGGCGCAAGCGGCGGCACGGCAAGGTCGCGCGTGACGCGCCGGAGTGCGGTGCGCGCGCCGGGGTTCATGCCGTCGCCCGAGCCCTCGTCGCGCGTGTCGAGCAGGATGATCCCGCCATTGCGCATGAAACCGTTCAGCGCCGCGGCCATCGCCGCGTCCGGCTGTGGCGCCTCGGCCAGCACGGGCCAGTAGAGCAGCGGGTAGAAGGAGAGATCGTCGCGCCCGGGCACGACCGGATGCGGTTCCGCCAGCGCGGCGGCGGTGCGGCGGTTCACGAAATCCGACAGGCCGAGCAGGCCGAGGCGCGAGACCTCGTCCACCTGCGTGTCGCCGGTGACGATGTAGGCGAGCCGCGTCGCGATCGCCGCCGCGCCATCGGGCTGCTGCGCGCCGGCCGGCGCCGTGGCGGCGAACAGAAGCAGCGCCGCGACGCGCGCGCGCCGCGACCACTGCACCCCGACCAGCCCGCGCTGCACCAACGAGACCAGCAGGTCGGCCACCAGCAGCAGCAGCGCGAGCGCCAGCAGCCACGGCCCGAGGTCGCGTTCCCCCGGCACGCCGCCGATCGATTCCACCCGCGCGCCGGGCGGTGGCGCCGCGGCCGGGCGCGGCGGCGGGAGATGCGCCGAGAGGTTCAGCGCGCGCCGCCAGGTGGCCTCGTCGGGCT
>NZ_JACADQ010000415.1 GCF_016106015.1 Neoroseomonas rubea
CCCCCCAGCCGGCGGCGCGGAAGGGGATGTGCGGCAGGGCGCGCGCCGCGGCGAGGAGGTGATGCACACCCTTGCGCCGGTCGAGCCGCCCGGCGAACAGCACATAGGCTGCGCGCGCGGCCGCCGGGCGCAGCCGGTCCCAGGCGATGCCGGGCGGGATGACGTGGCTGCGCGCGGCCTCCGCCCCGAGTGCGACGCCCTGCGCGCGCGAGGCATCCGAGAGGAAGATCGTCGCGTCGTAGCGCGCGGCCAGGATGCGCCGTTCCATCGCCGCGAAGGCGCGGCCGAGCAGCGGCCCCTTCATCGCGAGCCACTCGCGCCCGAACAGGCCGAGCATGGTGCAGGCGACGGGCCGCCGGGCACGGCGCGCGGCGGCGAGCGCCGGCAGCGCCGCGTTGAAGTTGAAGGCCTGCACCAGGTCGTGGCGCGCAGCGGCCGCGGCGATGCGCCCGATGGCCAGCGGCAGGGCATGGCGCGGCAGGCGCAGCCGGCTCGTCGGCACGCCCTCGAAGCTCCTGGCCTTCGGGTCGCCGGTGGTCATCACCTCCACGGCGATCCCGCGCGCCATCAGGCCCTGCGCGATCGCGAGCACCACCGCCTCGCCGCCGCCGCGCACATCCGGCGGGAAGCATTCATGCACCAGCAGCACGGAGCGCGGCATCACAGCACCGGCGACCGTGCGCGCACGGATTCGCGCAGCAGCACCCAGGCGAGCACTGCGGCGCGCGGCAGGCCGAAGACCAGCCGCGCGACGAGATGCAGCGGGTTGCGCAGCCGCCCCCGGTCGACGAAGCGCAGCGCGACATAGGGCAGCGCGAATGCGAGGAACCCCGCATGCAGCGGCGCCAGCAGCAGGCCGACCGCCAGCAGGTCGAAGGCCGCGGTCAGGCGCGTGAGGAACAGGCCGAGGAACAATTCGCGCCGCAGCGCCGGGAAGTCTCGCACCAGGGCGGGCCAGTGCCGCATGGTGCGCGGCGCCAGCAGCCATTCGCGGACCGAGATCGCGAAGACCTCGTGATGCACCAGCGCCGCCTCGGCATAGCCGGTGCGATGGCCGGCGAGCCGCACCGTCCAGCCGAGCGCGGTGTCCTCGCCGTACCAGCGGTCGACAAAGGCCGCGGGAAAGCCGCCCACGGCCCGGAACACGCCGGCGTCGTAGAAGATGTTGCAGGTCTCGAAATAGGGCGTCGCGCCGGTGACGCTGATCGTCTTCTCGAGCAGCCGTCGCGGCTGGCCCGGATGGGGCAGGGTGCGGCCCTGCACGAGCGCGAGACCGTCCGAGATCCCGGCCACGCCCGCCGCGATCCAGCCCGGCGTCGCCTCGCAATCATCGTCGATGAAGGCGAGGATGGCGCCGCGCGCGTGGTCGGCGCCATGCTGGCGCTTGCGCCCCGGCCCCACCACGTCGAGCGTCAGGCGCCGGAGCGCCATGGGGCCGCCGCGCGCCAGCGTCTCGAAGGCGCGCGCGCTCTCCTCGTCGCCGGGGCGATGGACGACGATCACCTCGTACCTGTCGCGCGGCCAGTCCTGGGCGACCAGCGAGAGCAGCAGGCGCCGCAGCAGTGCCGGGCGCCGGTAGGTCGGCACGATCACGCTGACGAAGGGCGGCACCCGCGCGCTCATGCCGTGCGGTCGTCCGTCGCCGCGCCGCGCGCCAGGCCATCGACCGCGCGGCGCCTGAGGCCAGCCAGTCGCGTCGGCGGGAACCAGCGCGGCACGACATGGCGGAAGGCCTCCTCATCCGGCAGGCGCCGCAGCGCCTGGGCCGTGCGACGGAGCCCGAGCGTCGCCGGCAGATGCCGCAGGTTCCACGCGAGCCCCCGCCAGCGCGCGCCGCGCGGGGGATGCAGGGCGGCATCGGCCAGCGCGTGCAGCATCGCCGCCGGCAACCACCAGGCGAGCCGCCGCGCGCCGAAGGACTTCAGCCCCATGCGCAGCCGGTTCTTCACGGCGTGGAAGACGATGTCGGGATGGCTTGGCCCGACCGAGGCGCCGACGTGGTGGAGCGCCGTCGCATCGGGCACCACGCGGCAGCGATGCCCGGCGAGGGCGAGGCGCAGCGCGAGGTCCGGCTCCTCATAGGCGTAGAAGAACGCGGCATCGAAGCCGCCGGCCTCGATCAGCGGCCAGGGCCGGCAGAGCAGCGCCGAGGCGTTCGCCCAGGCGACGTCGCGCGGCGCCTGGGCGGTGATGGCCGGCGCGCCTTCCTCGAGATCCCAGGCGAGGCCGAGGCGCGAGAGCGCGCCGCCATAGGCGTTCAGCACATCCGGCCGATGCGCGAACAGCACGCGGCCGCCCACCATGGCGAGACGCGGGTCGGCCTCCATCGCCGCGACGGTCGCGCGCGTCCAGCCGCGGTCGAGTTCCACATCGCTGTCGACGAAGGCGACGAAGCCATCCGCCGGCGCCGCGGCAAGGCCGAGGTTGCGCGCCGCGGCCGGCCCCTCCGGCGCCTTGCGTCGATAGCCAAGGCGGACGGGCAGCCGCGCCGCGAGCGATGCGACGACGGCCTCCGTTCCGTCGGTCGATCCATTGTCGACGAGCAGGATCGAGATTGCCTCGGCCGGCCAGTCCTGCGCCGCGATGGCGCCGATCGTGCGCGGCAGTTCGGCCGCGCGGTTGAAGGCGGGCACGACGAACAGGACCGGCGCGGTCACGGCACCGCCCCGTCGCGCGCGGTGGCGAGCAGCGCCGCCACGATCGCGAGGCTGTACCAGGACGGATCCCACCAGAGCGAGAAATCGACCGTCTGCTGCACCGCCTGCGCACCGACGCCGAGCGTCAGGCCGAGCGCGATGCCGCGCGTGCCCCCCCTGCAGCGCAGCACAGCCGCCGCGCCGCGCCAGAGGATGCCGCCGAGCAGCAGCAGGAAGCCGGCCAGGCCGGGCAGCCCCGCCTCGGCGAGCATGAGGATGTAGACGTTGTGCACCGGGGCCGCCGCGCGCACGCCGGCGGTGTGCGCCGTGGCCGTGACGGCGGCGAGTTCTAGCGCGATGCCCGCGGAGAGTTCGGCCATCCTGGCGCCCGAGCCGGCCAGCCCGGCGCCGAACAGCGGATGCTGGTCGAACACTTCGAGCGCGGCGCGGTTGTAGTCGGCGCGGAAGGTCACGGACCGTGCGAAGTCGCCGCGGAACCGCTCGGCGATGTCGCCCGCGAAGGGCGCGAGCGCGGCCCCGAGCAGCAGCAGCCCCCAGATCGCCCCGCCCGCCGCGGCCCGCGCCGGCAGCGCGCGCAGCGCCAGCGCCACGAG
>NZ_JACADQ010000416.1 GCF_016106015.1 Neoroseomonas rubea
GGCCAGCGCCTCGGAGGCGAGGCCGGCGCCGCAGCCCACGTCGAGCACCGTGACGCCGTCGAGCGCGCCCGCATCGACCCCGCGGGCGCGCGCGATCCGTTCCGCGATCCAGCCGGTCCGCAGCGGATTCATCCGGTGCAGCGGCTTCATCGGGCCGTCGGGATCCCACCAGCGCGACGCGAGCGCGTCGAACTTGGCCACCTCCTCGCCGCGGAGCGTGCCGGATGCCGCCATGGGGACCCTTTCCTGGGGACGGGGATGCGCCGGGTTGCGCAGCCGCCGGCCGCTCTGTATCTGTCGCGCCCCGTCGCCGGGCGCAACCGCCCAGGCGCCCCTTTTTCCGCCCGGCCCCAGGATCCAGACGCCGCCGATGGCCCGCATCGTCATGAAGTTCGGCGGCACCTCCGTCGCCGACCTCGACCGCATCCGCAACGTCGCCCTCCGCGTGAAGCGGGAGGTGGATGCCGGCCACCAGGTGGCCGTCGTCGTCTCCGCCATGTCGGGCGTGACGAACCAGCTCGTGAAATGGTGCCAGGACCTCTCGCCGCTGCATGACGCGCGCGAATACGACACCGTCGTCGCGACCGGCGAACAGGTCACGACCGGCCTGACCGCCATCGCGCTGCAGGCGATCGGCGTCGAGGCGCGATCCTGGCAGGGCTGGCAGGTGCCCATCGTCACCGACCAGGCGCATGGCAAGGCGCGCGTGGAACGCATCGACGGCGCCCTGCTGGTCGAGCGGATGGAGGCAGGCCAGGTGCCCGTCATCGCCGGCTTCCAGGGCATCGAGCCCGGCCGCAACCGCATCACGACGCTCGGGCGCGGCGGTTCGGATCTGTCCGCCGTCGCTGTCGCCGCGGCCGTGAAGGCCGATCGCTGCGACATCTATACCGATGTCGACGGCATCTACACGACCGATCCGCGCATCGTCCCCCGCGCGCGGAAGCTCGAGCGCATCTCCTTCGAGGAGATGCTCGAACTCGCCTCGGTCGGTGCCAAGGTGCTGCAGACCCGCTCGGTCGAACTGGCGATGAAGCTCGGCGTGCGTGTTCAGGTGGTGTCGAGCTTCGAGGACAAGCCCGGCTCTCTCGTGGTGGATGAGGACGAGATCGTGGAACAGCCCGTGGTTTCCGGCATCGCGTATTCCCGCGACGATGCGAAGGTGACGCTGCGCCGTGTGCCGGACCGGCCGGGCGTCGCAGCGAATGTCTTCGGCGCGCTGTCCAAGGCGAACGTCAATGTCGACATGATCGTCCAGAACATCGGCGCGGACGGCACGACCGACATGACCTTCACGGTCGGCAAGGCGGATCTCGCCCGCGCGCAGGATGTGCTGGAAAAGGCCCGGCCCGAGGTGGGCTTCGAGGCGCTGCTGGCCGACCCCGAGGTCGCCAAGATCAGCGTCGTGGGCATCGGCATGCGCAGCCATGCGGGCGTGGCGAACACCATGTTTCGCGCGCTGGCCGAGAAGGGCATCAACATCCAGGTGATCTCGACCAGCGAGATCAAGGTCAGTGTCCTGGTGTCGGCAGACTACACCGAGCTTGCGGTGCGCGCGCTGCACACCGCCTATGGCCTGGACGCGCCGGCGTGACCGACGCCCCGTCCGCCCCAGACTGGGCCTTCGCCGAGCTCGACCGGCTGATGGCGCGCGGCGCCGGCTTCCTCGGCAGCCGCTGGGCGATCCTGGGCGGCGCGATGTCCTGGGTCAGCGAGCGGCATCTCGTCGCCGCGCTGTCGAATGCCGGCGCCTTCGGCGTGATCGCCTGCGGCGCGATGGAGCCGCCGCGGCTGGCGGAGGAGATCGCCGGCACCCAGGCGCTGACGCAGAAGCCCTTCGGCGTGAATCTCATCACCATGCATCCGCGGCTCGATGCGCTGGTGGACACCTGCCTTGCAGCGAAGGTCGGGCACATCGTCTTCGCCGGCGGCATACCGCCGGGCAGCGCCATCAAGAAGGCGAAGGACGGCGGGGCGAAGGTGATCTGCTTCGCGCCCGCGCTGGTCCTGGCCAAGCGCCTGGTGCGCAGCGGCGCCGACGCGCTGGTGATCGAGGGATCGGAGGCGGGGGGCCATATCGGTCCCGTCTCGCTGAACGTGCTGGCGCAGGAAATCCTGCCCCATATGCGCGATGTGCCGGTCTTCGTCGCCGGCGGGATCGGGCGGGGGGAGGCGATCCTGTCCTACCTCGAGATGGGGGCGGCCGGCGCCCAGCTGGGCACCCGCTTCGTCTGCGCCAGCGAATGCGTCGCCCACCCGGCCTTCAAGCAGGCCTTCATCCGCGGCCATGCGCGGGACGCCATGCCGACGGTGCAGCTGGACGACGCCTTTCCGGTCATTCCGGTTCGCGCGCTGCAGAATGCCGGGACGAAGCGGTTCCTCGAGCACCAGGCCGACACGATCCGCCGTTTCCGGTCGGGCGAACTCGACAAGGATGCCGCGCAGCTCGACATCGAGCATTTCTGGGCCGGCGCGCTGCGCCGCGCGGTGATCGATGGCGACGTCGAGAACGGGTCGCTCATGGCCGGCCAGTCGGTCGGCATGGTGACGAAGGAGCAGCCTGCGGCCGAGATCGTCGCCGAGCTGATCGGCCAGGCCGCCGCCGCGATCGCGGCGCGCCGGGGCAACGCGGCGTGATCGGGCCGTGCCCCGGTTGCCCCTTTGCGCGCGGGGGAGTGCGGGGGTAGAAGCCCCGCTGCCGAAGCCATGCCGCCCATGAAGCGCCAACCCCGTCCCGAGATCACCGCCGCGGAGGCCGCCCGCGTCGGCGAGGACCTGCGCGAGGCGCGCATGACGCTCGGCGCCAGTGTCGAGGACATGGCCGAGCGGCTGCGGATCAATCGCCGGTACATCCACGCGCTCGAGGAGGGACGGATCAGAGACCTGCCGGGCCCGGCCTATGCCGTCGGATTCGTCCGGTCCTACGCGACCGCCCTCGGGCTCGACCCGGACGAATCCGTCCGCCGCTTCCGCGACGTGACGGGTGGGGCGGCGGCGAAGAACGGCGACCTCGTCTTCCCCGAGCCCGTGCCGTCCCGTGGCGTGCCGGCCGGCGCGTTGGTCGCGGCGGGCGTGGTGCTGGCGATCGGCGCCTATGTCGCCTGGTACAACTGGAGCGGCTCGGGCGACCGGGTCGTGGATGCCGTCCCGCCCGTGCCGCCGCGGCTGGAAGGTGCGGCGCCGGCGCCGGGGCCGCGCGCGCGGGATGCCGCCGCGACCGGGCAGGGCGCAGCGCCCG
>NZ_JACADQ010000417.1 GCF_016106015.1 Neoroseomonas rubea
CGGGCGGGCCGCACCACCGCCGCCACGGCGGGCGGCACCGGCCACGACGACGCGCGCGCGCCGGCGGTGATGTCTGCGAGAGGGGCGACGCCCCCTCGGTCCTACAGCACCGCCTCTCCCCGCAGCACCGGCACGCAGCGTCCGGCGACGCTGGCGCGGATCCCCTCCGCCGTGCGCCGCGCGCGGGCGGAGAGCAGGCTCGGCCGCCCCATCTCCACGCCCTGCGTGATCTCCCACGCCCCGTCCTGCTCGCCCGACAGATGCAGCAGGAAGCCCGCGAGCGGCGTGGCCGCCGACCCCGTCGCGGCGTCCTCCCACGTGCCGGCAAGCGGCGAGAACATCCGCGCCCGCACGGCGGAGCCCTCGGGCGCGTAGATGTAGAGAGAAAGGAAGCCGCACGTCGCATCCGCATGCTCGGCCACCGCGCGCTGGAACGCCGCAAGGTCCGGCTGCGCGGCCGACAACGCCTCTGGCGTCACCTCCACCAGCAGCCGATGGTTCCCGCCATCCGCCGCAAGCGTGGGCGCGTGCCGCGCGGTCAGCACAGCGGCCTCGGGAATGCCGGCGCAGGCGGCGGCCGTCGCGACCGGCAGCGTCGCCCCGATACGCAGGGGCTGCGGTGCCGCGACCTCCGCCCCCGTCACGCGGCCCGCGGCATCGCGCATCAGCGTCACCTCGACGAGCCCCGCCGGTTCCTCGAAGCGGTAGGCGCGCGGGCTTTCCTCATCCTCGCGCGCCAGCACATAGGCGGTGCCGACATTCGGGTGCCCGGCGAAGGCCATCTCCGCCACGCGGTTGAAAATGCGCACGCGCGCGCTGTGCTGCGGGTTCGCGGGCGGCAGGACGAAGGTCGTCTCGCTGAGGTTGAACTCGGCGGCGAGCGCCTGCATCTCGGCGTCGGTGAGCCCGCGCGCATCGGGAAAGACCGCGAGCTGGTTGCCGCCGAAGCGGCGGTCGGTGAAGACATCGACGGTGACGAAGCGGAAGGCGCGCATTTTTCCTGGCCCTCAGACGCCGGGCGGCCGGCATCCGCCGGCCTTGGCTTCGCGCCATCCACTGGCGCACGGACGACATAGGTCGGTCTGGGCGCGGTCGCGCCTTGCGCTCCCGGATCGACGCACAGCCTCGATCCGCATTTTGCTGGCCCTCATGCGCCGGGCGGCCGGCATCCGCCGGCCTTGGCTTCGCGCCATCCACTGGCGCACGGACGACATGGGTCGGTCTGGGCGCGGTCGCGCCTTGCGCTCCCGGATCGACGCACAGCCTCGATCCGCATTTTGCTGGCCCTCCTGCGCATTGGGCGGGCCCATCACATCACCTCCCGCCCCAGCGCGCGCAGGATCGCGCCTTCCAGCAGGCCGGCGCCGATATTCACCCCCAGCGCCTCGACGAACAGGAAGAAGGCGCCCAGCGAGACCGCCAGCGCGATCGCCGCATCCCGCACCGGGCTGCGGCTGCCGAAGGCGCGCGCCGTGCAGACGAACTGGATCGCGGCCGACAGAGCGAAGCCGAGCGGCACGATCAGCACCAGGTTCAGCAGCAGTCCACCCAGCAGCCAGCCGAGCGAGACCAGGTTCGGCGGCCCGGCCTCCGCCACCTCGGCGATGTCCGCGCTCCAGCCCCCGCGCAGCGCGACGCCCGAGAGCGCGAGGCCGAACAGCACCAGCGCGCCGGCGATCAGCGCCGGCACCAGCTTCGGCCCGACCACCGCGTAGACCGGCGTGACCGGGATGACCCAGGTGAGCCAGGCCGCCAGCACGCCGAGCGCCGTCACGCCCAGGCCCACCGCCAGGTCCGGCCGCGCGCCGGCCTTCATCGCGCGCGCCCTCGCCGCTCAGGCGAGGCCCAGATCCTTGAGCACGCCCTCGGTCTCGCTCCGGTCGCGCTCGAGGAACTGGTCGAAGGCGGGGCCTGTCAGGAACGCGTCCTCCCACCCGCGATCGGCGAGGATGCGGCGCCAGCCCTCGGTCGCATGGATCGCCGTCATCAGGTCGACCAGCGCCTGGCGCTGCGGCGGCGTGATGCCCGGTGCACCAAACACACCGCGCCAGTTCGTCGCCACGACATCGATGCCGCTTTCCTTCAGCGTCGGCACGGCGGGGTCGAGCCGCGTCTCGCCCGTCGTGGCCAGCGCGCGCACGCGCCCGGCCTTGATCTGCTCGGAGAATTCCGACCAGCCGGAGATGCCGGCATTCACCTGACCGCCCAGGATCGCGGCCTGCGCCGGCCCGCCGCCGGGGAAGGCGACGAAGGAGGCTTCCCGCGCCTGCCGCCCAAGCCGCTGCAGCATCAGCCCGAGGATGATGTGGTCGGTGCCGCCCGCGCTGCCGCCGGCGACGGAGACGGCGCGCGGGTTGGCGCGCAGCGCCTCGGCCAGCTGGCCGATGTTCTGGAGCGGGCTGTTGGCGGGCACGATGACGACGCCGGCTTCCTCGGTCATGCGCGCGATCGCGACCGTGTTCTGCAGCGTGACCGGCGTGCGGTTGGTCAGCGCCGCGCCCACCATGACGGAACCGCCGACCATCAGCGCGTCCGGCCGGCCGCGCCGCTGGCTGAGGAAGCGCGGCAAGCCGACCGTCCCGCCGGCGCCCCCGACGTTCTCGAACTGGAAGCTGCCGACAAGGCTGGCCTGGCGCGCTGCCTGCTCGATGGCGCGGCCGAGGCCGTCCCAGCCGCCGCCCGGCCCGGCCGGGATGAACATGTAGAGGCTGGCGAAGCGCTGCTGCGCGGCGGCAAGGCGCGGCGCGAGGCCAAGCGCGGCGGCGGCGGCAATGAGCGTACGGCGATGGGTCATGGCGGTGATCCGGACTTTCTCCCTGAAGGACATGAGTCTGCGCCGGGCCGACCCGTTCCGTGAAGGGGGAGATCGGCGCCCCTTGCGCGCGTGTCTCAATTTGGACGAGTATCGAGCAGTTTGAGGAAGGACGTTTGATGCCGGACGATGAGCAGCCGCAGCGCCTGAAGCGCCGCGCCCTCGTGTTGAAGGTGGTCGCGGTCGGGGCGGCGGCGCCTGCGCTGGCGGGGTGCGTGGTGGTGCCAGGCCCCTCGGCCGGGCCGAGCTACGCGCCGCGCCCGGTTCGCACCGGCCTGACCGACGCCGACCCCAGCGATGGTCCGGGCCAGGGCCGCGGCAACGCGCGCGCGACGCGCGCGCGCACCGGCTACACCGATGCCGACCCTGGCGACGGCCCCGGCTATGGCCG
>NZ_JACADQ010000418.1 GCF_016106015.1 Neoroseomonas rubea
GAGGCAGCGGCGGCGCGCCATCCCGCACGCGCTGAGCGCCGCCACGGTCTTGCGCGGCGCGCGCGCCCGGCCCACGGTCGCGCGCATCGCCATCATCGGGACCGCCCGCGCATGCTGCCGCCGAACAACCAACTCAACCTCTGCTTCGCCCATGTCGCCTACCGCTTCGGCGACCGATTCGCCGCGCGGAGCACCGGCATCCGCTTCGTCGAGGTGCGCGACCGCGCGGCGCTGGATGCGGCGATCGGCGGCTGCGACGTGCTGGTCTGCTCCGGTCTGTGGCGCAACGACCTGCCCGCGATCGCGCCGCGGCTGAAGTTCGTCCAGTCCGCCAGCGCGGGTACGGACCAGTATGATCGCGAGGTCTTCCGCGCCCATGGCATGCGGCTGGCGAGCGGGCAGGGTGTGAACGCCAATGCTGTGTCGGAACACGCGATCGCGCTGATGCTCGCGCTGCTTCGCCGCATCCCCGAGGCGCGCGACAACCAGGCCAAGCGCTTCTGGCGCGGCATGATGGGGGACTTCGCCAAGCGCGAGGACGAGGCCGGCGGCAAGACCGCGGTCGTGGTCGGCCTCGGGCGCATCGGCGGGCGCATCGCGCGGCTGTGCAAGGCGCTCGGCATGACGGTGGTGGGCGTGCGGCAGAACGTCGCCGGAGGCGCCGAGGGCGCGGACGAGGTGCATTCCTTCCGCGACCTCAATTCCGTGCTGCCGCGCGCGGATTTCCTCATCCTCGCGTGCCCGCTGACCGACGAGACGCGGGGTCTGGTGAATGCCGCCGCGCTCGCCGCGCTGAAGCCGACCGCGCAGGTGATCAACGTCGCGCGCGGGCGCGTCGTGGACGAACCGGCGATCGTCTCGGCGCTGCAGGAAGGCCGCATCGCCGGCGCCGCGCTGGACGTGACGGCCGACGAGCCGCTGCCGGCCGAGAGCCCGCTCTGGGACATGCCGAACGTGCTCATCACCCCGCATACCGGCGGCGAGACCCACATGTACGAGGACAACGTCCTCGACTTCATGATGGAGAACATCGCGCGCCTGCAGCGGGGCGAGGCTGCGCTGGTCAACAAGATCGTCTGAGGAGGCGCGCCATGGCCACCCGCGAAGGCGCGATTGCCCGCGCCGCATCCTTCTTCGACGGCGGCGGCTTCAAGGCGCTGCTGTCCGACCTCGTCGCCATCCCCTCCACCGCGCAGGAGGAAGGGCGGGAGGCGGACCTCGACCGCTACCTGAACGGGGCCATCCGGCCCTGGCTGGAACGGCTGGGCTTCGCGGTCCAGGTACGCCCGAACCCACTGCCGGGCTTCGGGCCGATCCTCACGGGGATCCGCCTCGAGGATCCGTCGCGGCCGACCGTGCTGCTCTACGGACACGGCGATACGGTGCGCGGGCTCGAGGACCAGTGGCGGCAGGGGCTCGAGCCCTGGCGGCTGATCGAGGAGGATGGCCGCTGGTACGGCCGCGGCACCGCGGACAACAAGGGCCAGCACGCGCTGAACATCGCGGCGCTGGAGGCCGTGCTGGCCGAGCGCGGCGGGAAGCTCGGCTTCAACGTCAAGATCGTGCTGGAGATGGCGGAGGAGCGGGGCTCGAAGGGCCTCAAGGAATTCGTCGCAGCCCATGCCGAGGAACTCTCGGCCGATGTGCTGATCGCGAGCGATGGCCCGCGGGTCGAGCCCGGCATCCCGACGATCGCGACCGGCACGCGAGGCACCTTCCACTTCGACCTGGTGCTGAAGCTGCGGCCTGGCGGCGTACATTCCGGCCACTGGGGCGGGCTGACGCGCGACCCGGCGATCCTGCTCGCCCATGCGCTGACGACCATGATGGACCGCAACGGCAAGGTGCTGGTGCGCGGCATCCTGCCGCCCTCCCTGCCCAATTCGGTGCGCGCCGTGCTCGATGGCTGCCCGGTCGGCGGCGGCGACGGCGCGGCGACGATCGATGCTGGCTGGGGCGAGCCCGGATTGAGCAGCGCCGAGAAGATCTACGGCTGGAACAGCCTGATCGTGCTCGCCATGATCTCTGGCCGGCCGGAGAACCCGGTGAACGCGGTGGCCCCCGATGCGCGGGCGCATTGCCAGATCCGCTACACGGTGGACAGCGACCCCGCGACCTTCGGGGCCGCGGTGCGCGCGCATCTGGACGCGCATGGCTTCCATGAGATCGCGGTCGAGAACGACTTCGTCCGCATGGCGGCGTCGCGCACTGACCCCGACCACCCCTGGGTGCGCTGGGCCCAGGCGAGCATGGCGCGCTCGCTGGACAAGCGTGTGCAGATCATCCCGAACTCCTCGGGCGGGCTGCCGGGCGACGTCTTCGTCGACCACCTGCACGTTCCGCTGGTCTGGGTCCCGCACAGCTACAATGGCTGCAAGCAGCACGGACCGGACGAGCATTTCCTCATCGCGCCGGCGCGCGAGGGGATTCTTGGCTTCGCGGGGATGTGGTGGGACCTCGGCGAGGCGGGGACACCGGCTGGATAAGCGGCGCGTTACTTTTCCTCACCCCGCCGGAGAGCGGGGGCAATGGCGCTGTTACATTGCGGGCGCAGGGTTCGATGGTCGGCGGCATTGGTCCGCCCGAGCATAAGGACGCAGAAGATGCGCAAGACGACGATCGCGGCGCTTGCCGTCGCACTGACCGCGGGCGGCATGGGTCTCGCGATGGCCCAGCCGGGCCCGGGTGGCCCCGGCGGCGGGCCTGGCCAGGGCATGATGCGCGGCGATGGCCCCGGCTACCATCACGGCGGCCACCACGGCCATCGTGGCGGCGGTGGCTTCGCGGCTGGTGAGGCCTTCGCCCGCGCCGACGCGAACAATGATGGCCGTGTCACGCGGGAGGAAGGCCTGGCTTGGCTGCAGGCCCGCTTCGCCGAGATGGACGCGAACCGCGATGGCGGCGTGACACTCGAGGAAATACGCGCCTACTACGAGTCGCGCCGCCCCGAAGGCCGCCGCGCCCCGCCCGAGCAGATGCGCGCGCGGATGGAGGAGCGTGTCGGCACCATGATCCGCTTCATGGATGCGAACGGCGACGGCCGCGTCAGCTTCGACGAGTTGCGCCCGATGGCCGAGGCGGCCTTCCGCGCCGCGGATCGGAACGCGGATGGCGCGCTCTCCCGCGACGAGGTGCAGCATCGCGGCAGGGACGGCCGTCGCGGCCCGCCGGCTGGCGCCCCCGGCGCACCGGCGGCGC
>NZ_JACADQ010000419.1 GCF_016106015.1 Neoroseomonas rubea
GCCGGCTTCGGCCAGGCGCGCGCGCTGCACCCCCGCCGTCGCCTGGCCCGGCCAGCCGACGAGGATGGGCGCGCCGCGGCTCGCCTTCACCGCCGCGGCCAGTTCCTCCCGCGCCAGGTCCTGGTTCTCCTCGGCCGTCGGGGCGTGCAGCGCGACGACGGCATCCACTTCCCGCAGCGCGGCGAGCATCGCGGCGGCCTCTCCCAGCCGGGCCGAGGCGGCCGGGCCGATGGCCAGCGGATTGCGCCCGCTGCTGCCGGCCGGAAGACCCGGGGCGATCGCCGCCATCGCGTCCTCCGGCACTTCGGCGAGTCGCGCCCCACCGGCAAGGACCGCGTCCGACGCCAGCGCGCCCAGGCCGATGCCGTTGGTGACCACCGCGATCCGATCGCCAGCACCGGCGGGGCCCGGTCGGGTCGGGGTGCGCACGCGGGCCAGGGTTTCGGCTGCGGAGAGCAGGTCCTCGAGTCCCGCGACGCGCAGCACGCCGGCGCGGCGCAGCGCGGCTTCCATCACCGCATCCGCTTCCCCCGAGGCATCGGCCAGCCGCCCACCGGCGCGGATTGCGACCACGGGGCGCGTGCGTGCGGCCGCTCGGGCAGCCGAGATGAACATGCGCCGGTTCTTGATCCGCCGGATGTCGAGCAAGATCGCGCCGGTCCCCGCATCCCGCGCCAGCCAGTCCAGCACGCCCGCGAAGCCGTAGCCCTGGTTGCCGCCGATGCCGACCACGTGGCTGAAGCCGACCGATTCCGCCGCCGCCCAGTCGAGCACGGCCCGCGCGATGGCCGAGGACTGCGTGACCAGCGCGAGCCTCCCCTTGGCGGGGGTGAGGTGGGACAGGGTCGCGTTCAGCCCGATCGCCGGCACGGCGATGCCAAAGGAGCCCTGGCCCAGCGCCTGCACCCCCGTGCGCGCCTGGATGGAAGCGAGGTCCGGCGCCTGGCCGGGGATGATGGCGGCAAAGCAACCCCTGGCGGCGAGCGCCTCCATCGCCGGGCCCAGCCCGGTCGCCGGGACGCAGAGGATGGCGAGGTCGGGCGTGAGCGGCAGGTCCGTGATGCTGGCCGCGGCCTCGAAGCCGTCGAACCCGTCGCCAACGGCGAAGGCCCGCCCGCGGAACCCGCCGGCGGCGATGTTGCGCGCGAGGAGCGGCGCCTCGACGTTGCCCGGTGCCGCGACCAGCACGAGGCTGCCGGGCTTGAGCAGCGCCTGGTCGCGGAACCCCCCGCGGCCGGAGAGGGTGAGAGCGGGCAGCATTGTGCGGTGCAGCATGATCTTTCCGGCGCGCTGTCGCAACCTTGCCGCCTTGCCGGGCCTGCCGCACGCTTTCCCTCGCTAGCCAGGAGAGACGTGATGGACCGTTGGGACCCCGAGATGCGCGCCTTCGCCGCCATGATGGAGGAGCGCGGGCGCGCCTTTCCGCCGGTGGCGATGACGCCGCCGCTCGATGCGGCGCGGGCGGCGAATGACGGGCCGGGGCTGACGCTGTCGGCCGTTGGCGGACCGCGCATGGCCGAGAGCGGCGACCGCTGGCTGCCGATCCGCGGCCGGCGGCTGGCCTGCCGCGTGCACCGCCCGCGCACCGACGCGCCACTGCCGGTCATGGTCTACATCCATGGCGGCGGCTGGGTCTGGGGCAGCATCGACACGCATGACCACATCATGCGCGCCTATGCCGCGGCGGCGGGCTGCGCAGTGGTGGGGCCGGACTATGCGCTGGCGCCCGAAGCGCCGTTTCCGCAGGCCCTCGAGGAATGCGCCGCGGTCATCCGCTGGGTGGCGCGGCATGGTGCGGAATGGGGGCTCGACCCGTCGCGCATCGTGATCGGCGGGGATTCGGCGGGCGGGAACCTCGCCATGGCGGCCGCGCTGCTGCTGCGGGAGACGGATCCGGCCCTGGCGCTGCGAGGCCTGCTGCTGAATTACGGCGTCTTCGATTCGCGGCTCGACACGGCCTCCTACGTCGAATTCGCCACCGGCCACACGCTGACGCGGGAGAAGATGGAGTTCTACTGGCGCTGCTACGCGCCGCGGGAGGCCGACCGGCTGCATCCACTCGCGGCCCCGCTGCGCGCGGACCTGGCCGGCCTGCCGCCCTGCCTGCTGCATGTGGCCGAACTCGACGTGTTGGCGGCTGAGAACCACGCTATGGCCGACCGGCTGCGCGCGGCGGGCGTGGATGTGGAGGCGACGACCTTCCCTGGCGTGCTGCACGGCTTCCTGCGCGCCATCGGGCATGTGAAGGCGTCCGACCGGGCGGTGGCCGAGGCCGGGGCGTGGCTGGCGCGCCGCTTCGGCTGAACGGCGCGTTGCTGTGAGATGCTTCGTGGCGGCCGTGCGGCCGCCGCGTGCAGGCTGTGCCCGGCAACGCATGGAGGCAGCCCATGGCTGGCGCGGGCGCGGGGCAGCGGAAGGCTCCAACGAATGAGGACGGCGCGATCGAGGACCTCGTCAAGGCGCGGCTCAGGAAGCTGCTGCCACTGTCCAAGGGCGACCAGCTGGAACGCGGGGGCATCGTCCATCGCAACGAGAAGACGGGCGCGCTGGGGCACGTGGAAGGTGCGCCGGGCTCGGAGGACGACCTCGCGATCGGGTTCACCAAGGATCCCTGTGGCCGCTACGTGACGCCGAACCGCGGTTGCCCGCCGGGCACCAAGCCGGTCGCCTTCTACCACACCCATGGGCGCGACGATTCGAAACGGGCAGAGGGCGCGCGCCGGGCCGGGCCCGCCGGCTTCAGCGATGAGGATCTGCGCATCGCGACCGAGGAGCAGCTGGTCGCCTTTGTCGCGCTGGATGATGGGCGCTGGCTGCGCTTCACGCCCGTGGAGGTGCCGGTCGTGGCCGGCATGATGGAGTGCACCGTCGCGGGCGTGACCGAGACCGTGCCCTTCCGCGCGCAGCACGCCTTCGACACGGATGGCCAGCCCTTCTGGCAGAAGGGGAAGACCGTTCCGATGAACGGCAACCTGCTGGGCTGACGCGCCGTCCTCAGCGATCCGCGTAGCCGCGTGGATGGGCCTCCCGCCACGCCCAGGCGGTGCGGACAATGTCGTCCAGGCTGCCCAGGCGCGGCGCCCAGCCGGTCTCGGCGCGCAGGCGGTCGGAGGCGGCGACGAGAACCGCGGGGTCGCCCGCGCGGCGCGGGCCGATGCTGTGCGGCACGGGCCGGCGGCCGACCC
>NZ_JACADQ010000042.1 GCF_016106015.1 Neoroseomonas rubea
GGCGGGCGGCGCTGGCGGCGCGACACGGCGCGGCGGCGCGACAGCGACGGGGCGATGGGCGCCGGCCTCGCGCTCTCCGGCGAGACGGTGTTCGCCACCACGGGCCTGTCGGAGGCAATGGCGCTCGATGCCGCAACCGGGGAGGTGCGCTGGCGCGTCGACCTGCCCGCGCCGGCGCGCGGCGCGCCGACCATCGCCGGTGGGCGGCTGCTGGTGCCAACCGTCTCGAGCCAGTTGCTCTGCCTGTCGGCCGAGGATGGCAGTCGCAGCTGGACCCACCGGGCGACCGCGGTGACGACGATCCCGCTCGGCCTGGGCGCGCCGGCTGTCGATGGCGAGACCGTCGTCGCGGGCTTCCCCTCCGGCGAGTTGTTCGCCCTCCGCCTGGCCGATGGGCGCGTGCAGTGGAGCGAAAGCCTTGCCGCCGCCGGCACCGGCGCGCTGTCGGACATCGCCAGCGTGCGCGCGCACCCGGCGGTCAGCGCCGGGCGCGTCATCGCGGTCGGCATGGGCGGGCTGACAATCTGCGTCGATCTGCGCTCCGGCCGCCGGCTCTGGGAGCAGGAAACAGGCGGGACCGAGGCTGCCTGGATCGCCGGGGACTGGGTCTTCATGTCCAATGATGCGGGGCAGGTGGCCGCCATCGGGCGTGACAGCGGGCAGGTGCGCTGGGTGACCTCCCTTCGTCCGGCGCCGCGCGGCAACCGGCCGCCCGAACGTATCGGCCTCTCTTCCCCCGTCCTGGCGGGCGGGCGATTGCTGGTCGGCACGAGCCGCGACGAGATGGTCTCGCTCGACCCCATGAGCGGCGTCGTCACGGGACGCACGCCGATGCCGGGAGGCGTGCTGCAGCAGCCCGCGCTGCTGGGCGGGTTGCTGCTGGCCGCGACCGAGGACGCGACGCTCGTCGCGCTCTCCGGCGGCTAGCGCCGCGCGCATCGCCATGACCCCGCGAATCGTGATCCTCGGCCGGCCGAATGTCGGCAAGTCCACGCTGTTCAACCGGCTTGCCCAGCGGAAGATCGCGATCGTCGACGACACGCCGGGTGTGACGCGTGACCGCAAGGAAGTGCCAGGGCGGATCGGCGGGCGGGACGTGCTGCTGGTGGATACGGCGGGGCTCGAGGAAGCGCCGCCCGACACCGTGGCCGGCCGCATGCGCGCGAGTTCGGAAGCGGCGCTGCGTGCGGCGGATCTGGTGCTGTTCGTCGTCGATGCGCGCGCCGGGCTGACGCCGGCCGACCGCGCCTTCGCCGCCTGGTTGCGCCGCGCCTCTCTGCCGGTGCTGCTGGTGGCTAACAAGACCGAAGGTCGCGGCGGTGCGGCGGCGGCGATGGAGGCCTATGAACTCGGCCTGGGCGACCCGATCGCGGTCAGCGCCGAGCACAATGAAGGCCTCGGCGCGCTGCACGAGGCCGTGGCCGAGGCGCTCGGCGAAGCGCCGGAGGAAGAGGAGGAGGACGCCGAGGACGACCCGGACCGTCCGCTCCGGCTCGCCATCGTCGGCCGCCCGAATGCCGGCAAGTCCACGCTGCTCAACGCGCTGCTGGGCGAGGAGCGGATGATTACCGGCCCCGAGCCCGGGCTGACGCGCGATTCGGTCGCGGTGCAGTGGCATGACGCTGTCGGCCGCGTGCGGCTCGTGGACACGGCGGGGATGCGCAAGAAGGCGCGCATCGAGGAAAAGCTGGAGCAGATGTCCGTCGCCTCGACGCTCGGCGCGCTGAAGGAGGCGGAGGTCGTCATCCTGGTGGTCGACGCGCTGCTGGGGATGGACGAGCAGGATCTGCGCATCGCGCGGCTGGCGGAACGCGAGGGACGCGCGGTCGTCATCGCCTTCAACAAGTGGGATGCGGTCGAGGATCGGGCCGCCACGCGGCGCAGGCTCGACGACGTGCTGATGGCCTCGCTCGCTCAGCTGAAGGGCATCGCGGTGGTGCCGCTGGCTGCCCGCACCGGCCGCGGCGTGGACAAGCTGATGCCCGCGGTGCGCGCCACGCATGCGCTGTGGAACCGGCGCATCGGCACGGGCGAGCTGAACCGCTGGTTCGAAGGCGCGCTCGCGCGCCACCCGCCGCCTGCGGTCGAAGGGCGACGCATCAAGCTGCGATACGCGACCATGCCGAAGGCGCGTCCGCCCACCATCGCCGTCTTCGGCACGCGTGCCGAGGATCTGCCCGAGGATTATCGCCGCTACCTCGTGAACGCCTTCCGCGAGGCCTTCGACATGCCGGGCGTGCCGATCCGCCTGCAGCTTCGCGGGACGAAGAACCCCTACGCCGAGGCTTGACGCCCGCCGCATGGGGTTGGCCGCGCAGTCGCGAACGACTATCGTTGCGATATCGCGACATTCGGCACGGCAGGCATGGACGATCACCACCAGGCGGAAGCGGCCCCCGGAATTGCCGGGCGGCTTGCCGCGATCGAGGAGCGGCTCGACCGCCTCGCGATCCGGCTCGAGGAGTCGATCGCCTATTTCGCGCCGCGGGTGAATCGCGTCGCCGACAGCCAGACGATCTACCTTGGCGACAACACGGCCGTGACGTTCCTGGAAGACGGGACACGGCTGATGGTCGATACGCGCAGCCTCGACATCGGCGTCCACCTGCTGACGCTCGGCCAGTGGGAGCCGGCCTATACGGCGCTGTTCCGGCGGCTGGTGCGCCCGGGCGACACGGTGCTCGACCTTGGCGCCAATCTTGGCGTCTACACCATGCTCGCGGCGCGGCTGACCGGCCCCGGCGGACGGGTGCACGCCTTCGAACCGAACCCGCGCCTGTCGCACCTTGTCGACGTCTCGATCCGCATCAATGGCTGCGCAGGCTGGACGCAGGTGCACCGGCTCGCGGCGTCCGACCGGCGCGGCGTGGCGCGGCTCTTTTTCACCGACGCCTATTCCGGCGGCGGATCGCTCACCGGCAATGCGGAGCAGCATGATTCGAGCGGATCGTCGAAGAACGCGGTCGATTGCGAACTCGCCCCGATCGACGAGGTGCTGGCAGACCCGGATTTACGCGTCGATGTCATGAAGATGGACGTGGAAGGCCATGAGGGGCCGGCGCTGCGCGGCATGCGCGCCATCCTCGAACGCTCGCCCGGCATCCGCATCATGATGGAATTCGGCCCGCAGATGATGCGCGGTTCCGGTATGCCCGCGCCCGAGGTGGTGGCGCTGCTCGAAGGCCTCGGCCTCTCGGCCTGGACGATCGGGGAGGATGGCGGGACCGCGCCTGTCGAATGGAGCGTGCTCGCCGCCGCCACGGGCGGGCTGCAGAACATCCTCGTGGCGCGGGAGTCCCCCTTCTGAGCAGTCCTGTCCCGGCGGCGGACGGCCGCCCGATTTTCTTCATCCACATCCCGAAGACCGGCGGCAACACCGTCGTCTCGCACATGCTGGCCTTCATGCCGGTGCGGGAGGTGTTCCCGCCACCGCCGCAGCTGACGCTGCTCGACGGGGATTTCGCCGCCGCGCGCGAACGGCTCGACACCACCCGGTTCCTACATGGGCATGTGCGCGTCTCGCTGGCCGCGTTGCTGCCGCTCGAGAAGCTGCGGCTCCTGACCTTCATCCGCCATCCGGTGCGGCTCGTCGCGTCGCACTACCTGTACTTCCGCCACATGCCCGACCTGCCGATGCACGCGCCGGCCAAGGAACTCGGCATCGCGGACTTCCTGCGCGCCTATCCGCAATACGGGGTGAATCCGCAGACACGATACCTCAACATCGCCTTCGGACCGCGAAGCGAGCATACGCCGGAGGACGCGACGGATCCCTCGGCCTCGCCACTCGCCCGCTTCGACTTCGTCGGCGTGACCGAGCGGATGGGCGAAAGCCTCGCGGCCATGTCCGAGCATTTCGGACTGCCCTGCTTCGATGTCGGCCGCCAGAACGAGGGCAAGGCGTCGCGGGACGAGGTCGAGGCTTGCGAGGCCGTGCTGCGGCGGGATGAGTTCCTCGCCCGTCTCGGCGCCGACCTCACGCTGCGGCGAGAGGCCGAGGAACGGCTCGACCGGTGGCAGGCCGACAGCGCCGTGGCCCGCATGGGCGCCGCGCTCCGCGCCGGCCTTGCCGGAACGGGACCCATGCCCTGGGTGCTCGTCCGGCAGGAGGATGCGGCCGCCACCTTCCTCGACGGCTGGTATCCGCAAGGCTGGGTCGGCCCCCCCGCGGACGACAATCGCTACTGGTGGAGCACCGAGGCGGCGCGCCTTCTCGTCGCCACGGCCGCGCCGCGACCGCTGCGGATCTCGCTGCAAGTCGTCGAGGCGCTGGGCTTCGATGCCGCGCGGATCCGGGTGACGGCCGCCGGCCGCGCGCTGCCCGTCGAGGCCGCGCTGGCCACGCCCGGCATCCGCCTGACCTTCCGCATCGACGCCGCGCTGCTCGCCGCCCGTGGCGGCGTGCTCGCCATCTCCCTCGCCGGTCCGCGCTCCTCCACCTTCGCCGCGATCGACCCGGCGAATGGCGACCATCGCCGCCGCAGCTTCGCCATCCGCGAGGTGACGATCGCACCGGAGCCCGACTGACGCGACGCGGGCGTGCCATCCGCGCGAAGGGTCAACCTTCATGCGGATGGTGTTCGTCCCGTGGTTTGGCGCGCGGCCGCCCCACCAGCCCCGCGCGCGTCATCCGCCGCGCGAAGGCCCGACCGTCGTGCGACCGGTGTCAGACGCCCCTTGTGCGGCGCCGGACCTGCACGTCCACGCTCGCGAGGAGCACCGCGCCCGCGGTCGCATGGGCGAAGAGCGCGAAGGCCTCCCCCGGCGCGACATCGACCGCGAAGCGCACCACGAGCGCCGCGCCAGGCGCGGCGTTCAACTCGACCTGCGCGGCGTGGGCGACGCGAGTCGTCGCCTCGGCCTGCGGATCTCGCAGGAAGCCCTGGACCACGACCGTCGCCAGACCCGCGTGGCGTGGCGAGGGCACAAGGACAAGCTGGACGTCCAGCGACCCTTCGCCCGGCTCGACGAAAGCGGTCGCGAACAGGGGCTCGCCACCCGCCGGCGCCGGCGTCGCCGCCCAGAGGTCGAGCACCTGCCGCGCGCGCGCGGCGCGCTGCGCGAAGGGATTGAGGCGCACCCAGTCGCCGAAGCGCTCCCGCCGCAGCAGGGCCTGCTGGCGTTCCACCCGCTGGCGCGTCTGCGGCAGGCCGACCACCGTGACCGGCCGCGGCGCGCCGTCCGCGGCGCGCAGCAGGAACAGCACGGGCCCGGAGACGGTGCCGCCGAGGTCGCGCAGCGTCAGCCCCTGCAGCAGCGGATCCGCCGGATCCTCGTGCAGCACGCTGGCGAGCGGGCGGGGATTGTTCTCGTGGAAATCCGATTGCGCCATGCGCAGCACCGGCGCGGCGTGGAGCCCCGCCTCTTCGAACAACCTCAGCAGGTGGGACACCGCGAAGGCGTAGTTGCCGCGCGTCGGGCGGGAGGTGTCGCCTGGGACCACTTCCGTGGTCAACGCGTAGAGGCCCCCCGGCTTGAGCACCCGCCGCACCTCCTTCAGATGCGCCACGAAGTCCGGATCGTCGCCGATATGCTCGAAGGCGGAGATCGAATAGCAGAAGTCGAAGGACGCAGCCGGGTAGCCGACCTCCCGCATGTCCATGTGATGCACGGCGAGCCGCGCGGCGTCGAATCCCTTCGGCGCCGATCCCAGCACGAAGGCGAGCGGGTCGTTGGTGCGCGCCACATCCCAGGCGGTCCCGGCCTCATAGAGGTCGGTCGCTGTCAGGTGCGCGACGCGGGAGGCGACGGCGAAGGTGAGCGGTTCCCGCCCGCTGCCGAAGGCGATGCCGCGCGCCTCCGGTCGCAGCACGCCGGCCTCCGCGAGGGCCAGGAAGGCCGCGGCCATCTCCCATTGCCGCGGATGGATGCGCGGCCGGCGGCCGAGCGCGCGCCGCACCACCATCAGGAAGCGCGGATCGGTCCAGTCCTCCGCGTCGCAGAGCTTCTGCAGCCGCGCCCCAAGCGGGGGACCGAGGGCGGCAAGGTCGGCAAGCAGCGTATCCTGGTTCATGCACCGGTTCCGAAACGTCCGGCCGATCATGCCGCTTCGTTGCGACTTCGCAAGCAGCGCCGCGGCGCCGGGCGTGCTATGCGGCGCGCGCCATGAACGACATCCTCTTCGCGGTCTCGAAGATCCTCTGGTTCCCTGCCCGGCCGGGGCATTTCGCGCTGATCCTGGGCTTCCTCGGGCTCACGCTGGTCTGGCGCGGGCGGCGCGGCGGGCGGTGGCTGGTGCTGCTCTCGCTCGGCTTCTTCGCGATGCTGGTGGCCACGCCGGTGAACCAGTGGATGCTGCTGCCGCTGGAAGACCGCTTCGCGCGGCCCGCGCCGCCGCCACCGCGCGTGGACGGCATCATCGTGCTCGGCGGCGCGGTCGAGCAGAACATCACCGAGGCGCGCGGCATCCCGAGCCTGAACGGCGCGGCGGAACGCATGACCGAGGGCGTGATCCTCGCACGCCGGCATCCCGAGGCGCGGCTGGTCTTCACCGGCGGGCAGGGGTCATTCGTCCATGGCGGCACGACCGAGGCCGATGTCGCGCGCCAGCTCTGGACCGCCATGGGCATCCCGCCCGAGCGCGTGGTGTACGAGGACGCGGCGCGCAACACGCATGAGAACGCCGTGCTGACCCACCGGCTGATCCAGCCAAAGCCCGGGGAGGTCTGGCTGCTGGTCACCTCCGCCTCGCACATGCCGCGCTCGATGGGCGTGTTCCGCGCCGCCGGGTGGCGGGAGATCGTGCCTTGGCCGGTCAACTACCGCACCGGCCACACTTGGCAGGCCTGGTACGACGCGCCCTTCCCGGAACGGCTCGGCCAGTTCGAATGGGCCTTCCGCGAATGGCTCGGGCTTACGGCCTATTACCTGATGGGACGGACGGAGCGCGTGCTGCCGGCGCCGTAGCGCCGCGCTCGATCTCCCGCCAGCGGGCGACGTTGCGGTTGTGCTCCTCGAGCGTGCGGGCGAAGGCGTGCCCGCCGCTCCCGTCGGCCACGAAGAAGATGAAGTCGGTCGCTTCGGGGCGCGTGGCGGCGGCGAGCGCGGCGCGGCCCGGGCTCGCGATCGGCCCGGGCGGCAGGCCGCGGATGCGGTAGGTGTTGAAGGGGTGATCACGGTCGAGATCGGCGCGGCTGATCGGCCGTTCCATCGGCGCGCCGCTGGTCGCGGCATAGGCGACGGTCGGGTCGGATTGCAGCGGCATGTTGCGGCGGAGGCGATTGACGAAGACGCCGGCCACCTTGCCGCGTTCCTCGGCGCGGGCTGTCTCGCGCTCGACGATAGAGGCGAGGATCAGCGCCTCCCGCGGCGTGGCCAAGGGCAGGTTCGGCGCGCGCGCCGCCCAGGCCTCAGAGAGCGCGCGCTCCATCGCCGCATCGGCGCGACGGATGATGGCCGCGCGCGTCTCGCCGAACTCGAAGGCATAGGTCTCGGGCAGCAATTCGCCCTCGCCGAAGGCCGGGATCTCCCCCGTCAGGCCCTCGGCCCGCTCCAGCAGGGCGCGGATCTGGTGCGCGGTCAGGCCCTCCGGGATGGTCAGGCGGCGCTGCACCGGGCGCTCCTCGCGCAGGATGCGCAGCACCTCCGCCAGCGGCGCGGCGGCGGGGAAGGCGAATTCGGCGGCGCGCAGCGGTCCGTCGCCGCGGGTGAGGAAGGCGGCGATCGCGAAGGCACGCGGGTCGCGGATGACGCCGCGCTCCAGCAGCGTTGCGGCGATCCGTTCGGTCCCGCCGCGCGGGATGACGATTTGCGCCGCTTCGGCGAGTGGCCCCGGCGCCGTGAAGACGCGCCAAGCAGCCTGCGCGCCCAAGGCGGCGGCGCCGAGAAGGCCCAGAAGGACCGCGATCGCAACGATGGCCCCGCGGTGCCGTCGCCTGCGTGGCGCGGGCGGCGGCGCGGCCTCGCTCATCCGCCCCGGCGCGTCAGGGGGCGGCGCGGAAGACGATGCTGGCGTTGGTGCCGCCGAAGCCGAAGGAATTCGACAGGGCGACGTCGATCTTCCGCGGCTGGGCCTGCATCGCGACGCGATCGATCGCGCTCTCCCGCGATGGCTTCTCCAGGTTCAGCGTCGGCGGCGCGACCTTGTCGCGGATGGCAAGGATGGAGAAAATTCCCTCCACCGCGCCCGCCGCGCCCAGCAGGTGGCCGACGGCGGACTTGGTCGACGACATGGCGAGGCCCTTGGCGGCATCGCCCCAGAGGCGTTCGACCGCCTCGAGCTCCAGGTCGTCGCCGAGCGGCGTGGAGGTGCCGTGCGCGTTGACGTACTGCACCTCGGCCGGCGTCACGTTGGCGGAAGCGAGGGCCGCCTTCATGGCACGAAAGGCGCCTTCATGACCCTCGGCCGGCGCGGTGATGTGGTACGCATCGCCGGACATGCCGTAGCCGATGACCTCGGCGTAGATCTTCGCGCCGCGCGCCTTCGCGTGTTCATATTCCTCGAGCACCACGACGCCGGCGCCCTCGCCCATGACGAAGCCGTCGCGGTTCTCGTCCCAGGGACGGGACGCCGTCGCGGGCGTATCGTTGAAGCCCGTGGACAGCGCGCGGGCGGCGCAGAAGCCGGCAACGCCGAGTTCGCAGACCGCCGCTTCGGCCCCACCCGCGACCATCACATCGGCATCGCCGAGCGCGATCAGCCGCGCCGCGTCGCCGAGCGCATGCACGCCGGTGGCGCAGGCCGTCACCACGGAATGGTTCGGCCCCTTGAAGCCATACTTGATGGAGACCTGACCGGAGGCGAGGTTGATCAGCGCCGAGGGGATGAAGAAGGGCGAGATGCGCTTGATCTTGCCCTGAACGGCCAGCTGCGCCGCCTCATGGATCGTCTCGAGCCCGCCGATGCCCGAGCCGATCATGACCCCGGTGCGGCAGCGTGCCTCTTCTCCTTCCGGACGCCAGCCGGAATCGGCCACCGCTTCCTCCGCCGCGACGAGCGCGAACTGGATGAAGCGATCCATCTTCTTCTGGTCCTTGATCGGGATCCATTCGTTGATGTCGAGGCCGCCTTCCGCCTTCACGCCGGCCGGGATCTGGCCGGCGATCTTGGCGGGCAGGGTCGTCGTGTCGAAGGACTGGATGGCGCGGATCCCGGATTCACCCGCGAGCATCCGCTTCCAAACATGCTCGACCCCGAGGCCGAGCGGGCAGGCGATGCCCATGCCGGTCACGACAACGCGTCGCGGCGAGAAACCGTTCTGGAACACGCGCTCTACCCCTCCCCAGTCGTGCGGGCGTTACTCGCCCTTCTGCTTCTCGATGTATTCGATGGCGTCCTTCACCGTGGTGATCTTCTCGGCCGCATCGTCCGGGATCTCCACGCCGAAGGCCTCCTCGAAGGCCATCACGAGTTCGACCGTGTCGAGGCTGTCGGCGCCCAGGTCGTCGATGAAGGAAGCTTCGGGCGTGACCTTCGCCTCCTCGACGCCGAGGTGCTCGACGACGATCTTCTTCACCTTCTCGGCGGTTTCGCTCATCGCGTGACTCTCTCCATTCTGCCGGGACCGAACCCGGGCCGATTCCCTTTGCCATCCGCCCGGTGCGGCCGGATTCGCGCCCCGGCCCCCACGGGAGGGCCCCGGCGCTTAACATGGAAGCGCCGCGGGGCCTAGGCGTTCCGGGGCGCCCTGGTCAAGGGCCGGCAGGGCCGGGCGCTTGCAAGGGCCACCGGCGCGGCCTCATCTGATACCCAATCACAACAGGTCAGGAGGCCCCACGACCCATGCCGACCCGCCGCTCCATCCTTGCCGCCGGGGCTGCCGCCGCCGTCCCGGCGGGCCTCGCGAGCCCCGCCCTGGCCCAGGGGGCCGCGCGCAACGTGCTGCGCTTCATCCCCCATTCCAACCTCGCCTCGATCGACCCGGTGGGCACCACCGGCTACATCGTTCGTAACCATGGCTACATGGTCTACGATACGCTGTTCGCGACCGATGCCGAGTTCCGCATCCGCCCGCAGATGGTCGAATCCTGGGAAGGCTCGGGAACGGACCTGGTCTGGACCTTCCGCCTGCGGGAAGGCCTGCGCTTCCACGACAACGAGCCCGTCCGCGCCCAGGACGTGATCCCGAGCCTGCGCCGCTGGGGTGCGCGGGACAGCTTCGGCCAGACCCTGATGGCCGCGGTCGCCGAGATGAGCGTGGTGGACGACCGGACCTTCCGCATCCGCCTGTCGCGCCCTTTCCCGCTGCTGATCGACGCGATCGGCAAGCTCTCCTCCCAGGTGCCGTTCATCATGCATGAGCGGCATGCGAGCCTTGACCCGAACACGCCGGTGCCCGAGGCGATCGGCTCCGGCCCCTTCCGCTTCCTGCGCGACCAGTGGGTGCCGGGCAGCCAGGCGGTCTATGAGCGCTTCGCGGGCTACGTGCCGCGCAACGAGCCCGCATCCTCCGCCGCCGGCGGCAAGCGCGTGCATGTCGAGCGCGTCGAGTGGCGCATCATTCCCGACCCGGCGACCGCCGCGGCCGCGCTGCAGACCGGCGAGGTGGATTGGTACGAGCAGCCCGCCTTCGACCTGCTGCCGCTGCTCCAGCGCGCGCGCGACGTCCGGCTCGAGCAGATCGACCCGGTCGGCTCGATCCTGATGCTGCGGTTCAACCACCTGCACGCGCCGTTCAACAACCCGGCCATCCGCCGCGCCGTTCAGATGGCGGTCAACCAGCGGGACTACCTGCAGGCCGTGGTCGGCAACGACCGCTATTTCCGCGAGTGCAAGGCCTTCTTCTCCTGCGGCACGCCGCTGGCGAGCAACGACGGCATCGAGGCGATCGGCGGCAACCTCGACCGCGCGCGGCAGATGCTGCGCGAGGCGGGCTACGCGAACGAGCCCGTCGTCATCATCAGCCCGACCGACATCCCGGCGAACCACGCCCAGTCGCTGGTGACGCAGGACCTGCTGCGCCGGCTCGGCATGAATGTGGAGCTGGTCGCGACCGACTGGGGCAGCGTGCTGGCCCGCCGCGCCAACCGCAACGCGCCGGCGCAGGGCGGCTGGTCCATCTTCCACACCTGGTGGGTGGGCCCGGACCTCGCCAACCCCGCGCTGCACGCGCCGCTGCGCACGCACGGCGCCAATGCATGGGCAGGCTGGCCGACCGATGCCGCGCTCGAGACGCTGCGCGACCAGTTCCTCTCGGCCGCCACGCCGGCGGACCAGACGCGCATTGCCCTCGAGATGCAGAAGCGCGCCTTCGAGGTCGTGCCCTATGTCACGATCGGCCAGATGTGGCAGCCGACGGCGTTCCGCCGGAACGTGCAGGACATCCTGCCGAGCCCGGTGCCGCTGATGTGGAACGTGCGGAAGGGCTGAAGCGCCGCCGGGCGACGGGCCGCACGGCCCGTCGTTCAGCCGATACGAATGATTCATACCACCCCAATATGATCACGATGTCGTGAACAGATGATCGGGGTGGGCGATGTTCTGGAGGCGCGAGGAACGGCGGCTTTCCGATGAGCAATCGGTTGCCGCGCCATCACCAGCCGGATCAACCGAACTTCGCGCCCTGCTCGACCAGGTTGTCGATGCCGTCGTCACGATCGATGGCCGCAACAACGTCGTCTACATGAATCCCGCAGCCGAACGGCTCTGGGGCTGGTCCAGCGCCGAGGTGCTCGGCAGGAACGTCTCGATGCTCGTGCCGCGCGCGATGCAGTCGCGGCACGACGGCTTCGTGGACAAGCACCGCCGCACGGGAGAGAACAGGATCGTCGGCACGTCCCGCGCCGTCCAGATGGAGCGGCGGGACGGCTCGGTGATCTGGGTGTCGCTCTCGCTCTCCAAGGTCGATCTGCCAGCCGGCGAACAGGGCTATACCGCCTTCGTGCGCGACGTGACGGCCGAGCGGAACGCGCAGGAGACGATCAACCAGACGCTGGAGCAGGCGCTCGATGCCGTGGTGTGCATCGACGAGCAGAACCACGTCACCTTCTTCAATGCCGCGGCGGAGCGTCTCTGGGGCTATGCGCGCGACGAGGTGATGGGCCGCAACGTCAAGATGCTGGTCCCGGCCGAGATGCAGGGCCGCCACGACGGCTTCGTGAACCGCCACCGCGAGACGGGGCAGGACCGGATCGTCGGCACCTCGCGCGAGGTGAGGGTGCCGCGCAAGGACGGCAGCTGGGTCTGGGGCAGCCTCTCGCTCAGCCGCATTCGCCTGACCAACGGCAACCAAGTCTACACCGCCTTCATCCGCAACGTGGACGCGGAGGTGCGCCAACGCGAACAGTTCAAGCTGCTCTCGCTCGTGGCTGACGAGACGGACAATTCCGTCATTATCACCGACGCGGACCGCCGCATCGAATTCGTCAACGGCGGCTTCGAACGCATGACCGGCTATACCGCAGCCGAGGTGATCGGCCGCAAGCCCGGCGAATTCCTCCAGGGCCCCATGACCGACCCGGCGACGGTCGAGCGCATCCGCGAAGCGCTGCGCGAGGGCGTGTCGAGCTATGTCGAGATCCTGAACTACCACAAGGACGGCACGCCCTACTGGGTAAGCCTCGCGATCAACCCGGTCCGGAACGACTCCGGCGCGGTCGAGCGCTACATCTCCATCCAGGCGAACGTGACCGAGACCAAGCAGGCGTCACTGAAGTTCGACAGCAAGATCCGCACGATCTCCGCCACCAACGTGATTGCGGAATGGAGCATGTCGGGCGCCCCGATCGAAGGTGCCACCGTGCCGCTGTCCGGCATCCTGCCCGCCGACGCGCTCCGCCGCGCCACGGCGGGAGAGGCGGTGCGGCACGAGGTTCCCTTCCCCGACGAGGCGGGCGCCGAGCGCTGGCTCGACGCGATCTTCTCCTGCCAGCGGCGCTTCGACGGTACCGCAGAGAGCATCCTGATGTGCGGCGTCGATGTCTCGGCGCGCCGCCAGGCCGTGCAGGAAACGGAAGTCGCCGTCGCCGATGCGGTGGAGAGTTCGCGCCGGATCGCCCAGATCAGCGCCACCATCCAGGGCATTGCCGGCCAGACCAATCTGCTGGCGCTTAACGCGACCATCGAGGCCGCACGCGCGGGCGAGGCCGGGCGGGGCTTCTCAGTGGTCGCCCAGGAGGTCAAGGGGCTCGCCGCCAGGGCGCGTGACGCCGCGCAGGAGATCGACACCCTCGTCGGCGAGACCACCCGGCGGATCGAAGCCCTGGCCGGCACGATGAAGCGGCTGAACGGGGAGAACGGCGGAGCGTAGCGCGGGCATCCTGCCGGCATGGCATCAGCGCGGAGCGCAACGGCAGTCCGCTCGCCGGGGGAGCGCCCCGGCCGGCACCCTCAGTCCACCGTGATGTTGGCCTGGCGGATCACATCGGCCCAGCGCTCGCGTTCCCAGCGGATCAGCCGAGCGAAGCCCTCGCCATCGAGGCTCGAGGGCTCGGCGCCCTCGTCGCGCAGGCGCCGGATCACCTCGGGGTCGGACAGCGCCTGGCGCATCGCGTCGAACAGCCGGGCCTTGACCGGCGCCGGCGTGCCGCGCGGCACCAGCAGCCCGTACCAGGCCGTCGCCTTGTAGCCCTGGATCGTGTCCGCGACGGTCGGCACGTTGGGCAGCACGGGGATGCGGTTCTCGCCGGTCACCGCGATCGGCCGCACCTGGCCGCCGTTGATCAGGCCGACAACCGAGGGCAGCGTCGTGATCATGAAGTGCAGGTGGCCCGCCACCACGTCGGTCAGCGCCGGCCCGGCGCCGCGGAAGGGCACGTGCTCGGCCCGAAGCCCCGCCATCTGCAGCATCAGCGCTGCGGCCAGGTGGCTCGCCGAGCCGTTGGAGGCGCTGCCATAGGTCACCTGGCCATTGCCGGCGCGGATCTCGTCCAGCAGTTCCCGCAGGTTCTGCGCGCGCGACTTCGGCCCGACCACGACGACGAGCGGCGCGTCGGCGACGAGGCCGATCGGCTCCAGAGCGCGTTCCGGATCGACCCGCATGTTGCGGAACAGCGAGACGTTCACGCTCATCGGGCCATGGTTGCCCATCAGCAACGTGTAGCCGTCCGGCCGGGCGGAGGCCGCGGCCTCGGTCGCGATGTTGCCGCCGGCGCCCGGGCGGTTCTCCACCACCACCGGCTGGCCAAGGATGCCCTGCATCGGCGTGGCCAGCGTCCGCGCGATCAGGTCCGTGCCGCCGCCCGGGGCGAAGGCGAGCAGGATGCGGATCGAGCGGTTCGGGAAGGGCGCCTCCTGCGCCCTGGCCGGCAGGGCAAGCAGGGCAGGCAGGGCGGCGAGCATCGTCCGGCGGTGGGGCATGGCGTCGGGCCTTCCTCTGGGCCGGGTCTCCGCCCGGCGGCAGGCCGACTGTTATTGAACGGGATAGCGGAAGGGAAGTGGCACGGGGGTTGATTGCGGCCCCCGGGCGCGGTCCCCTGGCGGCGATGACCGACTCCGCCCCCCGCCCGGTTCCGACGCTGCTCGACCTCTTCCTCACCTACGGCAAGATCGGGCTGATCGGGTTTGGCGGGATCAATGCCTGGGCGCGCCGCGTGCTCGTCGAGGAAAAACGCTGGCTGACCGACCAGGAATATGCCGAGACGCTCGGCCTGGGACAGGTGCTGCCCGGGCCGAACGCGCTGAACGCCGCGATCATGGTGGGGGACCGCTTCCACGGCACGGCGGGCGCCATCGCCGCCCCCGGGGCGATGTTCGGCGGGCCGCTGATCCTGCTGGCCGGCCTCGCCATGCTCTACGACGCCTATGGGGAGGTGCCGACGGTGCGCGCCGTGCTGGCCGGCGTCGGTGCGGCGGCGGCGGGCATGGTGCTGGGCACCGCGGCCAAGATGACGCAGAAGCTGAAGCCGCCGCCGGCGCTGCTGGCGGTCGGGCTGACCGCGCTCGTCGCGGCGGGGCTGTTCCGCGTGCCGCTGCCCTGGGTGGTGCTGGGGCTCGCGCCGTTCGGCATCGCAGCCGCCTGGCGGGCGATGCGCGCGCCATGACGGCCACGGTCTTCTGGCAGCTCGTCCTCGGCTTCGGCGCCATCTCGCTGGTCTCGGTGGGTGGCGGCATCGCCGTGCTGCCGGAGATGCACCGCCTGGTGGTCGAGGTGCATGGCTGGATGGACAGCGCCGATTTCGCGCGGCGCTTCGCCCTTGCCCAGGCCGCGCCCGGGCCGAATGTGCTGGTGGTGGGGCTGTTCGGCTGGCATGTCGGCGGCATCGCGGGGATGCTGACCGCGGTCATTGCCATGACGCTGCCGACCTCGCTCATGGCCTTCGGATTTTCCCGCCTGCGCACGCGGCTTGCCGGGCGGATGTGGCTCAAGACGATCGAGCGGGGGCTGGTGCCGATCGCGGTCGGGCTGATCGGCGCCTCGGGCCTCATCCTCGCGCGCGGCACGGCGGAGTGGTGGCTGCCGATGCTCCTCACCGCCTGCTCGGCGGTGTTCGTGTGGCGGACGGATTATTCGCCGCTCTGGGTGCTCGGCGCCGGCGCGCTGGTCGGGCTGGCCTTCCTGTGAGCGTCCAGGCGCCACCGCTGCGCGACCCCGCCCCGCGCGGCCTTTGCACCGATTGCGGCGTCTCCCGAATGGCGGATGCGAAGGCCTGCGGCGTGGCCTGCCAGTTCATCAAGCCCGACTACGCAATGCTGGAAGCGAAGGTGCATGGCCGCGCCCGCGACCCCGCCCGCCCGGACGAGACGCATTTCGGCCCCTTCCGCCGCATGGTCCGCGCCGCGCTGAGGCGGCCGGCCGAAGGCGCGCAATGGACCGGCATCACCACGCGCATTGCGGAGCGGCTGCTGGAGACAGGTACGGTCACCGCTGTGCTGACCATGGCGCCGGACCCGCAGGATCGCTGGAAGCCCGTCCCCGTGCTGGTGACGGATGCGGCCGATCTCGCACAATGCCGCGGCATGCGCATGGGCTACGCGCCGCTGCTCGCCCTGCTGGAACCGGCCGCGGCAGCGGGGCACAAGCGCGTCGCCATCATCGGCATCCCCTGCCAGGTCTATGCGCTGCGCGCGATCGAGGAGCGGCTCGGCTTCGAGGAGATCTTCGTCATCGGCACGCCGTGTTCAGACAACACGACCACCGAGAATTTTCATCGCTTCCTGGCGCTGGTCGACCCGACGCCCGCGACGGTCACCTACCTCGAATTCCGCGCCGACTATCATGTCGAGATCCGTCACGAGGACGGGCGTCGTCGGGAGATTCCCTTCCTGATGCTGCCGCTGTCCGACCTGCCGGCGGACTTCTTTCCGCTGACCTGCCGCACCTGCGTCGACTACACCAATGCGCTCGCCGACATCACGGTCGGCTACATGGGCGGCACCGGCGCGCAATGGCTGATCGTGCGCAACGCGAAGGGGGAGGCGCTGCTCTCCCTGCTCGGCGAGGAGGTGCTGGTCGAGACACCACGCAGCGCCGGGCGCCGCACCGCGGCCGTCAAAGGCTTCATGGCGAACACCGAACGCGCCGCCGGCGGCCTGCCGCTGCGGCGCATGCCGAACTGGGCGCGGCCCATCGTCGCCTGGCTGCAGCCGCGCATCGGCCCGCGCGGGCTGGAATTCGCCCGCGCGCGGCTCGAGATGAAGGCGATCGAGACGGTGCTGCACCTGCGCCGGCAGAAGCCGGGCATGATGCGCAACATGATCCCGCGCCACGTCTGGGCGCTAGTGGAACGCTACGGGCTGAAGCCCGGCCCGGACGAGACGCGCTGAATGCCTTGCGCGCGCGGCGCCCCGCGCGCAGAAGGCCCGCACATGCAAGGACGACGCCCATGATGGACAAGGATGCGCTGACCGCCTGGGCGCTTGCCAATGGCTGGACCATGATCGCGGGCAACCCCTCGCTCACCAAGCCCTCCTCGCCGAAGGAGGCGATCGTGCGCATGCTGCTCAAGGCGACGGTCGTGACCATCGAGGCGAAGAAGCCCGCCGGGAAGTGGGAGAAGCTTGCCTCCGAACCCTATGGCAAGGTCGAGCCTGATCCGGAGGGCGGGCCGCCGCAGGGCCTCGGCCTCGGCAACATCCCGAGCCTGACCATGCTGATGCAGGAAAACCGGGACAGGCAGGTCTTTGCGCGGATGACCGGCAAGGGGTGAGATTGACCGGCGCCGGGCTTGCGCGGCAGATGCGCGGGCCATGACCGACGCCCTGCCCGCCGCCCTCGCCACCCTGCTCGGCCCCGCCGGCCTGCTGACCGACCCGGCCGACATCGCCCCCGCGCTGTCCGACTGGCGCGGCCTCTATCGCGGCGCGGCGATGGCCGTGCTGCGGCCGGCGAACACGGACCAGGTCGCCGCCTGCGTGCGCATCTGCGGGCAGGCCGGCATCGCCATCGTGCCCCAGGGCGGCAACACCTCGATGGTCGGTGGCGCCACGCCCGAAGGGAACGGCCGCTCCGTCGTCCTCTCCCTCGCACGCATGAACCGCATCCGGGACATCGACCCGCTCGACATGACCATGACGGCCGAGGCGGGCGTGGTGGTGAAGGTCGCGCAGGATGCGGCGGCGGAGGCGAACTGTCTCTTTCCCCTCTCCTTCGGCGGCGAGGGCACGGCCATGATCGGCGGCATCCTCTCCACCAATGCCGGCGGCAACACGACGGTGCGCTACGGCAATGCGCGCGAACTGATGCTCGGCCTGGAAGTGGTGCTGCCGGACGGGCAGGTCTGGAACGGGCTGCGCCGCCTGCGCAAGGACAATACCGGCTACGCGCTGCGCCACCTGTTCGTGGGGGCGGAGGGCACGCTCGGCATCATCACCGCGGCGACGCTGCGCCTGTTCGCGCGGCCCCGCGCGAACGAGGTGCTGTTCTGCTCGGTCGCGGACGAGGACGCGGCGCTTGCCGTCTTCCGCCGCTTCCGCGAGGCAGACGAGACCGCGATCCGCGCCTTCGAGTACATGTCCGGCCTCGGCGTCGATTTCGCGCTGAAGCACATCCCGGGCGTGACGCTGCCGCTCGCCGAACGCGCCGACCACTACATCCTGGTCGACCTCGCCTCGACCCGCGCCGATGCCGACCTGCAAGGGCTCGCCGAACAGGTGCTCGGCGCGGCGATGGAGTCGGGCGAGGTACTCGACGCCGTGGTCGGCGGCAGCGAGGCGCGTCGCGCCGCCATCTGGCGCATCCGCGAGGAACACCCCGAGGCGCAGCGCAAGGAAGGGGCGAGCGTGAAGAACGACGTCTCCGTCCCGGTCTCGAAGGTGCCGGAGCTGATCCGCCGCGCCTCGGCGGCCTGCGAATCGCTGATCCCAGGCATCCGCCCCGTGCCCTTCGGCCATATGGGCGACGGCAACATCCACATGAACCTCGAGCAGCCGGTGGGGATGGGCCCGGACGCCTTCCTCGCCCGCAGCCATGACATCATGGACACGGTGAACGAGGTGGTGCGCGAGCTCGACGGCTCCTTCTCAGCCGAACACGGAATCGGGCGGCTCAAGACCGACATGATGGAGGCCTGGCGGGGCGGGGCGGAGCTCGACGCGATGCGGCGCATCAAGGCCGCGCTCGACCCCGCGGGCCTGATGAACCCGGGCAAGGTCCTGCCCTGATACGCCCGCGCAACGGGGCGGGACGGCCGAGGCTTCCGGGGCCGGGCGCAAACCTCTAGGTTGCCGGCGCCGTGATGACCCGGATCGACCGTTACATCTTCCGACAGCTCTCCATTGCCCTGCTCGCCGTCACGGTCGGGCTGGCGGCGCTGGTATGGCTGACCCAGTCGCTCCGCTTCATCGAGCTTGTGCTCGACCGCGGGCTGTCGCTTGTGGTGTTCGTCAAGCTGACCAGCCTGATGCTCCCGTCGTTCTTTGCGGTGATCCTGCCGATCACGAGCTTCATCGTGGTGCTGTTCCTCTATGTGCGGCTGGCATCCGACCGCGAACTGGTGGTGATGCGTGCGGCAGGCCTGTCGCAATGGGTGCTCGCCCGCCCGGCGGCGCTGCTTGCGACGATCGCGACCGGCATCTGCGTCGTGCTCAATATCTGGCTCGTGCCCATCAGCCACACCGCCTTCCGCGAATGGCAGTTCGAGATCCGCAACCAGCTGGTGGGCGTGCTGCTGCAGGAGGGCGTCTTTTCCCAGGTCGGGAACGACCTCACGGTGTATGCCCGCTATCGCGACCCGGACGGCACGCTGCGCGGCATCCTGGTACACGACCAGCGGGAGGACGGCGCGCCGATCACGATCCTCGCCGAGCAGGGCCGCATCACCACCACGCCCTCCGGCCCCCGCGTGACACTCCTGAACGGCGTGCGCCAGCAGGTCGAGCAGGCGCCGGCGAACGCCGCGCCGGGGACGCCGCCGCTGCGCCTCAACCTGCTCTCCTTCACCGAGAACAGCGTCGACCTTGCCCGTGCGACGCGGGGGGAGGAATCGCGCTCCCGCGATTCGCGCGAACGGTCGATCGCCGAGTTGCTCAACCCCGATCCCGCCGAAGGGCTGCGGGACCGCGAGATCCGGCGCTACCGCGCCGAGGCGCACCAGCGCATGTCGGGGCCGCTGACCACCTTCTCCTTCGCGCTCGTCGCGCTGGCCGTCGCGCTCACCGGGGAATTCCGCCGCCATGGCGGTGGGCTGCGCATCGCGGTCGGCATCGGCATCGTGGTCGGGCTGCTGGCCTTCGGCCTGACCGGGGGCAACCTTGCCGCCCGCGACAATACCTGGATCCCGCTGATCTGGGTGCAGGCGCTGCTGCCGGGCGTCGTCGCGGCCTGGTGGATCGGCGGCGCGCCGGGCTGGCCACGCCACGCCCCCCCCATGCCGGCCGCCCCATGACCTTCACACGCACCCTCACCCTGTATGTCTCGCGTCGCTTCGCGACGATGACGATGGCGATGCTCGCGGCGCTCGCGGGCCTCGTCGCGCTGTTCGACCTGATCGAACTGCTCCGCCGCGCCGCGACACGGCAGGATGCGACCTTCGCGCTGGTCACGCAGATCGCGGCCCTTCGCCTGCCCTTCGTCGCGATGCAGATTCTGCCCTTCGCGATCCTGCTCGGCGGCATAGCCGCCTTCTGGCGGCTGACGCGCTCGTCGGAACTCGTCGTCGCACGCGCGGCGGGCGTCTCGGCCTGGGGTTTCCTGACCGGGCCCGTCGCGGTCGCGGTGCTGCTCGGCGGGATCGCGACGACGCTGGTCTCGCCGCTGTCATCGGCGATGTTCGCGCGGGCCGAGCGGCTCGACCAGCAATACCTGCGCAACACCAGCGGCATCACGGCGCTCGCCGGCGGCAGGCTCTGGCTGCGCCAGGCGGATGCGGGGATCGATCCGCGCGGTGTCGCGATCCTGTCGGGCCGGCCCGTCTCGGCGCGTGACCTGCGGCAGGGGGAGGCGTTCCGCCTCGACGAGGTCACGCTGTGGCGCCTTTCGGCCGAGGACCGTCCGCTGCAGCGTGTCGAGGCGCCCTACGCCGTGCTCGAACCCGGGCGCTGGGTGGTGCCGCAGGCGGTGGCCTTCGGAAATGACCGCCTTCCAGCACCCTCGCGCCGACTCGAATTGCCGACCGAACTGACGCCCGACCGTATCCAGGAATCCTTCGCTAGCCCGGACACGCTCTCCTTCTGGGCGCTGCCGGACTTCATCCAGGTGCTGGAGGCGGCCGGCTTCTCGGCCGTGCGGCACAGGCTGCACTTCCACTCCCTGCTCGCGCTGCCGCTGCTCGCCGCCGCGATGGCGCTGCTCGCGGCCGGCTTCTCGATGCGATCGTCGCGCCGCGGCGGCGTCGGGCAGATGATCGCCGGCGGCGTCGCCGCGGGCTTCGCCCTGTTCGTGATCGACAAGGTGACGGGCGAATTCGGTGAAGCGGGCACGCTACCCGTGATATTCGCCGCCTGGGCGCCGGCAGGTTCCGGATTCCTGCTCGCGACCGCGCTCCTGCTCCACCTGGAAGATGGCTGACCGGCATGCGCCCTGTGACCGCCACTGTCGGCCTCCTCCCCCTTCTTGGCCTGTTCGCGGCCGGAGGCGCGCATGCCCAGGCCACCGCGCAGCCGCCCATCGCCGCGCCGGCCGCGATCGCACCCGTCATGCCAGGCCAGGGC
>NZ_JACADQ010000420.1 GCF_016106015.1 Neoroseomonas rubea
TGGCCTGCGCCAGCATCAGCAGCGCCGCGAGGGCGAGCAGCGCCGCCAGCAGGAAGCGCAGCCCGGTGCCGAGTGCCACCAGCCCCGCGAAGCCGCCGGCCAGCGCGCCGAGCAGCCCGTAGCCCAGCCCGCGCCCGAGGTGATAGGGCGCGAGTGCGGCCCCCGACAGCCGCGCCAGCATCCCGCCCGCCGCCGCGCGGTCCGCGACCGCCGCCGACTGCGCGATCACGAAGGGCCCGCACATGCCGGCGCAGTGGGTCGCGCCGCCGGCGAGCCCCGCCATGAACAGCGCGGCCATCACCACGGGCACGCCGCCCGGGCCGATCGCCGTCAGGTCGTGCAGGCAATTCGCCAGGAACTCCATTCCGCGTCCATAGCATGGCCGACGCGGCGCCGCTTGCGCCGGCGCAAGCCCTCGCCAGACGCCGGAAGCGGGGCTACATCCCGAGGCAATGCGCCCGCTTGCCCTCACCATGGGAGAACCCGCCGGCATCGGCGCCGAGATCGCCGCGGGCGCCTGGGCCGCGCTGCGCGCGACCGGCCCGGCCTTCTTCCTGATCGACGACGCGACGCGGCCCTTCGCCGTGCCGGTGCGCGCCATCACGGCACCCGAGGAAGCCGCCGCGATCTTCCCCGTCGCCCTGCCCGTGCTGCATCGCCCGCTGCCCGTCCCGCCCGTCCCCGGCCGGCCGGACACGGCGAACGCCGCGGCGACCATCGCCGCGATCACCGAGGCGGTGGAATTCGCCAAGGCCCACCGCGCCGCGGCCGTGGTGACCAACCCGATCCAGAAGGCGACGCTGACGGCTGCCGGCTTCCGCCATCCGGGCCACACCGAGTATCTCGGCGAGATCGCGGGCACCGGCGTCCCGCCCGTAATGATGCTCGCCTGCCCGGAACTCCGCGTCGTGCCCGTCACGGTGCATGAGCCGCTCGCGCGCGCCATTGCCCGTCTGACGCCCGCGATGATCGTCGAGACGGCGCGCATCACGGCGCGCGCGCTGCGGGAGGAGTTCGGCATCGCCGCCCCGCGGCTCGCCATCGCCGGGCTTAACCCGCATGCGGGCGAAGCGGGGACGATGGGGCGGGAGGATATCGACATCGTCGCCCCCGCCGTCGCGACGCTGCGTGCGGAAGGGATCGACGCGCGCGGCCCGCTGCCGCCGGACACGATGTTCACCGCGCTCGCGCGGCCCACCTATGACGCGGCGATCGGGCTGTATCACGACCAGGTGCTGATCCCGATCAAGACGCTCGACATGGCGGGCGGGGTGAACGTCACGCTGGGGCTTTCCATCGTGCGCACCAGCCCGGACCACGGCACGGCGCTCGACATCGCCGGGACGGGCCGGGCCGATCCGGCATCATTGATCGCGGCCCTCCGCCTGGCGGCGGAGCTGGCGCGCGCCAGGGGTTTCGCATGACGCATCTCGATCTGTCGGTGAACGTCGATCACGTCGCGACGCTGCGCAATGCGCGCGGCGGGGCCTTTCCCTGCCCGGTCGAAGCGGCGCGGATCGCCGTCGAGGCGGGTGCGGACGGCATCACGGTGCATCTGCGCGAGGATCGCCGCCACATCCGCGACCGGGATGTCGAACGCATCCGCACCGAGGTCGCAACGCAGCTCAACTTCGAGATGGCGGCGACGGAGGAGATGGTCGCCTTCGCCGAGCGCATCCGCCCGCCCTATTGCTGCATCGTGCCCGAGAAGCGCGCGGAGCTGACGACGGAAGGCGGGCTCGACGTGCTGCGCGCCGGGCCGTTCCTCGCGCAGGCCGTGCAGCGGCTGCGCGCGGCGGATGTGCGCGTGTCCATCTTCATCGAGGCCGATCCGGCGCAGATCGAGGCCGCCGCGCGGCTCGGCGCGCTGGCGATCGAACTGCACACCGGCACCTATGCCGAAGGCCCCGTCGCGGACCGGGCGACGCAACTCGCGCGGCTGCGCCGCGGTGTGGAGGCGGCGCGCGCGGCGGGGCTGCTGTGCCACGCCGGCCACGGTCTGACCTATGACACCGTCGGCCCGATCGCCGCCTGGCCCGAGGTGACCGAGGTCTCGATCGGCCATTTCCTGATCTCGCAGAGCGTGTTCGAAGGGCTGCCCGCCGTGGTGCGGCGCTTCCGCACGCTGATCGACGCGGCGCGCGGCTGACGAAGACCCGCCGCGCGACCGCGCGACGACACCACGGAGGAACACCATGCCCAGCATCGCCGTCGACGGCACCGACATCGCCTACGCCGAGGCCGGCGCCGGCCCGCCGCTGGTCATGGTGCATGGCACGCTGGGCGACCAGCGCTCCTGGGCCGCGCAGATGGCGCCCTTCGGGGAGCGCTTCCGCGCCATGGCGGTGAGTCTCCGCCATTGCTGGCCCGGGCGCTGGGAGGATGGCGGCGACTTCACCATCGCGCGCCACACCGCCGAC
Source organism: Neoroseomonas rubea (assembly GCF_016106015.1). Taxonomy (GTDB): domain Bacteria; phylum Pseudomonadota; class Alphaproteobacteria; order Acetobacterales; family Acetobacteraceae; genus Neoroseomonas; species Neoroseomonas rubea. Next base: position 2,421 of record NZ_JACADQ010000420.1, read on the forward strand.
ATCGCCGGCTTCATCCGCGCGCTGGGCGCCGGGCCGCTCCGCCTCGTCGGCCATTCGCGCGGCGGGCACATCGCCTTCCGCGTCGCGCAGAACCATCCCGAACTGATCGACGCGCTGGTGCTGGTCGAGCCCGGCGGGGAACTCGACGAGAGCCTCGGCGGCGCGCCGCCGGCGGGCCACCAGGCCTCCGCCTTCGCCAAGGCCGCCGCGCTGATCGCCGAGGGGCGGGAGGAGGAAGGGCTGACGGTCGTCGCCGAGCACACCGGCGGCCCCGGCGCCTGGGCCAAGCGGTCCGAGGCGCGCAAGGAGGTCAACCGCGCCAATGCGCGCACCCTGATCGGCCAGATCAACGAGCGCCGCAGCCCCTATCGTCGCACCGAGGCCGAGGGCATCCGCGCGCGCACGCTGCTGGTCGGCGGCGACAGGTCCCAGCCGCAATTCGCGCGCATCCTCGATGCGCTGGAAGGCGCGATGCCGAATGCGCGGCGCGTGACGATCCCGAACGCCGCGCACAGCGTGCAGGCGGACAATCCCGCGGCGTTCAACGCGGCGGTGCTGAGCTTCCTCGGCCAGGGTTGAACGGAGGGGCCTTGCCCCTCCGCACCACCCCACCAAAGGCCGAAAGGCCTTTGGAAACCAGGATTTCGTTGCGCCGGAAATTCCCAGGTGCGGGTGTCCAGAGGCCTTTCGGCCTCTGGCGGGTGGGGTCCGGGGAGGGCGGCGCCCTCCCCGCCTTC
>NZ_JACADQ010000421.1 GCF_016106015.1 Neoroseomonas rubea
GCTGGTGCCGCCGCCGCGCCGCGCCCGGCCGAGCCCGCCCCTGCCGCGCCGCCGCCCGACCCCCAGCCATCCGTGGGGTCCGTGACCAACCTGCCGCTGCCGCGCTTCGCCGCGCTGCGGTCCGATGAGGTGAACCTGCGCGCCGGCCCGGGCACGCGCTTCCCGATCGAATGGACCTACCAGCGGCGCGAATTGCCGGTGGAGATCACGCGCGAATTCGAGCTCTGGCGCCGCATTCGCGACCCGGAGGGCACCGAGGGCTGGGTGCACCAGTCGACGCTGATGGGCCGCCGCAGCGCCATCGTGCGGGGCGCCCCCGGCAGCGAGACAGCGCTGCGCCGGCGGGCGGAGGCCGAGAGTCCCGCGGTCGCGCGGCTGCGCCCCGGCGTGGTGGTACGCCTGCGCGCCTGCGAGCCGCGCAGCCCCTGGTGCGAGGCGCAGGTCGGCGAGCATCGCGGCTTCATCCTGCGCAGCGAAGTCTGGGGCGTCTCCGCCGAGGAGGAGATCAAGTAGCGGTGCTTGCCGCGCTGCCGCTGCCCGGCCTAGCCTTCACCCATGCCGGACGACCATACCCCCGCGATCCACGACCTTGGCGGCCTCCCCCGCTTCCACTGCACGCCCGTCGAGCATGACGAGGTGCCGCCCGACGCCTTCGGCAAGAAGGTGGATGCGCTGCGCCAGGTGCTGGCGCAGAAGAAGCTGATGACCGTGGACGAGCTGCGCCGCGGCATCGAGAGCATCCCGGAGGGCGAGTACTTCGCGCTCGGCTATTACGAGCGCTGGCTGCGGTCGATCGCAACGCTGATGGTCGAGAAGGGGCATGTGGCGAAGGAGGTGCTGGAATGAACGCATCCCCCCGCTTCGCCGCCGGCGCCACGGTGCGCGTGAAGGATGACTGGCCCGAGCGCCGCGGCCCCTGCCACATCCGCACGCCGCACTACATTCGCGGCCGCACGGGGAAGGTGGTGCGCCCGCTCGGCGCCTTCCCGAACCCCGAGGACCTCGCCTTCGCGCGGCCGGCGCCCGAGCGCCACCTGTACCACGTGCTGTTCGAGCAGCCGCCGATCTGGAACGAGGGCAGGCCGGGCGACACGGTGATGGTCGAGGTTTTCGAACACTGGCTCGAGGAGGCCTGACCGATGGCCGCACCCCCGCGCGCGGAAAGCCTCGCGCTGCTCGAACGCCTCGTTGCCGCGCTCGAGGCGAAGGGCATCGTCACCGAGGCCGAGATCGCCGACCGGCAGGCGAATACCGACAAGGCGAGCCCCGAGACAGGGGCGCGCATGGTGGCGAAGGCCTGGACCGACCCGGCCTATCGCGCGCTGCTGCTGTCCGATGGCAAGGCCGCGGCCGAGATGATGGGCGTGTCCATGGCCGGCGCGCCGCCGCTCGGCGTGCTGGAGGACACGGCGACACGGCATCACCTCGTCGTCTGCACGCTGTGTTCCTGCTATCCGCGCGCGCTGCTGGGCTACCCGCCCAACTGGTACAAGTCCTTCGCCTATCGGTCGCGCGCGGTGCGCGAGCCCCGCGCGGTGTTGGCCGAATGGGGCACGATGCTGCCCGACAGCGTCGAGATCCGCGTGGTGGACAGCACGGCCGATTTCCGCTGGATGGTGCTGCCGATGCGCCCCGCCGGCACGGAAGGCTGGGACGAGGCGAGGCTGGCGTCGATCGTCACGCGCGACGCGCTGGTCGGCGTGGCGCTGCCGAAGGCCTGACGACGCGGATCGAGCCGCAATCCCGCACCGGGAGCGCAGGGCAGGGCGGCCGAATGACCGCCACCCGTCGTCCGGGCGAGACCTGGGAGGGTCTCGAAGACTGCGGACCAATGGCTGGGAAACGCGGCGCAAGGACTGGGCCTTTGTGCGCAGGGTATCGCGCGCCGGCCAGGGGGGCGACGCCCGCGCGCCACACCACAGGCTGCGTACCAACCGCCCCAAGGTTCATCCCTGGCGTGCTTGCCGTCAGTCCACCCGCGCGCCGGAGGCGCGGATCACGGGCGCCAGCCGTCGCTCCTCCGCCGTCCGGAAATCGGCGATCTGCTCGGGCGTCGTCCACCACGCAGTCGCGCCCTGCTCCAGGTATTGCCGCTTGAGATCGTCGGATTCCAGCGCCCGGCGTGCGAGCTCGGACATGCGGGAGACGATGTCCCGCGGGATGCCCGCCGGACCGCAGAGGCAGGTCCAGGAGGACATGTCGAAGCCCGCGAGCGTCTCCGAGATTGCCGGGACATCCGGCACGACCGGGCTGCGCGCGGCCGAGGTGACGCCGAGCGCACGCACCCGCCCCTGCCGCGCCTGGGCCAGCGCGCCGGGGATGTTGTCGAAGATCATGTGCACGCGCCCGGCGATGATGTCCGGATACGCCGCCGCGCTGCCGCGATAGGGCACGTGCGCCATATCCACGCCGGCGAGGGTCTTGAACAGCTCGCCGGAGATGTGGAGCGTCGTGCCCGACCCGGCCGAGGCATAGGAATAGCGCCCGGGATGGGCCTTCAGATGCGCGATCAGCTCGGGCACCGAGCGGGCCGGGATGTCGTTGTTCACCACCAGCAGGTTCGGCAGCTGCCACATGCCCGACACGAAGGTGAAGTCCCGGTGCGGGTCGAAGGGGATGCGCGCGTAGAGCGTCGGCGCCATGGCATGGGTGGCGATACCGCCGAGGCCGAGGGTGTATCCGTCCGGCGCCGCCTGCGCGATCGCCTGGTTGCCGACGATGCCGCCCGAGCCGGTGCGGTTCTCGACCACGAATTGCTGGCCTGACAGGTCCGCCATCTTCTGGCAGAGCTGGCGGGAGAGCGTGTCGGTCGGCCCGCCGGCGGCATAGGGGTTGATGTAGCGGACCGGGCGGGCGGGCCAGGCCTCCTGCCCGGCGGCGAGGCGCGGCGCGGCGAGCGTTGTGGCGGCGATCAGGACGGCGCGGCGGCCGGGGGCGAAGGGGCTCATGCGGCGGTCTCTCTCCCTGCGCGGCCCTCTGGCGGGGCCGGTCGGCCGCGAGCCTAGGACGCGGCCGACCCGCCGCGCGAGACTTTCCGCCGCGTTGCCGCCCCCGCCCCCGCGTGCTAACCGCCCCCGCGACGCCC
>NZ_JACADQ010000422.1 GCF_016106015.1 Neoroseomonas rubea
CCCGGCGGCACGACGGACATCGTTGCTCGTCTGCTCGCCCCCCCGCTCGCCGCCGCGCTCGGCCAGCCGGTCGTGGTCGAGAACCGCCCCGGCGCGGGCGGCACGCTGGCGGCCGAGGCGCTCGCCCGCGCGCGGCCCGATGGCCGCACCATGATGATGCTGAACAACGCCTTCGCCGTGACGGCGGCGACCTTCCGCCGCCTGCCCTACGATCCGCTGGCGGATGTCATTCCGGTCACGCAGGTCGCGACCATGCCGCTGGTGTTCCTCACCCCGCCCGCGGGGCCGCTCGGCAGCGTCGCCGCGCTGATCGCCGCCGCGCGGGCCAATCCCGGCGGGCTGAACCTCGGCACGGTCGGCGTCGGCTCGACCCAGCATTTCGTCGCGGAAGCCTTCCAGGCCATGGCCGGGGTGAAGCTGACGCATGTGCCCTATCGCGGCACGCCCGCCGCCGTGCTCGCGCTGCGGCAGGGGGAGGTGCATCTGGTGGTCGAGACCGTCGCCGCCGTGCTCGGCCAGGTGCGCGGGGGCGAGGCGCGCGCCATCGCGCTGTCCACCGCGGAGCGCTTCCCCGGCCTGCCGGAGGTGCCGACGATGCGGGAGTCGGGCCTCGCGGAGTTCGACCTCGCCACCTGGTTCACGATCGGATTCCCCAGCGGCGTGCCCGCCGCGGCCGTGGCGCGCATCGAGGCCGAGACGCGCCGCGCGCTGTCGGACGCCGACCTCGCCGCGCGGATGCGGGAGATGGGGCTGACGCCCGTCGGCAGCGATTCCGCGACCGCCGCCGCCATCATCCGCCGTGACATCGCCCGTTGGCGCGACCTCGTCGCATCCGCCGGCATTCCCCAGCAGGAGTAGCATCGTGACCGATCGCACCGCCCCCGCCGCGCATCCGATCGCGGCCCCCTTTGCCGCGCGCTGGAGCCCCCGCTCCTACGAGGACCGCGCTGTGCCCGACGCGGCACTCGCGCAGGTGCTGGAAGCCGCGCGCTGGGCCTCCTCCTGCTTCAACGACCAGCCCTGGAACTTCATCCTCGCGCGCAAGGGGCGGGAGGAGGAGGGGTATGCGAAGCTGTTCTCCTGCCTGTCGCAGAACAACCAGGGCTGGGCGGGGCGCGCGCCGGTGCTGATGCTGGGCGTGGCGCGGACCGCCTTCGCGCATAACGGCAACCCGAACCGGCACGCGGCCTACGACCTGGGGCAGGCGACGGCGAACCTCGCCGCGCAGGCAGCGGCGATCGGCCTGCAGGCGCACCAGATGGCGGGGTTCGACGCCGCGAAGGCGCGCGAAGCCTTCGCCATCCCCGAAGGCTTCGACCCGCTGGTGATGCTGACGCTCGGCTATGCGGGCGCGGCGGCCGCGCTGCCGGAGGCCCTCGCCGCGCGGGAAGCCGCGCCGCGCGTGCGCAAGGCCATCGCGGAATTCACCCATCTCGGCGCCTGGGGTGCCGCGGGCAGCCCGGCATGATGGAGCAGGCGCTGATCGACGAGCTGGCGCTGCGCCGGCTGGTTCAGGATTGGGCGGTCTGGCGCGATGCCGGGGATTGGGAGCGCTTTGCCGGCTGCTGGCACGCCGATGCGCGGATGATGGCGACCTGGTTCCAGGGGCCGGCCGCGCAGTTCATCGAGGTTTCGAAGGCCGGCTTCGCCAAGGGCGTGCGCATCCTGCACTTCCTGGGCGGCACCAGCGTGGACCTCGCCGGCGCGCGCGCCATCGTGCAGACCAAGATGACCATCTCCCAGCGCGCCGAGGTCGAGGGCGTGAAGGTCGACGTGGTCTGCACCGGCCGCTTCTACGATTTCTGCGAGAAGCGCGACGGGCGCTGGGGCGTGGTGCTGCGCCAGCCGATCTACGAGAAGGACCGGATGGACCCGGTCGATCCGGCCGCAACGCTGCGGCTCGATCCCGCGCTGCTGGCGGACTTCCCGGAGGGCTACCGGCACCTCGCATACCTGCAGTCGCGCATCGGCTACAAGGTGAAGCGCGACATGCCGGGGCTGGCGGGGCCGGAGGTGGAGGCGCTCTATGCCTCGGGTGCGAAGTGGCTCAGGGGTGAGGCCCTGGACCGGTAGAGCGATATCCGATCAGCCGGAAACGGCTGATCGGATGTCTTGCTCTGGAAACCATTGATCCGACAGCACGAAATCCGATCACACTGATTCAGTGTGATCGGATAGTGCTGTAGCGCGCGCTCAACGCCGCTGCGTGATTTCGCGCGCGAGGTCCTCGCGCGCGACACAGCCCTGCGGGCAGAGCGCTTCCAGCCGGCGAAGATTGGCCTCCGCCATCCCGCGCCGCCCGGTCTCGAGATACAGCACGCCCTGGTACGCGATGGCCGGCAGGTGCGCGGCGTCGCGCGAGAGCGCCTCGGCATAGCGCGCCTCGGCTTCCGCCAGCCGTCCGGTGCGGCGGAGCGCGAGGGCGAGATAGGTGAGGATATCCGGGTCGCCCGGCAGGCGGGCGAGCACGGCTTCCAGCATCGGCACCGAGAGCTCGTAGCGGCCGGCTTCAGTGAGGCGGATGGCTTCCCGCGCCTGCGGGTCGCCCGGCGGGTCGGCGGGCGGCACGGCCTGGGCGGACGCCGCGGCCAAAAGGCAGGCGGCACCCACAGCAGATCGCACACGGCTGGGCCCAGCCGTCTGCGGGAAAAGACTCGCAATACGATGCCGGAGCGGCTTCCGGCCATCTTGCAACCGCTCGAGAAGACGCGGGACGATGCGCATGGCTGACCTCCGTCCGGCGCCCTTCCCTCTCGCGCCGCGCCGGTGATGTGACCCCGCGCACGCGCCGTTCAACGGCCGGCCAAGGACGCCGCGGCGCGTGGCCGGTTCTTCCGGCTGCCGCTCAACTCCGCCAGCGCAATGGTGTGATCCACTTCATCGCCTCCCGCCATCGGGCGCATCCAGTGTGCCCCCGCAAACACCGGTGCCGTCCGGCGCCGGAAGGGGGCCGGACGGCCGGTCCAGGCCTGGAGCAGACAGACCCATGTCCCTGCTGACCTCGCGGCCGGCCGGCGAGGGCGCCCGGATCGACCTCTCCCTGTTTGACGTCCAGATCCGAAGAGCTCAC
>NZ_JACADQ010000423.1 GCF_016106015.1 Neoroseomonas rubea
AGCCGCAGCAGCAGGCGTAGACCACGCCGCGCCCGGACCCGCTGCCGCTGCCCCCGCCGCCCGTCCCGCCGCCGCCCGAGCCGTCGCAGCAGGCAGGCACCGGCCAGACGCCGCCCGTGCAGCGGCCGCAGGAGCGCAGCACGTCGGTGCAGAACACGCTCGAACGTCTTCGCACCGCCCAGCAGCAGGACCGCGCGCCGACGGCGCGGCCGAATCCTTCGGGCGCGCCGCAGCAGGGCGGCGGCAGCCCGACGGGCACGGCGGCACTGACCCAGGGTGAAATCCGCGGCTTGGCCGACCAGATCGCCGAATGCTGGAACGTCGACCGCGGCATGATGAATGCCGACCAGATCGTGGTGGAATTGCGCGTGCAGCTCGACAGCCAGGGCAATGTGCGCAACGTGGTGCCGAACGGCGCCCCGCCGGCAGATCCGCGCGCGCGGTCTGTCTACGAATCCGCGCGCCGTGCCCTACTATCGCCGCAGTGCAATCCGCTTCGTGTGCCGCCTTCGAAGTTCGGGACGGTGATGGCCTCTATCTTCCGCTTCAATCCGAGGGGGCTCGTGCGATGAACCCTGACAGCAACTTCACCTTCACGCGCCGCCGCGTCCTCGCCGGTGCCGGCGTCGGGCTGGTGGCGCCGGGCATCTTCGCCACGCCGCTGCCCGCCGCGGCGCAGCAGCCGCAGGGTGCGGTGATCGACATCACCCGCGCGCGGACCGATCCGATCCCCGTCGCGATCCCGGATCTCGCCGGGGCGGGCGACGCGGCGCGCGTCGGGCGCGACATCGCCCGCGTTATCCAGGCCAATCTTCGTAATTCCGGCCTGTTCCGCCCGGTGGACCGGCAGGCCTTCATCCAGACCGCCGAGGCCGCGGCGCAGACGCCACGCTTCCAGGACTGGCGTGTGATCGGCGCGCAGGCCCTGGTGACCGGCCGTGTCGTCGAACAGGGCGGCAGCCTGCGCGTCGAGTTCCGCCTGTGGGACGTGCTGCCCGAATCGCAGCTGCAGGGCACCGCCTTCACCGCGCCCGCGGCCAATTGGCGGCGCATCGCGCACCTGATCTCGGACGTGATCTACGAACGCCTGCTCGGCGAGAAGGGCTATTTCGACACGCGCGTGGTCTATGTGAGCGAGACCGGACCGCGCGACCGCCGCACGCGGCGGCTGGCCATCATGGACCAGGATGGCGAGAACCATCGCTTCCTGACCGATGGCCGCTTCGCCGCGCTGACGCCGCGCTTCCACCCCTCGGCCGAGCGCATCGCCTTCATGTCCTACCAGGACCGCGGCCAGCCGCGCGTCGTGCTGTTCGACATCGGCTCGGGCGCGCAGCAGGTGCTGGGCAACTTCCCCGGCATGACGCTCTCCCCGCGCTTCTCGCCCGATGGGCGGTCCGTCGTGCTCTCCGCCACGCGCGGGGGGGATGCGAACATCTATGTCGTCGACATCGCCAGCCGGCGCGAACGGCAATTGACCAGCGGCGGCGGGCTCGACGTCTCGCCCTGCTTTTCCCCCGACGGGACGCAGATCGTCTTCAACTCCGACCGCGGCGGCGACCAGCAACTGTACGTGATGGATGCCAACGGGGGCAGCCCGCGCCGCATCTCCTTCGGCCGCGGCCGTTACGCGACGCCGGTCTGGTCGCCGCGCGGGGACCTCATTGCCTTCACCCGCTTCGGCGGCGGCGGCTTCGCCATCGGCGTGATGCGCCCCGACGGTTCGGGGGAGCGCATCCTCTCGGAAGGCTGGGCGATGGAAGGCCCGACCTTCGCGCCCAATGGCCGCGTGCTGATGTTCTACCGCGAAAGCCGCGCGGATTCGCGTGGCGGCGGCTATTCCGCGCGCATCGTCTCGATCGACATCGCCGGCTTCAACGAGCGCCCGATCCCGACGCCGACGGATGCGACCGACCCCGCCTGGTCGCCGCTCCTGTCATGACGCAGCGCAGCATCCTTTGGCTTGACCGGCGTCAAGCCGGATGCTTGACCCCCTTTCCTTATCTCAACGAGCCAGGAGACCCCCCGATGAACACCCGCCTTTTCGGCGCCGTGGCCGCGCTCGCTCTGCTCGCCGCCTGCTCCTCCACCGACCAGAACGCCGCGACCGGCGCCGGCGGCGCTGGCACCGTCCGCCCCGGCACCCAGGAAGACCTGGTGGCCAATGTCGGTGACCGCGTCTTCTTCGACTTCGACAGCTCGGTGATCCGCGCCGACCAGCGCCCCGTGCTGCAGCGCCAGGGGCAGTGGATGGGCACGCACTCCTCGGTGCGCGTGCAGGTCGAAGGCCATGCCGATGAACGCGGCACGCGCGAGTACAACCTGGCGCTCGGCCAGCGCCGCGCCAACGCGGCGCGCGACGCGCTCGTCGCCGCCGGCGTGAACGGCGCGCGCATCACCACCATCTCCTACGGCAAGGACCGCCCGGCCGCGCTCGGCTCGGACGAGGCGTCCTGGGCGCAGAACCGCCGCGCCGTCACCGTCGTCCAGTAACCACGCAGGGGGGGCGGCCCGGCCCGACGGGGCAGGGCTGCCGCGCCGACATGGCCGCACGCGCCGCGCTCATCGCCGCCTTCGCCACGCTGCCCTTCCTCGCCGCGCCCGCCGCGGCGCAGATGGACAGCCGCGAAGGCATCGCACTCCAGAACCAGATCCTGGAACTGCGCCGGGACCTCGACGCACTGCGCCGCGGTGGCGGCGGCGGCGGCGCGGTGGCGCCAGCGCCGTTGCCGCGCGGCGGCAACGCCCCGCCTGCCGAGATCGTGCAGCAACTGCTCGCCCGCGTCGGCGAACTCGAAGAACAGGTCCGCCGCCTGCGCGGCCAGCTCGACGTCGCCGAGAATTCCAACCGCCGGCTGACCGAGGACATCGAGAAGCTGCGCGGCGACATGGATTTCCGGCTGCAGCAGCTGGAAGGGGGCGGCCGTGGCGGCGCCCCGCGCCCTCCCCAGGGGCCGGCGGCCGCTCCGGCCCCGGCCCCGCAGCAGGCGCAACCCCAGCAGCCGCCGGCAACCGGCCCGCGTCCCGCTGAACGCGCCATCGCCGACGGGCAGGCC
>NZ_JACADQ010000424.1 GCF_016106015.1 Neoroseomonas rubea
ATGCGGCGCGGCGGGCTGGCCCTGGCGCTCGGCGCCGCCCTGCTCGCCGGCTGTGGCGGCAACGGCGCAGCCCCCTCGGCGGGCGCGGCGGTCGGCGCCGTCGTGCCGATCGACGATCCCGTCGTGGCCTTCGCGGCGAACGCCGCCTCTGGCGCCGAGGATACCGTTCGGCTGGCGGGGACGGGCCAGGCGGCGCGGGTGCGGCTCGTGCGCGCCTATGCCGCGGCGAGCGGGCGGGAATGCCGGGAGGTGATGGTCGCCGCCGGCGGCGGGGTGCAGTCCCGCCTGCTGTGCCGCGCCGGCGAGGGTTGGCGGGAGGCGCGGCCGCTGCTGCGCGACGGCACGAGCCGCCCGTGAGTGGCGCCGTCACCCGCACGGGACTGGTCGATGCCGCACGGATGCAGCTGCGCGTGATCGGCGCGCTTGTGATCCGGGAGATGCACACGCGCTTCGGGCGCCAGCGGCTCGGCTACCTCTGGCTCTTCGCTGAGCCGCTGCTGCTCGGCGGCGTGATCGCGCTGCTGCACGGGGCGAGCGGGGGCGAGGGCATTCGCTCGAGCTTCGAGTTCTTTTCGATCGGCTTCATGCTGTTCCAGCTGTTGCGCGGCATCGTCAGCCGCGCGCCGAACACGATCAACGCCAACCAGACCTTGCTGTACCACCGCCAGGTCACGCTGCCGGACCTGTTCTTCGCGCGCCATGCGATCGAGCTCGCCGCGTCGGCCGGCGTCATGGCGCTGTTCGTCGTCGCCGGTATCGCGATGGGCGGCGCGGCGCCGGACCAGCCGGTGAAGATGATCCTCGCGCTCGTGCTCATGCTGCTGCTCGCGCAGGGGATCGCCTTCATGGTCGGCTCGATCACCAGCGAGTTCGAGGCGGCGGGCTACTTCGTGCAGATCGCGACCTTCGGGATCATGCCGATCTGCGGCCTGATGTTCATGGTGGAATGGCTGCCGCCCGACTGGCAGGAGGTGGCGCTCTGGATGCCGACCGTCCATCTCTTCGAACTGATGCGGGACGGACAGTTCGGCGAGCAGTTCCGGACCTTCTACGACCTGTCCTACATCGGTTGGTGGATCATCGGCCCGCATCTGCTGGGCCTCGCCGGCCTGCGGATCGCGCGCGCGCGGGTCGGGCTCGAGTGACCATGGGCCTGCAGCTGATCGACGTGCACAAGTCCTACCCGATGCGCGACGGGCGCAAGCGCGTGCTGCGCGGCATCGACGCGACCTTCCGGCGCGGCGAACGCGTCGGCATCCTCGGGCGGAACGGATCGGGCAAGTCGACGCTGGTGCGCATCCTCGGCGGCATCGAGGTACCGACCCGCGGCACGATCCGCAGGTCCATGTCCGTCTCCTGGCCAATCGGCATGGCGGCGGGCTTCCACGGCGCGCTGTCCGGCGCGGACAACACCCGCTTCATCGCGCGCATCTACGACCGCCCGGTGCGGGAGACGGTCGACTTCGTCGAATCCTTCGCCGAGCTGGGCGACTACCTGCGCATGCCGGTGAACACCTATTCCGCCGGTATGCGCTCGCGCCTCGGCCTCGCCATCTCGCTTGCCATCGACTTCGACTGCTTCCTGGTCGACGAGGCGCTGGCGGTCGGCGACACGCGCTTCGGCCGCGCCTTCGGCGCGCGGCTTGCCCGCGCGGGACTGATCATCGTCACCCACCAGCCTTCGCTCGTGCGGCAATTGTGCACGCGCGCGGCGGTCCTGGCGGACGGCACCCTCACATTCTTCGATGACATCGATGAAGCTCTCGCCACCTACAACAGCCTTTGAACCGGCGGGCGAGGAGCCCGCCTGGACGCCGGCGCCGCCGCCGCGACGGCGACGACCCTGGCCGATCCGGCTGCTGCGCCACCCCTTCGCCTGGCTGGTGCTGCTGCCGACGGTGCTCGCCATCGTCTACTTCTACCTGGTGGCGGCGCCGCAATATGTCAGCGAGGCGCGCTTCGTCGTCCGATCGCGCGCCGAGGCGCCGCAGCCAAGCCTCGGCAACATGATCTCCGCCGCGGTCGGCGGCGCGGGCGGCCTGTCCACGGCTGCGGAAGCGCACAGCGTGCGCGACTTCCTGCTCTCCCATGACGCCGTCGCGCGCGCGCAGGACAAGATCGACCTGATCGCCATCTGGCAACGGACGGAAGCGGACCTGCTCGCCCGCCTGCGACACGAGGAGCCGGAACGGCTGACGAAGTACTACAATGGCATGGTCACCGCGCAGCTCGACGGCCTGACGGGCCTGCTGACGCTGCGCGCCCGCGCCTTCCGCCCCGAGGATGCGCGCGCCATCGCCACGACGCTCATCGAGCTGTCCGAATCCCTGGTCAACCGCCTGTCAGAGCGCGCGCGGGAGGATTCGCTGCGCGTGGCACGGGAGGAAGTAGCGATCGCCGAACGGCGCGTGCTCGAAAGTCGCGCGGCGCTTACCCGCTTCCGCGAGGAACAGCAGGATCTAGACAGCGCGGGATCGGTGCAGGCGGCGGTCGCGACCATCGGCGGGCTCGAGACCGCGCTGGCCGCGGTCCAGGCCGAATTGCGGGAACGCATGGCCTTCATGCGACCGGACAATCCCGCGCTGCAGGTCACCCGCAACCGCGTCGCCGCGCTGGAACGCCAGATCGAGGCCGAGCGCAGCCGCCGCACCCAGGGCGGCGGCGCACTCGCGCAGCAGCTCGCGGGGTTCGAGCGGCTGATGCTCGAGCGCGACTTCGCCGACCGCCAACTCGCCTCGGCGACCGCGAGCCTCGAAGGCGCGCGCATGGAGGCGCAGCGGCAGCAGATGTACCTCGCGCGCGTCGTCGAACCGAACCTCGCGGTCTATCCCCTCTATCCCCGGAAACTCATCAGTGTCGGCAGCATCTTCCTCGGCCTCTCGGTCGCCTTCGGCATCGGCTGGCTTCTTGTCGCGGGCATGCGCGAACATGCGGCGTAGCGCGGCGCGCGCGTCGCTCGCCGCGCTGCTCCTCATCGGCGGCATGGCGGCCGCGCTGGCGCAGGGCACGCCCACGGCGCCGCGGCGTCCGGCCGGGGT
>NZ_JACADQ010000425.1 GCF_016106015.1 Neoroseomonas rubea
CGGCCGATCCCGCGCCGCGGGCGGCGTCCGGGCCCGCGGGGCGAGCGGCCGGTGCGCCCGCCGCGGCGGCATGTGCCCGTCATTCAGCGCTGTCCCGCAGCGGGACGCGCCGGTAACGTGACCGGGCAGGGTGGCAGCAAGGAAACGATCCATGTCGCAGGCAATCACGGTATCCGCACCGCAGGGTGGCGCGGCGCAGGAGGTCGCGCATGGCGACGCCGCCGCCTTCTCAGCGGACCCTGTGGCCTATATCCGGACCCATGCCTGCCTGCTGCATCCGGAACTCTACGCGCCCGGCGGGTCGGACGACCTGACGAACGCCACCTTCAACCGGGCCTTGTGCGGCACCCGCGGGATCGAGTTCATGCGGACCAACGAGACGCGGCTGGGCGCGACGCTGGTCGTGGCCGTCCGCGACGTGCCCGGGTTGCCGCTGATCCGCGTGCTGGAAAGCAACAACCACGCGCACAAGCGGGTCTGCTTCCTGCCCTGGCAGGAGGACAAGTGCACGCTGACCAAGATGTCCAGCCGCGCCACGGTGTTCCTGACGGGGCCGCTGACGGGGTGCAACGTGTACCTCGCGGCGAAGGACGGCCACCGACTGCTCGCCTTCCACGGCAACCTCAACTCGGATGGCGAGGATCGCAACACCAACAACGTCCGCAAGGACAAGGAGGCGATCAACATCGCCACGGAGCGCGGCTACATCCTGACGCACCGGCTTGCCCGCGGCGACTACCAGATCCCGGCCTTCGTCTGGGGCGAGCGCACCGGCCCGACCTGGACCTGCTACGTGCACGAGGTCGACCCCGTAACGCGCCGCTTCACGAACAAACCGCTGCCGACGATCTGACCTGGGCGGGGAAGGGGGGGCTGGAGCGGGCGATGGGAATCGAACCCACGACATTCAGCTTGGGAAGCTGACGTTCTACCTCTGAACTACGCCCGCAGCCCCTTCCGTATAGGCGGCCCGCCCGCCCGCCGGCAAGACACCCGCTTGACCCGCCGCCCCGCCCCGGCGTAACGACGGCCCCGGCGGAGACGCCCCTCGCGATTTGTCCGGCCAGCTTGCGGCGAGGTTCCCTTCGGGGGCGCATCCTGCGGGACGCGAAAAGAAGCGCGCTAAACGGCCGTGCGGGTGCCCGCACCCGCCGCCCGTGAAGGGGCCGGACGCTTCGTTTCGCGAAGGTTCGCCCCATGGCCAAGTCCAGCCCCGACCGCCCGCTTCGCCCCGCCACTCTGCTCGTGCGCGGCGGGCAGATGCGCTCGGGCTTCGACGAGACGGCGGAGGCGATGTTCCTCACCTCCGGCTTCGTCTACGACAGCGCCGCCCAGGCCGAGGCGACCTTCGCCGGCACCGAGGTCCACTACCAGTATTCCCGCTTCGGCAACCCGACGGTCGCCATGCTCGAACAGCGCATCGCCGCGCTGGAAGGGGCGGAGGCCTGCCGTTGCACCGCCACCGGCATGGCCGCGGTGCATGCCGCGATGCTCTCCCACCTCAAGGCGGGGGATCGCGTCGTCGCTTCCCGCGCGCTGTTCGGCTCCTGCCACTGGATCGTCTCGACGCTGCTGCCGCGCTACGGCGTCGCGACGGAATTCGTCGATGGCGGGGACCTCGCGCAGTGGGAAGCGGCGCTTTCGAAGCCGACCACGATGGTGCTGCTGGAAACGCCGTCCAACCCGATGCTCGACATCGTGGACCTCAGGGCGGTGTGCGACCTCGCCCACAAGGCCGGCGCGCTGGTGGTGGTGGACAATGTCTTCGCGACACCGCTGCTGCAGAAGCCGATGGCCTTCGGCGCGGACATCGTCGTCTATTCCGCGACCAAGCATTTCGACGGCCAGGGCCGCGTGCTCGGCGGCTGCGTGCTGGGTTCGAAGAAGTGGGTCGAGGACGTGCTGCAGCCCTTCATCCGCAACACCGGCCCGTCCATCAGCCCGTTCAACGCCTGGGTGATCCTCAAGGGGCTCGAGACCCTGCACCTGCGCGTGCCCGCCATGTGCCGCAACGCGGCCGCGGTCGCGGACATGCTGGCCGAGCGTGCGGAGGTTGCCCGCGTGCTCTACCCCTTCCGCGCCGACCATCCGCAGCAGAAACTCGCCATGGCGCAGATGTCGGCCGGCGGGACGCTCGTCACCTTCGACCTCAAGGGCGGCAAGGAGGCCTGCTTCCGCTTCATGGACGCGCTGCGGCTGATCGACATCTCGAACAACCTCGGCGATTCGAAGTCGCTCGCCACGCATCCCGCCACCACGACGCATATGCGGGTGGGGGCGGAGGAACGCGCGCGGCTCGGCATCGCGGACGGCACGGTGCGGCTGTCCGTCGGGCTCGAGGATGTCGCCGACATCATCGACGACCTCAGCCAGGCGCTGGACGCGGCGAATGCCGCGACGGCGCGCGCGGCGGAATAGCGCCGTGGCGGTCGAGACCTGGCTCGCCTTCCTTGCCGCGACTGCGGTGATGCTGGCGATCCCGGGGCCGACCATCCTGCTGGTGATCGGTCAGTCGCTGGGCGCGGGCCGGCGGGCGGCGCTGCCGCTCGTGGCCGGCGTCGCACTCGGCGACCTGACGGCGATGACGCTCTCGCTCGCGGGGCTCGGTGCGCTGCTCGCGGCGTCCGCCACGCTGTTCACGGTGCTGAAATTCACCGGCGCGGCGTACTTGGTTTGGCTCGGCGTGCGGCTGTGGCGCGCGCCGGTGGACGATGGGGCGGCGGCCCCCGTTTCCGCCCGGCGCGCCTTCCGCGACGCCTATGTCGTCACCGCGCTGAATCCGAAGTCGATCGCGTTCTTCGTCGCCTTCGTGCCGCTCTTCGTCGATGCCGCCGCACCCTTCGCGCCGCAGGCGGCGGTGCTGGTGGGCAGTTTCGTGACGCTGGCCGCGTTGAATGCCGGCATCTACGCGCTGCTCGCCGCGCGGCTATCGGGCGCGGTGCGGCGGCCCGCGGTCCGGCGCGCCTTCAACCGCGGCGGGGGCGCGCTGCTGGGGGACGGAAGAGCAGAGGTCCGAACTCCAGTCAC
>NZ_JACADQ010000426.1 GCF_016106015.1 Neoroseomonas rubea
CTGATCCCGCCCGCCGCCGCGATCGCCACGCTGCCGACCGCCGCGCCGCCGGCGGCGCCCGTCACCGGCCCCCTCGCCTTCCACAACGCCCCGCCCAGCCTTGCCGCGGCGCTGGCGCGCGGCCCGCTCGAGGACACGCTGGGGTCGGTCTTCCGCTTCGGCCCGCTGCCGGACGGGCGCGAGAAGCCGCTGCTGCTGGTCGGCCCGCCCGGCGCGGGCAAGACGCTGACCTGCGCCAAGATCGCCGCGCGCATGGTGCTCGGCGGCACGCCGCCGGTAATCGCGACCACCGACGGCCAGCGCGCCGGGGCGGCGGCGCAACTCGCCGCCTTCACCGGGGTGCTCGGCCTGACGCTCGCGGTCGCGACCTCGCCCGGCGCGCTGGTGAAGGCGCTTGCGCGGCGGACGCAGGACCAGCCCGTGCTGGTGGACAGCGCCGGCTGCGATCCCTTCGACCCGCGCCAGGCGATGGCCCTGCACGGCTTCGCCGCGGCGATCGGGGCGGAACCCGTGCTCGTGCTGCCCGCCGGGCTCGATGCGCTGGAGGCGGCCGACCTCGCCCGTGCCTTCGCGGCGCTCGGCGCCCGGCATCTCGTGCCGACGCGGCTCGATTCCGCCCGGCGGCTCGGTGCCGTCCTCGCCGCCGCCGAGGCCGGGCCGCTGCTGCTGACCGAAGGCGGCACCAGCCCCGAGGTGGTGCAGGGCCTCGAACCCCTTTCCCCCGCGCGGCTGGCCGCGCGCCTCGCCGCGCCACGGCGCGGGGACGCCACGTCGCCGCTGGAGGCCGCCTGACATGACCCTTCCCGCGACACGGCCCGCCCCCGCGGCTGGGCGGATCATCGCCATCGCCTCCGGCAAGGGGGGCGTGGGCAAGACCTGGTTCGCCATCACGCTGTCCCAGGCGCTGGCGCGGCGGGGCGGATCGGTGCTGCTGGTCGATGCCGACCTTGGCCTCGCAAATGTGGACGTGCAGCTGGGCTTCCAGCCGGCGCAGGACCTATCCGCCGTGCTGTCCGGCCGCGCGGCGGTGGAAGCGGCGGCGGTGCGGCACCCGGGTGCCGGCTTCGACATCCTGGCCGGGCGGTCGGGCTCGGGCGCGCTCGCAGGGCTCGGCGGGCCGGCGCTCGATGCGATGCTGGCGATGCTGGCCCGCGCGGCCGGCCGCTGGGGGCATGTGGTGGTCGATCTCGGCGCGGGGCTTGAAGCGCCGCAGCGCCGCATCGCGGCGGCGGCCGACACGCTGCTGGTGATCGCGACCGACGAGCCGACCAGCCTGACCGACGCCTATGCCGTGCTGAAGCTGCACGCGCAGGACCGCCCGGGGGGCGATGCGCGCATCGTCGTAAACCTCGCCTCCGACGCCATTTCGGGCGGCCGCACCCATGCGACGCTGGCGCGCGCGGCGAGCACCTTTCTGAAGCGCGACATCCCGCTGGCCGGCGTGGTGCGGCGGGACGCCAAGGTGCGCGACACGATCCGGCACCAGACGCCGCTGCTGACGCGCCACCCGACGAGCCCCGCCGCGCAGGATGTGGAGGCGGTGGCGCGCGGCCTCGGCTGAGGCTCCGTCACAACTCGGCCCTTGCAGCCGGGGCGCGCGGCGGTGTTCATCGCGACATGCGCTCCCTCATTCGCCTCGACCGCGACCTGCGCGTGGACATCGTCCGCGGCTTCGCGCTCTGGGCGATCTTCGTGAACCACACGCCGGGCAACGTCATGGGCGCGGTCACGCCGCGCAACTACACGCTGTCGGACGCGACCGAGGCCTTCGTGCTGCTCGCGGGCTACGCGGCGGGCCTCGCCTATGGGATCGTGATGGACCGGCAGGGCTGGTTCTTCGCCGCTTCGCGCGTCATGGGGCGGGTCTTCACGCTGTATGTCGCGCATATCTTCCTGCTGGTCGTGTTCACCGCGCAGGTGGGCTTTTCCGCCGAGCGGCTGGATGCGGCGGCGTATCTCGACGAACTGCACCTCGACCCCTTCGCCACCGACCCCTATCGCGCGCTGCTCGAGGCGCTGATGCTGCGCTACCAGCCATCCTTCCTGAACATCCTGCCGCTCTACATCGTCGTGCTGGCGATGTTCGCCGTGGCGATGCCGCTGATGCGCCGAGCCTGGCTGATGCTGGGGCTGTCGGCCGCGCTGTGGCTGGCGGCGCGGCTGTTCGATCTGTCGCTGCCCTCCTGGCGGGGGGAGGACTGGTTCTTCAACCCGCTCGCCTGGCAATTGCTGTTCTTCATCGGCTGCGCGCTCGGCTACCGGCCGCCGGCGGGGCGGCCGATCGCCGTGCCCTGGCGGCGCTGGGCGGGGGGGCTGTGCTGGGCGCTGCTGGCCGCGGGGGCGGTGATGACGGTGCTCATCTACTTCCACTGGGACTTCGCCGAGGCGCGCCTGCCGGCCTTCGCGCCCTGGCTCGCCGCCATCGACAAGGCGTCGCTGCATCCGCTGCGGCTCGCAACCATGCTGGCGCTGACCTACCTGATCGCGCATCTGGTCAGGCGGGACGCGGCCTGGCTGAGGAGCGACCCGGGACTGGTGCTCGCCCTGCTCGGTCAGCAGGCGCTGCCGGTGTTCTGCGTGGGCATCGCGCTCTCCTTCCTCGGCCGGCTGGCGCTGGAGGCATCGGATGCCTGGTGGATGCAGGCGGTGGTGAACCTGCTCGGCGCCGCCGCCCTGGTGGCGCTGGCGGTGCTGACCGCCTGGTACGGGGGGGAAAAGCGCGCGCCGCGCCGCCCCCGCACGGAGGGCTTGCCGGCCGGCCCGCCGGCCGATAGGGCTTGAAGGCGATGCGCCGCGCCCTGCCGCTCCTGCTCGGGCTGTGTCTCTCGCTGCCGGCCGCGGCGGCGGAGCGGCCCGCGCCGCCCAGCGGCCCGGGATGCGGCGCGCCGGTCGAATTCCTGCAATCGCCGCCGCTGCGGGCAACCGCAACGGGGATCGCGACCGGGCGGCTGCGGATCCTGGCGGTCGGGTCGGCCTCCGTCGCCGGCCCGGGCGTGAGCGC
>NZ_JACADQ010000427.1 GCF_016106015.1 Neoroseomonas rubea
CGCGGCCGGGGCGGGCTGCGGTTGGGCGGGCTTCACCCCCGCGCCGGCGCCCGCGGCGATGGACCCCAGCAGCGCGCCGGGCGCGACCTCCGCGCCCTCGGCCGCGGCGATCGCCTCCAGCACGCCGGCGGAAGGCGCGTTGACCTCCACCGTCACCTTGTCGGTCTCGAGTTCCACCAGCGGCTCATCGGCCGCGACCGCCTCGCCGGCCTTCTTGAGCCAGCGGGCGACGGTGGCGGAGGAGACGCTCTCGCCGAGGGTGGGAACGAGGATGTCGGTCATGATCTGCCGTCCATTGTCTGCCGGTGCGCGCTCAGACCCCGAGGGCCGCGCGCACCAGGGCGTCCTGCTGCTGCTGGTGCACTTTCGCGAGGCCCGTGGCCGGGCTCGCCGCTTCCTCGCGGCCCACGAAGTCGGGCCGCTTCGCCTGGATCTCGAGGGTCTTGAGCACGCCCTCGATCCGCCGGTCCATGAAGGTCCAGGCGCCCATGTTCTCCGGCTCCTCCTGGCACCACACCACCTCCGCGTTGCGGTAGGGGGCGAGCGCCTTGGCCAGGCTGTTGCGCGGGAAGGGGAACATCTGCTCGACGCGCACGATCGCGACGTCGTCGATGCCGCGGTCGCGCCGTTCCTGGAGCAGGTCGTAGTAGACCTTGCCGGTGCACAGCACGACGCGCTTCACCTTCTCCTCCGGCGCGATCGCGTCGGTCTCGGGGATCACGTAGCGGAAGGCGCTGCCCGGGGCGAAATCCGACAGGCTGCTGACAGCGAGCTTGTGGCGCAGCAGCGACTTTGGCGTCATCAGGATCAGTGGCTTGCGGTAGTTCGCCTTGATCTGCCGGCGCAGCGCGTGGAAGTAGTTGGCCGGCGTCGTGAAGTTGCACACGCGCATGTTGCGTTCGGCGCAGAGCTGCAGGTAGCGCTCGAGGCGCGCCGAGGAATGTTCCGGCCCCTGGCCTTCGTAGCCGTGCGGCAGCAGCATCACGAGGCCCGACATGCGCAGCCACTTGGTCTCGCCGCTGGCGATGAACTGGTCGATGATGACCTGCGCACCGTTGGCGAAGTCGCCGAACTGGCCTTCCCAGATCGTCAGCGTGTGCGGGTCCGCCAGCGAATAGCCGTAGTCGAAGCCGAGCACGCCGAATTCGGCGAGCAGGGAGTTGAACGCCTCGAACTTCGGCTGGCCGTCGCGGATGTTGTTCAGCGGCACGTATTCCGCCTGGCTGCCCTGGTCGATCAGGTAGGCGTGGCGGTGGCTGAAGGTGCCGCGCTGCACGTCCTCCCCCGACAGGCGCACGCGGTGGCCTTCGAGCAGCAGCGTGCCGAAGGCGAGCGCCTCGCCGGTCGCCCAGTCGAGACCTTCCCCGGTCTCGATCGCCTGCTTCTTGGCTTCGAGTTGGCGGGCGATCTTGGGGTTCACGGCGAATTCGGACGGCACGCGGCAGAGTGCGGCGCCCACTTCGCGCAGCGTGTCGAGCGGCACGGCGGTCTCGTGCAGCTTCTCGACCTCCTCACCCGCCGTGGCGGACTTCAGGCCCGTCCAATGTCCCTCAAGCCAGTCCGCCTTGTTCGGGCGGAAGGATTGCGCGGCCTGGAAGGCGTCCTCGAGCCGGGCATTGAAGGCGTCGTACATCGCCTTCGAGTCCTCGGCCGACAGGCTGCCCTCGCGCGCCAGCTTGTCCGCGTACAGGGTGCGCGTCGTGCGCATCTCCTTGATGCGGTTGTACATGATGGGCTGGGTGAAGGCGGGCTCGTCGCTCTCGTTGTGGCCGTGGCGGCGGTAGCAGACGATGTCGAGCACGATGTCCGCGCCGAAGGTCATGCGGAATTCCGCCGCCATCCTCGCGCAGAACACCACCGCTTCCGGGTCGTCGCCGTTCACGTGCAGGATCGGCGCCTGGATCGCCTTGGCCACGTCGGTGCAGTACAGCCCGGAATAGGCGTGCGCGGCGACCGTCGTGAAGCCGATCTGGTTGTTGGTCACGATATGGACCGTGCCGCCGGTGCGGTAGCCGATGAGCTGGCTCATCGCCAGCGTCTCGTACACCACGCCCTGGCCGGCGAAGGCGGCATCGCCATGCAGCAGGATGCCCATCACCGACCGCCGGCCCTTGGTGTCGCCGGCCATGTCCTGGCGCGCGCGCACCTTGCCCACGACGACCGGATCGACCGCTTCCAGATGCGAGGGGTTGGGCTGGAGCGAGAGGTGGACCATCCGCCCGGCGATCTCGACATCGGTCGAGGTGCCGAGGTGGTACTTCACGTCGCCCGAGCCCTGCACGTCGTCCGGATTGGCGCCGACGCCCTTGAACTCGGAGAAGACCTGCACGTAGGGCTTGCGCACCACGTTCACCAGCACGTTCAGCCGGCCGCGATGGGCCATGCCGATCGCGATTTCCTTCACGCCTTCCTTCGCCGCCGTCTCGATGACGGTCTCGAGCGCGGGGATGGTGCTTTCGCCGCCTTCCAGGCCGAAGCGCTTGGTGCCGACGAACTTGCGCGCGCAGAAGCTCTCGAAGCCCTCCGCATCGGTCAGGTCGGACAGGATGCGCTTCTTGGCCTCGGCATCGAAGGCGGTCAGCCAGGGCGCGCCCTCGATCCGGCGCTGGATCCAGGACTTCTGGTCCGGGTCCTGGATGTGCATGAACTCGACGCCGATCGAGCCGCAATAGGAGGCGCGGCAGATCGCGATGATCTCCCGCAGCGTCGCAGTTTCCTTGCCGAGGACGAAGTCGAGGAAGATCTCGCGGTCGAGGTCGGCCTCGGTGAAGCCGTAGGACTTGGGGTCGAGTTCCGGATGCGGCTTGGGCTTGGTCAGGCCGAGCGGGTCGAGCTGAGCTTCCAGATGCCCGCGCACGCGATAGGAGCGGATAAGCATCAGCGCGCGGATCGAATCGAGCACCGCGCGGCGCGTCGCCTCGGGGTCCGCCGCGGCCGCGCCGGGCTTGGCCGGCTTGGCGGCGGGCTTCTCGGGCTCGGGGCC
>NZ_JACADQ010000428.1 GCF_016106015.1 Neoroseomonas rubea
CCCCCGCGCCCGCCCGCGCCGCCGCCGCCGCCGCCCGCCGCCCTGCCGCCGCCGCGGCCGGATTTCCTCGTCACGCTGCGCGAATTCCTCAAGCCCGAGATCGACCAGGGCCTGCTGACCGTGTTCGGCGACGGGCGGTCCGTGACCGTGCGGCTGAAGAGCCGCGGCATGTTCGCCTCCGGCTCCGCGACGGTGGAACCGCGCTTCGTGCCGATCCTCGAACGCGTGGGGCAGGGGCTGCGCACCGAGCCCGGGCGCGTGCAGGTGATCGGCCATTCCGACAACCAGCCGATCCGCACCGTGCGGTTCCCGTCCAACTTCCACCTCTCCGCCGCGCGGGCCGAGGCGGCGAGCGCGATCATCGCCGCGGCGACCGGCAATGCCGGGCGCTTCACCACCGAGGGCCGCGCCGACGCCGAGCCGATCGCGGACAACCGCACGGCCGAGGGGCGCGAGGAGAACCGCCGCATCGAGGTGGTGCTGCTGCGGGGGACGAACTGAGATGCAGGCGCTCGATGTCTTCCGCCCGTTCCTGACCGGGCGCGCGCTGGCGGCGCTGCTCGCCGTCTCGCTGCTGATGCCGATCGTGTGGCTGTTCGGGCCGCTGGTGTCCTTCGGCAACTTCCGGCCGCTCGAGACCGAGATCAACCGCATGATCCTGTGCGGTGTCCTGTTCCTGCTGTGCATCGTCGTCATCTGGCTGCTGGAACGCCGCCGGCTGAAGCGCGACGCGCTGCTCGTGGCCGGCATCGCCGAGGCGGACCCCGGCGCGGACCGCGCGGCGGAGGAGGAAGCCGAGATGCGGGAGCGGCTGACCGCCGCGCTCGACCGGCTGAAGTCGTCCTCCAAGAAGAAGGGCGGCTTCCTCTATGAACAGCCCTGGTACGTCATCATCGGCCCGCCGGGCTCGGGCAAGACGACCGCACTCGCCAATTCGGGCCTCGATTTCCCGCTCTCCGACGGCGGCAAGCTGCAGGGCGTGGGCGGGACGCGCTTCTGCGAATGGTGGCTGACCGACCAGGCGGTGCTGATCGACACGGCCGGGCGCTACACCACGCAGGATTCCGATGCTTCGGCCGACAAGCAGGGCTGGGAACGCTTCCTCGGCCTGCTCAAGAAGAACCGCCCGAAGCTGCCGCTGAACGGCGTGCTGGTGACCTTCGGCGTGGACATGATCTCCCGCCTCGGTCCCGCCGAGCGCGACGCGCATGCGCGCACCGTGCGTCGCCGCATCAAGGAGCTGGAGGAGAAGCTCGGCCAGCGCCTGCCGGTCTACTTCATGGTCAGCAAGTCGGACCTTCTGGCCGGCTTCATGGAATTCTTCGACGACCTCGACAAGACGGCGCGCGAGCAGGTCTGGGGCTTCACCTTCCCCGCCGATACGGGCGGGGAGGCGGGGCACGCGGCGAAGTTCGGGGAGGAATTCCAGGCGCTGCTCGGCCGCGTGCAGGACCGCGTGCTGGAGAGGCTGCAGCAGGAACGCGGGCCGCAGCAGCGCACCGCGCTCGCCGGCTTCCCCGCGCAGTTCGCCTCGCTCGAATCGCCGCTCGGCGCCTTCGTCGCGGCGGCCTTCGGCGGCACCAGGCTCGACCCCGCGCCGATGCTGCGCGGGGTGTATTTCACCTCCGGCACGCAGGAAGGCAGCCCGCTCGATCGCCTCGCCGGCGCGCTGTCGCGCTCCTTCGGGCTCGATCCGCGCCGCCCGGCGGCAGTGATGCAGCAGAAGGGGCGCGCCTACTTCATCACGCGCCTGCTGCGCGACGTGGTGTTCAACGAGGCGCGGCTCGCCTCCGGCGACCAGAAGGCGGCCAAGCGCCGGCGCATCGTCGCGGCAACCGCCTGGGGGCTCGCCGCGCTGATCACCGCGGGCGGCTTCGGCTACGGCTACATGGCCTGGAGCGCGGAACAGGACCGCGCCGCGCGCCTTGCGGCGCAGATCGGCAAGGCCGAGCAGGCGGCGCAGGGCATCCCCTTCGAGCGCGTCACGGATGCGGAATTCCGCCGCATCCTCCCCTATCTGGATGCGGCGCGGGACCTGCCGCCGGCGGCGCAGGGCGACGGCGCCGCGCTCGGACTGAGCCAGGAGGACAAGCTGCTGGCGGGGGCGAGTGCGGCCTATCGCCGCGCGCTCGACCGGTCCTTCCTGCCGCGGCTGCTGGCACGGCTCGAGATCGTGATGCGCGGCAGTTTCCAGCGCCCGGACGAGCTGTACGAGGCAACGCGCACCTACCTGATGCTCGGCCAGGAAGGGCCGCTCGACCTCGAGACGGTGAAGCTCTGGTTCGCGCGCGACTGGCTGCGTGCCTTCCCCGGTGCCGTGAACCAGCCGGTGCGCGACGCGCTGATGGGGCATCTGGAGGCGACGCTCGCGCGCAACTTCCACCGCTACCCGGTCGATGGCGCGCTGGTCGATGCGTCTCGGCGCATCTTCTCCCGCCTGCCGCTGTCGGACCGGGTGTTCTCCCGCCTGCAGGCCGCCGTCGCGTCGCAGAACATCGCGCCCTGGCGGCCGGCGGACGCGATCGGCGCGGCGGGGCAGCGCTACTTCGTCCGCGCCTCCGGTACCGCGCTGACGGAAGGCATCCCCGGCATCTACACGGTCGATGGCCTGTATCGCGGCCTGCTGCCGGTGCTCGGCCAGACGGTGCGCCAGGGGGTGGCGGAATACTGGGTGCTCGGCGCCGAGGGCGGCGCCAATGTCGGCGGCGACGACCCCGTGCAGCTCGAACAGCAGGTTCTGCGGCTCTACGCGCAGGAATACGCGCGCGCCTGGCAGGCGATGCTGGATGACCTGAACCTTGCCCCGCTGCCGCCCGCGCTGGCCCAGCAGGCGGAGGCGCTGAACATCCTCGGCGCGCCGAATTCGCCGATGAAGGACCTGCTGCGCGCGATCGCGCGGCAATTGTCGGTGGGCACGCCGCCGCAGGGCTGGACGCGGCCCGGCGCGCAGCCGCGGCCCGCCGCGGCCGCCG
>NZ_JACADQ010000429.1 GCF_016106015.1 Neoroseomonas rubea
GGCGACCAGCGCGGCCAGGCCCGCGAGCAGGATGGCGGGCCGCCCGGCGGCGCTGCCGGCCAGCGCGGTGGCGACCGCGAAGGGCAGCACGGGGCCCTCCGCCGCGCCAGCGATTAGGTCGCGGACCGTCTCGACCTGGGTGAAGTGGCGTTCCTCATGCGGCGGGCCGGGCGGCATGGGCCAGAGGCCGTCGCGGTTCACGGCCTCGGCCGGCGGGGCTTGCGTCGTCGTCTCCATGGAGTCGAGGCTAGCGCATCGCGGCCGGCGCGACAGGCTCGCAACTCGGGGCCGGCGCCGATGCGATGGGATGGGAGAGAAACGATGAAGCGGATCGCACTGGCGGCGCTCGGCGCCGCGCTGCTCGCACCCACGGCCATGGCCCAGCCGGGCCCCGGACCCGGCCCGGGGCCCGGGCGCCACATGGAAGGGCGCGGTCCGCGGGCGGAGGCACCGCCGCTGCGCATCCGGGAGATCTCCTCCTTCCATGTCGGCGGGCGGATCGCGGAACTCTCTGGCCTGCCGGAGCGGGAGATCGTGTTCAGCGCCGGCGCGCCGCCCATGCGCATCAACCCCAACGGCCATTTCCAGGTCGAGCAGATGTACGCGCAGGTGGTGCGGCTGCAGAACCCGCGCGCGCGCTTCCCGATCATCCTCGCCCATGGTGGCGGGCTGACCGGCGTGACCTATGAGACGACGCCCGATGGCCGCCCCGGCTGGCAGATGTTCTTCCTGCGCGCCGGGCACGACGTGGTCGTAACCGATGCGATGGAACGCGGCCGGTCCGGCTGGGCGCGCTTCCCCGAGATCCTGGCGGGCGAGCCGATCTTCCGCACCATGGGCGAAGGGTGGGGCCTGTTCCGCATCGGCCCGCAGGAGGGCTGGAACCTCGATGCGACGCAGCGCCGCGCCTTCCCCGACACGCGCTTTCCCGTCGCGGCCTGGAACCAGTTCATGATGCAGGGCGTGCCGCGCTGGACCACGACCGACCGGCAGATCCAGGCGGCCTACGACGCGCTGGTGCAGCGCATCTGCCCCTGCGTGATGCTGGTGCACAGCCAGGGCGGCAATTTCGGCTTCACCGCGGCGCTGAACGCCCCGGACAAGGTGCGCGCGGTCATCGCGGTGGAACCGTCCGGCGCGCCGCCCGCGACGGCCGATGCGGCGCGCGTGCGCAACATCCCGCACCTGATCGTCTGGGGCGACCACCTGGACGCCACGCCCTTCTGGCAGAATGTCCGCCGCAACATCGACCGCTGGCAGGGCCAGATCCGCGACGCGGGCGGCACGGCGGACGTGCTCGACATGCCGGCGGAAGGCGTTCGCGGCAACAGCCACATGATCATGATGGACACCAACAGCGACGACGTGGCGCGGCGCATCGACGCCTGGATGGAAGGCCGCGGGCTGATGCGCGAACGCCCGCAGCCGCGCCGGCGCGAAGTCGGGCGGGCCGGCTGACGCGCCGATGCGGTTGCGGCGCCGGCCTGGTTCCACTACGCGATGGACATGGCCGGCGCCCCGACGGATCGCATCCCGCTCTACACCATCGCCCTGCCCGTGATCGGCGTCGCGGCGTGGCTCGTCATCGGCAAGGCCGGGCTCGAGCCGCTCGCCCTGCTTCTCGTCGCGGCGCTCCTCGGCAACGTGATCGCCGCCGTCCA
This sequence comes from Neoroseomonas rubea, assembly GCF_016106015.1. Lineage (GTDB taxonomy): Bacteria > Pseudomonadota > Alphaproteobacteria > Acetobacterales > Acetobacteraceae > Neoroseomonas > Neoroseomonas rubea. The sequence goes on from NZ_JACADQ010000429.1 coordinate 1,662, forward strand.
TCACGCCGAGGTGGTGGCGATCAAGGTCGGCGAACCCTTCGGCGCCATCATCCTGGCACTCGCGGTCACGACCATCGAGGTCGGCATGATCATCGCCCTCATGCTGACGGGGGAACCCAATCCGGCGCTGATGCGGGATTCGGTCCATGCCGTCGTGATGCTGGTGGTGCACGGCCTCGCGGGCCTCTGCATCGTCGTGGGCGCGATCCGGCACAGGGAGAGCGAATTCAGGGTCGAAGGCGCCAACGCCTTCCTCGCGGTGCTGATCCCCATGGCGACGCTCGTGCTGGTGGTGCCGAACTTCGTCGTCTCGGCGCCGGGGCCCTACTACACGCCGCTCCAGCTGACCTTCGTCTCCATCGCCTGCCTCGCGCTATACGGCGCTTTCCTGTTCATCCAGACCAACTGGCACAAGGACTACTTCCTCGCCGGCCGGGACGACGTGGCCGAGGTGGCGCCGCCGAGCGGGCGGATGGCACTCGCCTCCTTCGGGCTGATGTGCGTCTCTCTCTTTTCCGTCGTGGTGCTGGCCAAGTCGCTTTCGCCCGCGCTGCTGGAAGGGGTTGGCGCGGCGGGCGCGCCGATCGCGATCGCCGGCGTCATCGTCGCCGCCGTCGTGCTGCTGCCGGAGACGACCGCGGCCGTGCGCGCGGCCGCGGCGAACCGGCTGCAATCGAGCCTCAACCTCGCGCTCGGCAGCGCCGTCGCCTGCATCGGACTCACGGTGCCGACCGTGGCCGTCGTCGCCTGGTGGATCGGCCAGCCGCTGCAACTCGGCATCTCTCCCGGCGCGACGGTGCTGATGGGCCTCGGCTTCCTCGTCGCGATCATCACCTACGGCACGGGCCGGACCAACGTGCTGTCCGGCATCGTCCACCTGGTGCTGCTCGCGGCCTACATCTTCTATATCTTCGCGCCCTGACCGGCTCGCCGGGCGTCAGGCAGCGGCGCGCTGCGCAACGCGGCCGAGGGCGCGTTCCAGCATACGGTGGGCGATCTCCCTCTCCCCCATCACCGTCAGCGTCGCGCCGAGTCCCTTGAGATGCTCCATCGCCTCCTCCGACCCGGCGCGGGCGAGGATCTCGAGCTCCGGTCGCGCGGCGCGCGCCTGCTCGACCACCTGGCCGGCCTCGAAGGGCTCGGGGATCGCGACGAAGATTCGGCGCGCGGTGGCGAGGTCCGCCTCGGCCAGCACCTCCGGGTCGGCGGCGTTGCCGGCGACGACGCGCGCGCCGTCCCGCCGCGCCGCCTCGGCCGCGTCCTCCGCGGCCTCGATCACCACCACGCGGCGCCCAGCCG
>NZ_JACADQ010000043.1 GCF_016106015.1 Neoroseomonas rubea
CCGGGCAGGCCTCGGCGCCGGACGCCGAGGGCGGGACGCCGGCCGCGCCCGCGCCGCGGGACCGCGGGGGCCGCGCCATCGGTACGGGCTCGGCCTTCGCCGTCTCGGCCAACGGGCTCGCGCTGACCAATGCCCATGTGATCCAGGGCTGCGCCCAGGTGGTGGACGAACGCGGGCGGACCATGCGCGTCGTCGCAGCCGACCGGCGCCGGGACCTCGCGCTGATCGACGCCGCCCGGCCCTTCCCCTCGGTGGTACGCTTCCGCCCGCAGGCGGGGGTGGATCTGGGAGAGACCGTGCTGGTCTTCGGCTTTCCCTATGGCCAGGCGCTCGGCACAGGGCTGAACGTGACGAACGGAATCGTGACGGGGCTCGCGGGGCCGGGGGGCGATACCTCCCGCTTCCAGATGAATGCGGCGGTGCAGCCGGGCAATTCCGGCGGGCCCGCGGTCGATGATGCGGGGCTGCTGCTCGGCGTCGCGGTCGGGCGGCTGAACGATATCGCCGTGCTGCGCGCCACCGGCAGCCTGCCGCAGGGGGTGAACTTCGCCATCCGCGCGGCCGAAGTCGAGGGCTTCCTCGCCGAGCACGGGGTGCGCCCGGCTCGCGGGGCGGGCGCGGGCGGCACGGGGGCGCGGGCGGTCTCGGCCTCGGTCGGGCCGGCGGTGTTCCAGATTCTCTGCCGCGGCTGAGCGGCCCGGCGGCGGCCCCGTCGTCACATTGACGCAAGGCCCCCATCTTTTTGGCGTGATTTGGGTGTCTCTTGCGTTACGCTGCAGTGCACGCGCGGCGAGGAGCCCCGGATGTCGGAAGCCGAATTCGAGCGTCGCTTGGCCGAATTGGATCGCCTGCTGAACGACCCGGAGGTGCGGCTCGATGCCGACCGCGTCTGGGCGTTGCTGGCCGAGATGGCGCGCATGCCGGCGCCGCGGCCCGCGACCGCTAGGCCCTGACGGCAGCGATCAGGAATTCCCGGTTCCCCTCCGGCCCGGTGATCGGGCTCGGCTCGATGCCCAGCACGCGCCAGCCCGGCAGCCCGTCCCACCAGGCGCGGATGGTCGCGCAGACCTCCGCATGCACCGCGGGGTCGCGCACCACGCCGCCCTTGCCGACCCGTTCGGGCCCGGCCTCGAACTGAGGCTTGATCAGCGCGACCGCCCATGCGCCGGGCGCGGCCAGTGCGAGCGCGGCCGGCAGCACGGTGCGCAGCCCGATGAAGGAGGCATCGCAGACGATCGCGCCGGGCGGGGAAGGCACCTGCTCCGCCGTGAGGTGGCGCGCATTGGTGCGTTCCAGCACCACGACCCGCGGATCGCAGCGCAGGCCCCAGTCGAGTTGGCCATGGCCGACATCGACGGCATAGACCCGCGCCGCGCCGCCCTTCAGCAGCACATCCGTGAAGCCGCCGGTGGAGGCGCCGATGTCGAGCCCGACGCGGCCTTCCGGCGACAGCCCGAAATGCGCCAGCGCGTGGGCGAGCTTGATGCCGCCGCGGCTCACCCAGGGATGGTCCTGCCCGCGCAACGTCAGCGGCGCATCGGCGGCGAGCATGTCGCCCGCCTTGGCGACGCGCTTTTCTCCCGAAAACACCTTGCCGGCCAGGATCAGCGCCTGCGCGCGGGCACGGCTTTCGACCAGGCCGCGCTCGACAAGGGCGAGGTCTGCACGCTGGCGCGGCGGGCGGGTCATGGGCGCGATTCCGGCAGGCACCGCCCGGGCGCGCGAGCGGCGGCGCGCATCGGCAGGGGCGGCCTTACCTGGTTCGGTGGCCGACCCGGCCCGGTCAGGCCAGGGCGGGGCTGCCCAGGCGGATCAGCGCGGCTTCCGCGATGGCGGCCGCCTGCACCGCATCCGGCGTGAAGCCGTCGAGGTCGAGCATGCGCGGATCCTCGGCAGGAACGCCCATCACGCCGCCGCCCAGAACCAGGATGCGCGCGTTGCGGGACGCACGGCGGACGCCGCGCGCCCTCGCGCGCACCGTGCGCGGGTCCATCCCCGGCTCCAGGCTGATCCAGGCGACGTCGTAGTCCTGGTCGTGCACCGAGTCGCAGGCTTCCTCGGCATGGTCGCTGCCGCAATCCTGCACCGCCCATCCGGCACGGCCGAAGAAGCGCAGCGCGACGGCGTGCTCCACGCCCGGCACCACCGGCGCGCCGGACAGCGTCAGCGCCGTATGCAGCGCCGCGGGCACGCCGCGATCGCCGGCATCGTCGAGCGAGAGAAGGCACATCCGCAGGTGCCAGACGCTGTGCAGCCGGTCCGACTGGTCGAAGGCCGCCGGGTCGTAGCGGCGGCGCAGGACGCGCGCGGCCGGCAGGATCACGTCCCGGCAGGTGGGGCGGAACATCTGGCCGCCCGGATTGATGTGGCGAAGCTCGCCGATGGCCTCGCTCAGCCCCATGTCGGGCAGGCGCTTGGCCAGCGCCGCGGAGTCGCGCCGCCAGTTGCCCACCGGCGGTGCGCCGAAGCGGTCGACCAGCACCGGCACGATCATGTTCACGGCGACATCCCGAACCAGCGCGGCGCGGCGCGTGGCGGCGAGTATCGCCTTGCGGTCGGCTGCGGCATTCGGCGCGCGGCCTTGTCCGTCCAAAGGCGACATCCTCACCCTCCCCACCCCCTGGTCCTTTGGACCCTGGGGCTCCTGTCACGATGCTGACCGGCGTGGCCGGCATCGTCAATCCAAAGCCTAGCCTGACACGCCTCGGTCGCACAATTCGATTGTCAAGGAGGAGTGACGAAATCTACGTTATGCACGGATAGATTATGCCCGCGCAGGTTGTACCGCGCCGGCCTGCCCCAGGGCGGCTAGGGCCGTCGCGACGATATGCGGCGCGTTCAGCCCGGCCTCGTCATACTGCTTGCGCGGCGCGTCATGGTCGATGAAGCGGTCCGGCAGGCACATGGGCCGGATCTTCACCCCGCCATCGAGCAGTCCGCGCACGGCCAAGTGGTGCATCACCAGCCCGCCGAAGCCCAGGATCGCGCCTTCCTCGATCGTGATCAGCACCTCGTGCTCCCGCGCCAGCCGCTCGACCAGCGCGGCATCCAGCGGCTTGGCGAAGCGCGCATCGGCGACGGTGCACGAAAGCCCGTGCGTCGCGAGCTCATCGGCCGCCTTCAGGCATTCCTGCAGCCGCGCGCCATAGGACAGGATGGCGATCGACGTCCCTTCGCGGAGGACGCGCCCGCGCCCGATCTCGAGCACGCTGCCGCGCGCCGGCAGCTCGAGCCCGAGTCCCTCCCCGCGCGGATAGCGGAAGCCCACCGGCCGGTCGTCGATGGCGGTCGCCGTGGCGACGATGTGCATGAGTTCCACTTCGTCCGCCGCGGCCATCAGCACCATGTTCGGCAGGCAGCCGAGATAGGCGATGTCGTAGGCGCCCGCATGCGTCGCGCCGTCGGCGCCCACAAGCCCGGCGCGGTCCATGGCGAAGCGCACCGGCAGCGACTGCAGCGCGACGTCGTGCATCACCTGGTCGAAGGCGCGCTGGAGGAAGGTGGAATAGATCGCGCAGAAGGGCTTCATCCCCTCCGTCGCCATGCCGGCGGCGAAGGTGACGGCGTGCTGTTCCGCGATGCCGACATCGAAGCAGCGGCGCGGGAACTTCTTCGCGAACATGTCGAGGCTGGTGCCGGACGGCATCGCGGCGTTGATCGCGACGATGCGCTCGTCGAGCTCGGCCTCGGCGATCAGCGCCTGCGCGAAGACCTTCTGGTAGGTCGGCGGGCCGGGCGGCGCCTTGGCCTGTTCGCCGGTCACGACGTTGAACTTCTGCACGCCGTGGTACTTGTCGGCACTCGCTTCCGCCGGCGCGTAGCCCTTGCCCTTCTGCGTGACCACATGCAGCAGGATCGGGCCCTCGTGGTCCGTGTCGCGCAGGTTGCGCAGCACGGGCAGCAGGTGATCCAGGTCGTGCCCGTCCACCGGCCCCACGTAGTAGAAGCCGAGTTCCTCGAACAGCGTGCCGCCCGTCAGCAGGCCGCGGGCATATTCGTCGGCGCGGCGCGCGGCGCGTTCCAGCGGCGCTGGGAAGCGCTTGGCCACCCGCGCCATCAGGTCGCGCAGGTTGAGGAAGGGGCGGGAGGAGACGACGCGCGAGAGATAGGCGCTCATCGCGCCCACCGGCGGCGCGATCGACATGTCGTTGTCGTTGAGGATGACGATCAGGTTCGCCTTGGACGCGCCGGCGTTGTTCATGGCCTCATAGGCCATGCCCGCGCTCATCGCCCCGTCGCCGATCACGGCGATGACGTGCCGGTCCTCGCCCTGCAGCTGGCTCGCCACCGCCATGCCCAGGCCGGCGGAGATCGAGGTGGAGGAATGCGCCGCACCGAAGGGGTCGTATTCGCTCTCGCTGCGCTTGGTGAAGCCGGACAGGCCGCCGCCCTGCCGCAGGGTGCGGATGCGGTCGCGCCGGCCGGTCAGGATCTTGTGCGGATAGGCCTGGTGGCCGACATCCCAGATCAGCCGGTCGTTCGGCGTGTCGAACACGGCATGCACCGCGACGGTCAGCTCCACCACGCCGAGCGAGGCGCCCAGATGCCCGCCGGTGACGCTGACCGCGTCGATCGTCTCCGCGCGCAGCTCCTCGGCCAGCCGCTTCAGCTGGTCGGCCGAGAGGTTCTTCAGGTCGGCCGGGACGCTGACGCGGTCCAGCAGGGGCGTGGCCGGACGTGTCATCTCAATGTCTCCGCGCAATGGTGTAGCGGGCAAGCGCGCGCAACAGATCGGCACGCTCCCCCAAGGCGTCCAGATGGGACGCCGCCTGCGCCGCGAGGCGTTCCGCCTGCACCCGGGCGCGCTCGATGCCCAGCAGGCTGACCAGCGTCGCCTTTCCGGCCTCGGCATCCTTGCCGGTCCGCTTGCCGGTCTCCTCGGCGCTCGCCGTGGCGTCCAGCAGGTCGTCGGCGATCTGGAAGGCTGCCCCCAGGTCGCGCCCATAGGCCGCGAAGGCATGGCGCAGCTGCGGCGGCGCCTTGCCCAGGATCGCGCCCGCCTCGGCCGAGAATTCGATCAGCTTGCCGGTCTTGAGCAGCTGGAGCCGGCCGATCTCGGCTTCCTCCAGCGCTTCCGTCGCCATCTCGGCCAGCATGTCGAGCATCTGCCCGCCGCACATCCCGCGCGGGCCGGCCGCGCGGGCGAGGCCGCGGCAGAGTTCCGCGCGCACCGCCGGGTCCGAATGCGTCTCGGGCTCGGCCAGGGCATAGAAGGCGTTGGCCTGCAGCGCGTCGCCCGCGAGCACCGCGGTCGCCTCGTCGAAGGCCTTGTGCAGCGTGGGCTTGCCGCGGCGCAGGTCGTCATCGTCCATGCAGGGCAGGTCGTCATGGACGAGCGAATAGGCGTGCAGCATCTCGATTGCCGCCGCCGTGCGCAGCGCCGAATCGCGCGCCACGCCGAATTGCCGCGCCCCTTCCATCACGAGGAAGCCGCGCATGCGCTTGCCGCCGCCGATCGCGGCATAGCGCATGGCATCGAACAGCCGCGCCTCCGGCCCCTCGGCCGGCGGGATCAGCACCTCCAGCGCGCGGTCGATGTCGGCCGCGGCATCCGCCATGGCGGCGCGGAGCGCGTCGGTGGAGGGAATCGCGCTGTCCATGCCTATTCCAGATCCCTCAGTGTCAGGCCGGCGGGGGCCTCGACGATGGCCTGCACCTTCTGCTCGGCCTCGGCCAGCTTGCGGTCGCAATGGGCCCGCAATGCGGCGCCGCGCTGATAGGCGGCGACCGAGGCCTCGAGCGCCCCCTGGCCGCTTTCCAGCGCCTTCACGATGCCTTCGAGCTCGGCCAGGGCCTGCTCGAAGGTCAGGGTCTCGATGTCGGGGGGCGCTTCGCCCTCCGCGGTCCGTGTCCTGGCCATGTCAGGCAACCCTAACAGTCAAACGCGTCCAATGGCTATTGCGGCTCGATGCCGGCCTGCCGGATGGCGTTGGTCCACTTCGTGGTCTCGGCCCGGACGAAGGCCGCGGCCTGTTCGGGGGTGGAGGCGCGGACCGACATCCCCAGCGTGCCGCCGAGCCGCGCGCGCACCTCCTCGGTCGCGACCGAGGCCACGACGGCCCGGTTCAGCAGGGCCACGCGGTCCGCCGGCGTTCCCGCCGGGGCGAACAGCGCGAACCAGGCGACCACCTCGTACTCCGGCAGGCCCGCCGCCTCGCGCACCGTCGGCACGTCCGGCACGGCGGCCGAACGCTCGGCCGAGGTGACGGCCAGGATGCGCAGCGCCCCGGCCTGCGCCTGCGGCAGGATGACCGCCTGGTCGGCGATGAACAGGTCCACTCGTCCGGCCAGCAGGTCCTGCACCGCGAGCGGGGAGGAGCGGTAGGGCACGTTCAGCATCTGCACCCCAGCCATGGCGGCGAGGGAGGCGCTCGCGACATGCTGGGAGGAGGAGGCGTTGGCGTAGGAGATCCCCTCCGGCCGCGCCCGCGCCGCGGCGATCAGGTCGGCGAGCGTGCGGTGCGGGCTGTCCGCCTTCACCGCGACCAGCAGCGGCACCGTCGCGATGGTCGAGATCGGCACGAAGCCGTTTTCCATGTCGAAGGGCACCTGGCGGAACAGGGCGCGGGCGGCGGCGTTGGTCGAATTGGTGCCGACCAGCAGCGTGGTCCCGTCGGCCGGGGCGCGGGAGACAGCCTCGGCGCCGATCAGCCCGTTGGCGCCAGCGCGGTTCTCCACCACCACGGGCTGGCCGAGCGTCGCGCGCATCCCCTCGGCCAGCAGGCGGCCGACCGTGTCGGTGGCGGAACCGGGGGCGAAGGGGACGATCGCGCGGACGGGGCCGGACGGCCAGGCCTGGGCCAGGGCGGCGGCGGGCAGCAGGGCGGCGGCCGGCAGGGCCAGCAGGGCGCGGCGGTTCATGGTGTCTCCTTCCCCGAACATCGCCGCAGATAGGCCCGGGGTGCCGGAACCGGCAAGGGGCGGCGGGGTCACCCGGCCGGCGCGGCACGCCGCCAGACCGATCGCCCGACGCGGCGCCCGTTCGCGCGCAGCCACCGCCGCCGCTGCCAGACAAGCGCGAGCATCCACAGCGCGCCCCACGGATTGAGCACTCCTTCCAGCATCGTCAGCCGGTGCGTGTAGAACAGGGCGCGCGTGTCGGGATCCGGAATACGGGACCCGGACAATGCCCAGATGGTGCCGAAGGCCCATTCCTCCCGGAACAGCCAGACGCCGGGTTCGTCAGGATGTCGCCGGAAGCGGGCCAGCAGGGAGTCCGCGTCGAACGGATTCACGGCGCCCGCATTCTCCGCGCCGCCATCTCGCCGATCATCACGCAGGTGAAGTGCAGGTTCGCGCGGCAGTCGGACGGCATGATGGAGGCATCCGCCACGCGCAGCCCGGCGACACCCCGCACGCGCAACTCCGGATCCACCACGCCGCGCGGATCCTCATGCGCCGTCATGCGGCAGGTGCCGGCGGCGTGCTGGATGTCGGACGCGTCGCGCAGCATCAGCGCATCGAGCGCGTCGTCGGGCAGCGCGGCGGCGTCCTGCATCGACAGGTCGTTCTCGCCGAAGCGGATGCGCTGCGCGATGCGCGCCACCGGATCTCGCGCGACGAGCCGCGCCAGGCGCCGCACCCCGTCGCGCATCCGCGCCCGGTCGCGCGGGTCGTCGAGCATGTTCTCGTCCACCTCCGGCTGCGCCTCGGGATCGGCGGAGGTCAGCCGCAATTCGCCGCGCGAGAAGGCGTCATACAGCGCGATGCCGATCGCGCCCTCGCCGGAGGGTTCGCCATCCTCCGTCAGGCCGCGATGGTTGTAGGCGATCAGGATCATGTCCCGCTCCCCGCCGCCCGCAAGGCCGCTGCTGTAGGTCACGCAGCAGTTGGTGTGGCGCGCCTCGGCGCCACGCGCGCGATGCGCGGCCTTCAGTGTAATCGAGGCGCGCAGGATCGGGTGGTCCATCAGGTGCCGCCCGACGGCGGGCAGGTCGCGCAGCACCTCGATGCCGAGCGCGCGCAGCGACGCGGCGGGGCCGAGGCCCGAGCGCATCAGGATGCAGGGCGAATGGATGGCACCGGCGCAGAGCACCACCTCGCGCGCCGCGATCTCCTCCCACACATCGCCGAAGCGCACGCGCACGCCGCGCGCGCTTGTGCCCTCGAACAGCACGCGGTCGACCAGCGCCCCACCACGGATGGTCAGGTTCGTCCGCCCGCGCGCGGGTTCCAGGTAGCCGTCATTGGTCGTGACGCGCTTGCCGTCGCGCAGGTTGATCGGGTTGCAGGAAATACCCTCGCCTTCGGGCGCGTTGAGGTCCGCCTTCCAGGGATGCCCCGCCTGCAGCGCCGCGTCGCGCAGCGCGAGGTCGACCGCGCCCCATCGGTCCACCGGCATGCGGAAGACAGGCAGCGGGCCGCCCCTTCGCACGCCCGGCGCCAGCCCGGTATCGGCATCGTCCTCGATCGCGTCGAAGAGCGGCAGCACATCGGCCGCCGACCAGCCTTCGCAACCCGCCTCCGCCCAGGCGTCGAAGGCCGCCGGCACGCCGCGGATGGCGATCTGCGCATTGACCGCGGACGACCCGCCCAGCGCCTTGCCGCGCCAGTAGAAGCGCGGTTCCTGCACGCGCGTCCGGCGCGTAATCAGACCCGGCCATTGCCATTCCGCCTGATGCCGCGGGTCGTGCATGAAGGGTATGATGTTGGGGCTGCGCAGCGCGTGCGGGGCCTCGGCCGCGCGCCAGTCCCGCCCCGCTTCCAGCAGCAGCACGCGACGACGGGAATCCTCCGACAGCCGCGCGGCGAGCGGCGCGCCGGCGGACCCGGCGCCGACCACGATCACGTCGTACATCGTCAGGCGCGCATCAGCGCGCGCACATGCGCGGCCGTCGAGCGGCCCAGCGCCTCGAGGTCGTAGCCGCCTTCCAGCAGGCTCACCACCTTGCCGCCGCAGCGCCGGTCCGCCATGGCGCAGAGCGCCTCCGTCACCCAGGCGAAATCGGCTTCCCGCACGCGCAGCTGCGCCAGCGGATCGGCCGCATGCGCATCGAAGCCGGCCGAGATCACCAGCAGGTCGGGGTCGAAATCGTCCAGCGCGGGGATGATCTGCTCCCCCCAGGCGGCGCGGAAGGCCGCGCCATCGGCGCCCGGCGGCAGCGTGACGTTGAGGATGTTGCCCACCCCCGTCTCGGTCACGTCGCCCGTGCCGGGATAGAGCGGCCATTGGTGGCTGCTCGCGTAGAACAGGGACGGCTCGGTCTCGAAGCAGGCCTGGGTCCCGTTGCCGTGATGGACGTCGAAATCCACCACCGCGACGCGCGCGGCCCCATGCACGGCCTGCGCGTGGCGCGCCGCGACTGCGGCGTTGGCAAACAGGCAAAAGCCCATCGGCCGCGCGGGCTCGCAATGATGCCCGGGCGGGCGGGTGGCGCAGAAGGCGCGGCGGAACTCGCCCTGCATCACCGCATCCACCGCGGCGACGGCCGCACCGGCCGCCCGCAGCGCCGCTTCCGCGCTGCCCCAGGACATCAGCGTGTCGCCGTCCAGCGCCACGCGCTCATCCGGTTCGGGCCGGATGGCGAGGATGGCGTCGACGTAGTTCTCGGGATGCACGCGCATCAACTGCTCGCGCGTGGCCTGCGGCGCCTGGTCGCGGATCAGGTCCGCGAATTCGCCGGCATCCAACGCCTGCAGCACCGCGCGCAGCCGATCCGGGCATTCGGGATGGTGCGGGCCCGGATCGTGGTGCAGGCAGGCGCGGTGGGTGAGGAGAAGGACACTCATGCTTGGCTCATGACGTGCTCTCGCGCGTCATGCTCACGCCATGCTTCAGACGCCAGCGCGCCTCCGGCGCTCGGCTTCGCCGCACCGGCGGCGGGCCGTATTCGCGGCCTCGGCCGGCCGAGGCCGGCCGCTGGTCGGGGCATGTCGATGGCGGTTTCACGCGGGCGGATCCTCCCGCTTGCGGATGACGAAGCGATAGGCCCCGGCTTCCTCCCCGAAGGCCACCAGCGCATGGCCGGTTTCCTTGCAGAAGGCGCGGAAATCCGCGATCGAGGCCGGGTCCGTCGCCAGCACCGTCAGCCGCGCGCCGCCGGGCAGGCTGCGCAGCGCCTTGTTGGCCTTCAGCACGGGCAGCGGGCAGGTCAGGCCCTTCACGTCGAGCAGCGTTTCACCCATGGTCGCGAGTCCAGCACCCCACGACCGCCGCGTCCAGGGTTGCGGCGCGGCGCCGGCCTCTCCACCCTTTCCCCCATGAGACTGGGCATCGACCTCGGCGGGACGAAGATCGAGATCGTCGCACTGGACCGCGACGGCGCGGTCCGGCTGCGCCGCCGCACCGGCACTCCGGACGACTACCCCGCCATGATCGAGGCCATCGCCCGGCTGGTGGCGGCAGCGGAACGGGAGCTCGGCGGGCGGGGGACCGTCGGCGTCGGCATCCCCGGCAGCCTCAGCCCCGCGACCGGCCTGGTGCGCAACGCCAATTCCCAGGCGCTGAACGGCCATCCGCTCGATGTGGACCTCGCCGCCGCGCTGGGGCGGGAGGTGCGCGTCACCAACGACGCCAATTGCCTGGCGATGAGCGAGGCGGCGGACGGCGCCGGGGCGGGCCACCGCACGGTCTTCGCGGCCATCCTCGGCACGGGCTGCGGCGCGGGAATCGTCACCTCGGGCCGCATCCTGGACGGGCCGAACCGCACGGGCGGCGAATGGGGCCACACGCCGCTGCCCTGGATGCGGCCGGAGGAATTCCCCGGTCCCCGCTGCTGGTGCGGCCGGCATGGCTGCCTCGAAACGTTTCTCTGTGGCCCCGCGCTCGCCGCCGATTGCGACGGGCCCGGCGCGCGCGACGCCGGATCGATCCCGGCCCGCGCCGCGGGGGGGGAGGCGAAGGCGGCCGCCGCGCTGGCACGCCACACGGACAGGCTCGCCCGCGCGCTCGGCATGATCGCGAACATCCTCGACCCCGACATCATCGTGCTCGGCGGCGGGTTGTCGAACATGGCCCATCTGTACACCGACGTGCCGTCGTTGATGGCTGCGCATGTCTTCGGCGACGTCGCGCGCACGCCGATCGTGCCGGCGCGGCATGGCGATTCCTCCGGCGTCTTCGGCGCCGCGCGGCTGTGGGACGGAGGATGAGCGCGCCGCTCCGCGCCGGGCTGCTCTATGGCGCGGCGATGTTCGCGGTCGGCTTCCTGCTCGGGCCGCTGCGCGTGCTGGTGCTGGAACCCGCGCTGGGCGCCGCGCTGGCGGTGGCCGCCGAGGCGGTGCCCATGCTCGCCGCCATGCTGCTGATCGCGCCCCGCATCGCCCGCGCGCAGGGCGTGGCGCCGGGGGCGCGGCCGCGTCTGGCCATGGGGCTGTTCGCGCTGGCGCCCGTGCTGACGGCGGAGGTGGCGATGGCCCTGGGCCTCGGCCGCCTCGGGGAATGGATCGCGGCCTTCGCGACGCCGGCGGGGCTGATCGGCCTTGCCTTGCTGGCGGCGCTGGTGGTCGTGCCGCTGCTGCGACGCTGATGTCCGGCGCGCGGGCCCTGCCGTTGCGACGCGCCCTGATCGGCCACGGTGGTGCGCCAGCCCCTGCCCATGGCCGGTCGCGCCGGACCGTCGCGCCGGTGTCTTCGCATTGGCGCGGGGCCACGCCGCCCCGACCCTGTATCCTGATCCGCCCGGGCGACTCCGGCTGAACGGAGGACGCCAGCGCGCCATGCCCGCCCTCTGCCGCGACTGCCTCCATCGCGCGGACCACGCCTTCGTCCGCTGCCCCGCCTGCGGGTCGCGCCGCGTCGTGGCACATCACGACCTGTTTGCCCTGACCGTCGCGCATGTCGATTGCGATGCCTTCTACGCCTCGGTGGAAAAGCGCGACCGGCCGGAATTGATGGCGCGGCCCGTCATCGTCGGCGGCGGGCGGCGCGGCGTCGTCGCGGCCTGCTGCTACGTCGCGCGCACGCGCGGCGTGCGAAGTGCGATGCCGATGTTCAAGGCGCTCTCCGCCTGCCCCGATGCCGTGGTGATCCGCCCTGACATGGCGAAATACGTCCATGAAGGCCGGCGCATCCGCGCGATGATGGAAGCGCTGACGCCGCTCGTGCAGCCGCTGTCCATCGACGAGGCGGTGCTCGACCTGTCGGGCACCGAGGCGCTGCACGGCGCGCCACCGGCCGTGGTGCTGGCGCGCTTCGCGCTCGCCGTGGAGCGCGAGGTCGGCGTCACCGTCTCCATCGGGCTGGCGGCGAACCGGCTGATGGCGAAGCTCGCCGCCGAACGCGACAAGCCGCGCGGCTTCGCGGTGATCGGCGCGCATGAGGCCGCCGCCTGGCTCGCGCCGCAGCCGGTCTCGCTGCTGCCGGGCGTGGGGCCGGCGCTTGCGAAGCGCCTGGCGGCGGCGGGCTTCACCACGCTCGGCCAGCTCGCCGCGCTCTCGCCGAAGGACGCTGCGTCGCGCTTCGGGGAGGAAGGCCCGGGCCTCGCCGCCCGCGCGCGCGGGGAGGATGCCCGCCGCGTCAGCCCCGAGCGCGAGACGAAGAGCATCAGCGCCGAGACGACCTTCGAGAGCGACCTTTCCGCGCAATCCGCGCTGGAGGCGCCGCTCTGGCGACTGTGCGAGAAGGTCGCGCGGCGGCTGAAGGAAAAAGGCTTCGCCGCGGCCGGCGTGACGCTGAAGCTCAAGACCGCGTCCTTCGCCACCCGCACCCGCGCGACGCGCCTGCCCGAACCGACGCGCCTGCCCGATGTGCTCTTCGCCGCCACGCGCCCGCTGCTGGCAAAGGAGGCAGACGGCACGGCCTTCCGGCTCATCGGCATCGGCGCCCAGCCGCTGGCGCCGGGCGATGCGGCGGATCGCGGCGACCTCGCCGACCCCGAGGCGCCGCGCCGCGCGGCGCGGTGGGAGGCGGTGGAGAAGCTGCGGGCGAAATTCGGCGAGGGCGCGGTGGTGAAGGGGCGCGGCCTGCCGCCGCCCGCGCGGAAGGGCTGATCCCCTTGCCCCCCGGGGCGCGCCCCGCCACCCTCCGCCCATGACCGAGACCCTCCCCGACCTCCTCCTTATCGGCTGCGGCAAGATGGGCGGCGCCATGCTGTCCGGCTGGCTGGAACGCGGCCTGTCCCGCGCCGTGGTGGTGGAACCGCACGCCCCGGCGGCGGCGGCCTTCGCCGGGCGCGCCACCATCGTCGCCGATGCGGCCGCCATCCCGGCGGATTTCCGCCCCGCTGCGGTGATCCTCGCCATCAAGCCCCAGGAGGCGCCGGCGAGCCTGCCGGCCTTCGCGCGCTTCGCGACGCAGGGCGCGCTGTTCGTCTCGATCATGGCCGGGCGGTCCGTGGCATCCATGCGCGCGGCGCTGGGCGAGCAGGCCGCGGTGGTCCGCGCCATGCCCAACACGCCCGCCGCGGTGCGCCAGGGCTTCACCGCCGCCTTCGCCGCGCCCGGCGTCACGGCGGCCCAGGCGGCCCTGGCCGATGCGCTGCTGCAGGCGGTGGGGGAGGTCGCCTGGGTCGATGAGGAAGACCACATCAACCCCGTCACCGCCGTGTCCGGCGGCGGCCCGGCCTATGTCTTCCTGCTGGCCGAGGTGCTGGAGAAGGCCGCGATCGAGCAGGGGCTGCCGGCGGACCTCGCCCGGCGCATGGCGCGTGCCACGGTCGCCGGGTCGGGCGCGCTGCTCGCCGCCAGCCCGCAGGATGCAGCCGACCTCCGAAAGGCCGTCACCAGCCCCAAGGGCACGACGGAACGGGCGCTGAACGTCCTGATGGCGCCCGACGCCTGGCCGGCGCTGATGTCGAAGGCCATCGCGGCCGCGACCGATCGCGCGCGCGAACTGGCGGGCTGACCCCCTCCTCCCATATTGTCGTCCCATGAGCGCGACGAACGATACGGACCTGGTGGCTGCCCTCTGGCGCGTGATCACCGATCACGGCTGGCCCGGCCTGACGATGGGGCGGCTTGCCGCCGAATCCGGCGCAAGCCTGTCCGAGCTGCGGGACCGCTTCCCCAGCCGGCTCGATGCGCTGATCCTGCACGGCAAGTTGGTGGACCGGCAGGTGCTGGACGGCACCATCCCCGGCCAGGGCGGTGCGGCGCGGGACCGGCTGTTCGACGTGCTGATGCGCCGCTTCGACGCGATGCAGCCGCACCGGGCGGGTATCCTGCGGTTCCTCAAGGACATGCGCCGGGACCCCAGCCTCGCCGCGCTGCTCGGCCCGCAATTGTCGCTGTCGATGCGCTGGATGCTGGATGCGGCGGAGATCGGCGGCGATGGCTGCCGGCGCCGGGCGCTCGCCGCCGGGCTGGTCGGCGTCTGGCTGATGGCCGTCCGCGCCTGGGCGGAGGACGAGTCGGAGGATCTCGGCACCACCATGGCCGCGCTCGACCGGGCGCTGGACCGGGCGGAGCAGGTGGCGCGGACACTGCGGCTGATGCCGGCCGAGGACGTCTCCGCCTCCGCCGAGGCCGGCGCCCCGGACGAGGACGCCTGAGGCGGAACCTTCCCGGCCAGGAAGGAAGACGGCGTCACGCAGGCATCGCGTGCAGCAGGCGGGGTTCCGGCCTATGCTGCACCGCCAAACATAAGGGGTGCAGGCTATGGTGCAGCGTTCCGGCATGAAGCCCGACATGGACATGATGAAGATGCTCGCGGAGTTCCGCATGCCGGCCATGCCGGACATGGAGGCGCTGGCCGCGGCCCAGCGGCGCAACCTCGAGGCGCTGTCCGCCGCAAACCGCGTGGCGCTGGAAGGCGCGCAGGCGGTGGCCCGCCGGCACATGGAAATCCTGCAGCAGTCGGTCACCGAGATGACCGAGGCGATGCGCGCCTTCGCCGGCGCCGAGGCACCGCAGGACAAGGCCGCCAAGCAGGCCGAGATGGCCAAGGTGACCTACGAGAAGGCGGTCGCCAACCTCCAGGAGATCGCCGAGCTGATCCAGAAGTCGAACAGCGAGGCCCTCGGCGTGCTGAACAAGCGCTTCACCGAGGCGATGGAGGAAGTGAAGGGGCTGATGGCCAAGGCGGGCGGCTGACGCCCGCTCAGCGACCGTTTGAGATAGCTGGCGGCGAAGGGTGCGCGAGGTATCTTTCGTCCCTGAAAGGCGCCGGACGCCGCCGATGCTGGTGGCATCGGCAAGTCCGGCACCGAATCAGGGGCTGAAACGACCGGCGCAGCCGAGCCGCCGGTGTTCTCAAGGGGTCTCTCAACGGCTTGGGACAGGACCCGAGCCGCGGCCGACCATGCGGCCCGAGGAATCGTAGCGGCGCCACTCGTCGCCGCTGCGCTCGATGCGCCCGGTGTTGCGGCCGGAGGAATCGTACATCCGCGCGGTGTTGCCCGACCACTCGGTCCGCCCGGTCGAACGGCCCGAGGAATCGTAGTGGCGCGTCGTGCCGCCCGATTGCTCGCTGCGGCCCTGCGACCGGCCCGAGGAATCATAATGTCGCGTGGTGCCGCCCTGCGTCTCCGACCGTCCGACCTGGCGGCCCGAGGAATCGTAGTAGCGCATGGAGTCCGTGCCTTCCGTGCGGCCCACCTGGCGGCCCGAGGCATCGTAGGTCTTGCCCGTCTGCGCCGCGGCGGGCAGCGCGAGGGCAACGAGCATCAGGGCGAGGGCGATGGCGCGCATGGTGGATCCTCCACGCGCAGCATGCTCCGCCGATCCTGCGGCGAGGTTAAGGCGGGCTGATTTACACCGGCCCGTCACATTGCTACCAACCGCGCGCCTTTCCGCCCCCCTGCCACCGTCGCCTCGCGGCGCCCGGAGCCCCCCCGGCCATGAAGATCGTCGCCTGCAACAGCAACCGCCCGCTGGCCGAGGCGGTCGCCGCCGCCTGCGGGATCCCGCTGACCAACGCCTCCGTCCGCCGCTTCGCCGACCTCGAGGTCTTCGTGGAGATCCACGAGAATGTCCGCGGCGAGGACGTCTTCGTGGTGCAGTCCACCTCCTACCCCGCCAACGACAACCTGATGGAGCTGCTGATCACGCTCGATGCGCTGAAGCGCGGATCGGCGCGGCGCGTCACGGCGGTGATCCCGTATTTCGGCTATGCCAGGCAGGACCGGAAGTCGGGCCCGCGCACGCCGATCAGCGCGAAGCTGGTGGCGAACCTGATCACCGCCGCGGGGGCGAACCGCGTGCTGACGATGGACCTGCACGCGGCGCAGATCCAGGGCTTCTTCGACATCCCCGTCGACAACCTGTTTGCCGCGCCGCTGTTCTCGCGCGACATCCAGGAACGCTACGAGGGGCGGGAGCTGATGATCGTCTCCCCCGACGTTGGCGGCGTGGTGCGCGCGCGCGCGATCGCGGCACGGCTCGGCGTGGATCTCGCCATCATCGACAAGCGGCGCCCGCGCGCGGGCGTGTCCGAGGTGATGAACGTGATCGGCGAGGTCGAAGGCCGGCACTGCCTGCTGGTGGACGACATCGTCGATTCCGGCGGCACGCTGTGCAACGCGGCCGAGGCGCTGCTGAAGAACGGCGCCAAGTCGGCCGGCGTCTATGTCACCCACGGCGTCTTCTCGGGCGGGGCGGTGGCGCGCATCGGCGCCGCGCCGATCGAGATGATGACGGTGACGGACAGCATCCAGGCGACGGAGGCGGTGCGGGTTTCGCGCAACATCCGCCAGCTGACCATCGCGCCGCTGCTGGCCGAGGCGATGAAGCGGATCAGCGAGGAAAGCTCGGTCAGCTCGCTCTTTAATTGACCCTCGGACGGCGGGCGCCGCGCATCCGCGCGGCTTGCCTTCGCGCCGTGCGCTGGTGCGCTGGCAGCGGCTGATGGTCTGGGCGCGGTCCCGCAGTCGCGCTCCCGGATCGAGGCGGGGCCCCGATCCGCTTGGTGTGTGCCCGCGTGGAACGCCCATGCCAGGATACAGCCATGGACGCCGCCGCGGACATCATCCGCCTCTACACCCGCCACGGCCCCGCCTGGGCGCGGGACCGGGGGGAAGCGCCAGGCACGGAAGCCGCATGGATCGCGCGCTTCCTCGCCCTGCTGCCGCCCGCCGGCGAGGTGCTCGACATCGGCTGCGGATCGGGCGCGCCGATCGCGACTGCCCTCGCCGCCGCGGGGCATCGCGTCACGGGCCTCGACGCCTCCCCGACGCTGCTCGCCCTCGCCCGCGCACGGCTGCCGGACGCCGAATGGATCGAGGCCGATATGCGCGCCATGGATCTCGGCCGCCGCTTCGACGGGCTGATCGCCTGGGACAGTTTCTTCCACCTCGACCACGACGCGCAGCGCGGCATGTTCCCGCGCTTCGCCGCCCATGCCGCGCCGGGCGCGCCGTTGCTCTTCACCACAGGGCCGCGCCACGGCGTCGCGATGGGCGCATACGGCGGGGACCCGCTGTTCCATGCGAGCCTCGACGCGGCGGAATACCGCGCCCTGCTCGCCGCCCACGGCTTCGCGGTGCTCGACCACCGGGCGGAGGACCCGGCCTCGGGCGGCCACACCATCTGGCTCGCCCGCCACGTCTGAGTCCGCTTGCCAAGCCCCCGCCGGCGCAGGATTGTCCGCCGACGCCGCCCGCGCGCGGCATTCCGGAAGGATGACGCTCCAGATGAAGCTCTTCTATTCGCCGGGCGCCTGCTCGGTCGGCATCCATGTGCTGCTCGAGGAAATCGGCGCTCCTTACGAGGCCGTGCTCGTCAACCTCCGCGAGGGCGCGCAGTTCAAGCCGGACTTCGCCGGGCTGAACCCGAAGTCCAAGGTGCCGACGCTGGAACGGGACGACGGCACGGTGCTGACGGAATACCCCGCCATCGCCTTCTGGCTCGCCAGCCGCTTCCCCACCGCGGGGCTGATGCCCTCGGGGATGGACGCGCAGGCCCGCGCGCTGGAAGCGACCGACTACTGCGTCGCGACCATGCACATGCAGGGCTTCTCCCGCATGTTCCGCCCGGCCAACTTCGCGCCGTCCGAAGCCGACCACGCGGCGGTGAAGGCGCGCGGGGAGGAAATCTTCGCGAAGGGCCTCGGCCTGATGGACAAGGCACTGGCCGGTCGCGAATGGCTCGCCGGCACCTATTCCTTCGCCGACAGCGCGCTCTTCTACGTCTCCTTCTGGTGGAATGCGCGGCTGCAGAAGGACCTGCCCGGCAATGTCGCGGCGCATTTCGCGCGCATGAACGCGCGCCCGGCCGTGCAGCGGACGCTCAAGGCGGAGGGCCTCGCGTGATGAAGCTGTTCTACTCTCCGGGCGCCTGCTCCGTCGGCATCCACGTCATCCTCGAGGAGCTCGGCAAGCCCTATGAGCTCGGGCTCGTCGCGCTGAAGGACGGCGCGCAGCACAAGCCGGACTACGTGGCGATCAACCCGAAGTCCAAGGTGCCGGCGCTGCTGCGCGACGACGGCTCGCTGCTGACGGAATTCCCGGTCATCGCCATGTGGCTCGCCAAGGCCAACCCGGATGCGAAGCTCGCGCCGACCGACCTGGAAGGCGAGACGCGCTGCGCCGAGATGCTCGACTATGTCTGCGGCACCATCCACCCGCAGGGCTTCACCCGCCAGTTCCGCACCGCCAACTTCACCCCGCGGGAGGAGGACTTCCCGAAGGTGGTCGAACAGGGCAAGGCGCTCGCGGCGAAATACTTCGACGTGCTGGAGAAGACCTGGGCCGGCGACACCTGGGTGCTGCCCTCGGGCTATTCGGTCGCCGACGCCGCGCTGTTCTTCGTCGAGTACTGGGCGACGCGGCGGTCGGGCATGACGCTGCCGCCGCGCCTCGACGCACATCTCAAGGCGATGCTCGCGCGGCCGGCCGTGCAGCGCGCGCTGCAGCAGGAGGGGCTTCCGGCCTGATGCCGGCGCCCTTCGACATCATCGGCCACCCCGCGCCCGGCGAGGCCCGGCCCTTCAGCCGCGCCACCCGGGCGGGGGGCCTGGTCTTCGTCTCGGGCCACTCGGCGCCGCACGACCCGGCGCGCGGCATCCATCGGGGTGCGACGGCGGCCGAGCAGACGCGCCAGGCGCTGGCGATGGTGGACAGCATCCTGCGCGACGCCGGCTCCTCGCTCGACCGCGCGGTGCAGCTGACGATGCTCATCACCGACCCGGCGGACTACGCCGAGTGCAACGCCGAATACGTGAAGCATTTTCCGAACGGCCTGCCGGCGCGCCACACCGCGCGCTTCGGCGTGCCGACCGAGGCGAAGGTCGCCTTCGCCGCCATCGCGCTCGCCGGAGAAACGCCGTGACACCGACGCTCAACCGCATCCCCTTCTGGTTCCTCCGCCATGGGGAGACGGACTGGAACGCGCAGGGCCTTAGCCAGGGCCGCACCGACATCCCGCTCAACGCCATCGGCGTGATGCAGGCCGCGCGCGCGGGGGAAGCGATGAAGGGCCGCGGCATCGCGACCATCGTCGCCTCCCCGCTCGACCGCGCCTTCCGCACGGCGGAGACGGTCGCCGCCGCCCTCGCCTTGCCCGTCTCGCTCGACGAGGACCTCCAGGAAGTCGCCTTCGGCGAGCAGGAAGGCCTGCCCATGGGCGACTGGTACGATGACTGGATCGCCGGCACCTACACGCCCGCGGGCGGGGAGGCCTTCGCCGACCTTGTCGCGCGCGGCGTCGCCGCCGTGAACCGCGCCACCGCCATGCCCGGCCCCGTGCTGGTGGTCGCGCATGGCGCGCTGTTCCGCGCGCTGCGCCTGGCGCTCGGCCACGAACCGAACGTGCGCACGCCGAACGCGCTGCCCATCCTCTGCACGCCGCCCACGAGCGGCGCGGCCTGGGATGTCAGCCCGGTGGCGCTGCCGCCGCTGCCGGCGTGACGACGAAGCGGCGATAGATCGCCCCCAGCGCGATCAGCGCCAGGCCGAGCCCGAGGAAGGACAGCACGCGCCACAGCCCGACCAGCGCGTCCATGTCCACGATGAAGACCTTGAGCGTGGTCAGCCCGACCACGGCCAGCGCGGCAAGGCGAACCTCCTTCCGCCCCGCCCGGATGCCGATGGCGAGCAGCAGCGCGCCGAGCAGCAGCCAGGCGCCGGAATAGGCGTACATCTCCGCCTCCCCGATCGGGGCCCAGGCGATCTTCTCGGGATGGAAGGCGCGGCGCACCTCGAGCGTCGCCCAGGCGAAGGCCGACACCAGCGCATAGCCCGACAGCAGCGCGGCCATCCCCGGCGGCGTGCGCGCTTCCGGCGCGCGCGCGACGGCCAGCGCGACCATCAGCGCCGGAAGCGCATAGGCCGGCACGAGTGCGGTCAGCAGCGGCAGGCCGGGAATGTCCTCCCCCGCCGTCCAGGGATTCTGCAGCAGCAGGATCAGCCCGACGGCAAGGCCCGCCATCCCCGCGGCCCGCGCGCTCCAGAGCATCGCCGCGCGCCCGCCGCGCCGATGCGCGACCAGCAGCGCCCAGGCGGCGGCGAAGAGCGCGGTGCATTGCCAGGCGGCCTCGGCGAAGTCCCAGCGACCCGCGGCCATCGCGGCACCCTGCACCGCGTGGCGGATTTCCAGCAGCACGAGCAGCACGGCGAAGAGCGCGGCGCCGCATTCCAGCACCCGCACCACGATGCCGTCCCGCATGCGCAGGAACTCCCGCGCGGCCCATGCGAAGCACAGCGCCGGCACGCCATAGGCCAGCAGCAGCCCGTTCAGCACCGGCCAGCCGCCCCAGTCATACCCCAGCACGAAGCCGTTCAGCGCGAGCCGCACCAGCACGAAGCCCGCCACCGCCACCGCCACGCGCCGCAGCGGGTCGAGCGCCGTGCGCCGCGCGATCATCGCGAGCGGCGGCAGGAACAGTGCGACGGCCAGGGTCAGCCACTGCTCCCGCAGCACCATCGCCACGCCGAGCGCCAGCGCCGCCGTCGCCCCCGCGGCATGCATCCCGGCCCGCGCCTGCGACCCATCGCGCATCCCACGCGCCGCGGCGCCCACATGCACCGCGGCGACCGCGCAGGCGGCGAGCGCCCAGGCCGAACCCGATCCCGGCATTCCCGCCGCGCCG
>NZ_JACADQ010000430.1 GCF_016106015.1 Neoroseomonas rubea
GCTTGCCCCTCGGCGGGCGGGGCAGCGGCAGCCGGGCGATCCGGGCGCGGTCCGCGCCGGTCCTCCCGCCGTTCGTCCCGCCGCGGCCCGCGCGGCTGGTCCTGACGCCCTTCGCGCCGCGGGCCGCGATGATGCTCGGGCCTCGCATGGGCAATCCGCGCCGGAGCGGGCGGGCCGAAGGCGCCTTCCTCCAGCACCTCGGCCGGCACCAGGCGGAAGCCCATAGCCTCCAGCACCGTCGCCAGCATGTCGCCCTTGATTCCGAGCCGGCTCGCGAGGTCGCCCGGCAGCAGCGCCGGCGCCCGGCGCGTCAGGTGGCCGAGCTCGCCCGCGATGCGCTCCGCGACATCGAGCCGCAGCACCACCGGCCCCGCAGGCAGCCAGCCCATCGTCTCGGCGAAGCCGCGCGGCCAGTCGGCCGGGGGGCCAAGGGCGATCAGCCCACCCGCCGGCAGCTTGGGCGTCTCGATCCCGCGCAGCAGCGACCACAGCTGCGCGCGCAGCGCCATGGCGCGCGGCTTGAGCGCCTCGGGCACATACAGCGCGTAGCGCCCGGCGCGGATGCCGATGCCCTTGAGCTTCTGCCGCAGGTCGGGGCGGATCTCGGGGTCGGTCCGGCCCATGGCGAGGCCGAGTTCCTCCCGCAGCCGGAAGGCCGGGCCGCGCAGAGTGTTGTCCTCGGCCGCCTTGCCCTCGGCCGCGAAGACCGCGCCGAGCTCGCGCTTGATCAGCGCCTCCAGCCAGGTGGCGAGGCGTTCGCGGATCCGTTCCCGCTGCGCGCCGTCGAGGAACTCGCTCGGCAGCACCTCGATCTGCGGCTTGGAGGGCTCGGGACCGGGCTTGAGCTTCGCCACCTCGGCGATGTCGCCCAGGCCCACCGGCATGTTCGGCGCGTGCGAATAGGCCCAGGTGACCTTGTGCGCGGGCGTGATCGCGAAGGCGTCGTCCTTCGCGGTTTCCAGCATGGCGACACGGCGAGGAATCTCGGCCGACAGCGCGCGGCGGGCGGCTCGCAGCACGACGCGGCGCTCCTCCTCCTCCACCGCGCCCGAGTCGGGCTCGAAGGCGAAGCCCTTCACGTGGCCGACAGGATGGCCTTCTACCACCACCTCGCCGCGGCGGGTGACGGCGGAGAGGAGTTCCTCCTCGTTGTTCTCGTCCAGCTTGCGGATGAGATGGGCGGCGCGGCGGTCCACGAAGCGCGTGGTCAGCGTCTCGTGCAGGGCGTCGCTGACCAGGTCCTCGACGCGCCGGGCATCGGCCTGCAGCGTCGCGGCGTCGTCGAGCCAGTCCGGGCGCGCAGCGATGTAGGCCCAGACGCGGATCGCGGTGATCCGCGCCATCAGCGTGTCCAGGTCGCCATCGGTGCGTTCCAGCGCCGTGATGGCGCCGGAGACCCAGTCCCGCGGCACCCGCCCCTCGCGCGCGAGATGGGTGAAGAGCTTGGCGCAGAGCTTCGTGTGGCTGTCATCGGCCAGCTTGCGGAAATCGGGCACCTGGCAGGATTCCCACAGCAGCCGCACGCGCGACATGGTGTCGGCCAGGCCCCGCACCTCCACGTCGCGCGACATCGCCTCGAGCGTGATGTGGTCGACCGCGTCGTGCCCTTTCGTCAGACCGGGCTGCGGGGGCGAAGCGGCGAGGCTGCCGAGCAGCGCGTCGATGCTGGTGAAGTCGAGGTCCGAGTTCCGCCAGGCGAGCGCCTGGATCGGCTCGAAGGCGTGGGTCTCCACCGCCTCCACGATCTCCTCGGCCATGCCGGGGCATTCGGCGGTGGTGCCGAAGGATCCGTCCTTCATGCCGCGGCCAGCGCGGCCGGCGATCTGCGCGACTTCCTGCGCCGTCAGCGGTCGCGCGTTCTGCCCGTCGAACTTCGACAGCGCGGCGAAGGCGACATGGTCGACGTCCATGTTGAGGCCCATGCCGATCGCATCCGTCGCGACCAGGAAATCGACCTCCCGGTTCTGGTACAGCGCGACCTGCGCGTTGCGCGTGCGGGGGCTGAGGCGCCCCATCACCACCGCGCAGCCGCCGCGCCGCCGGCGCACGGCTTCGGCGATCGCGTAGACCTCGGCCGCGCTGAAGGCGACGATGGCGGAACGTGCGGGCAGGCGGGTGAGCTTGGCCGGGCCCGCATAGGTCAACTGCGAGAGACGCGGGCGTGTCTCGATCTCGGCGCGCGGCACCAGGCGGCGCAGCAGCGGCGCGATCGTCTCGGCGCCGAGGAACATCGTCTCGACCATGCCGCGCGCGTGCAGCAGCCGGTCGGTGAAGACATGGCCGCGGTCCGGGTCGGCGCAGAGCTGGATCTCGTCGATCGCGAGGAACTCGACCGGCCGGTCGAGCGGCATCGCCTCCACCGTACAGGCGAACCATTTCGCCTCGGGCGGGACGATCTTCTCCTCCCCCGTGATCAGGGCGACGTGGCGCTCGCCCTTCTGCGCGACCATGCGGTCGTAGTTCTCGCGCGCCAGCAGGCGCAGCGGGAAGCCGATGATCCCGGACGCATGGGCGAGCAGACGCTCGATCGCGAGATGCGTCTTGCCGGTGTTTGTGGGGCCGAGGACGGCGCGGACCCTGGGTTCGAACATGCGCGCAGGACGTTCCGTGATGAAGGGCAGGCTTCCGTGGCACGCGGCGCGGCTCTTGTCCATGCCGGGGGCGCGCGGCAGGGTGCAACCGCATCCCCGTGACATCGACCGCACCCCGCTTCGCCATCCTATTTGCCTGCCAGTTCGCGGCGGTGGGCGTGCTGTTGCCCTTCATCCCCCCGTTGATGGAAGCCGCGGGGCTTTCGCCCGCCGAGGTCGGAACGGTGCTGGCGGCCGGTGCCGCGCTGCGGCTGCTGTCCGGCCCGCTGGGTGGGCGGCTGGCCGATGCGCTGGGCGCGCCGCGCGCGGTGATGGCCGCGGGCACGGCGCTC
>NZ_JACADQ010000431.1 GCF_016106015.1 Neoroseomonas rubea
GATCCCGGGGATAGCGGCGGAGGTGACGCGGCCCCGGCCGAGCGCCCGGCCGCGCCGCGCGCCGGAACCCGGCCCGGGCCGCGGGCGCTCCAGCACGTTCCGATCACACTGGATCAGGGGGATCGGATGTCGTGCCGTAGAATCCATGGCATTTCGAGCACGACCTCCGGCCACCCGTGTCCGGCCGATCGGGTCTTGCTCTAGGCGCTCGCCGCATCCAGCCCCGCCATTTCCCCCGCCGTCAGCGCCAGCGTCGCCGCCTTCGCCAGTTCCGCCAGCTGCGCCGGGCCGGTGGCACTCGCGATCGGGGCCGTGATGCCTGGCCGGGCGATCTGCCATGCCAGGGCGACGGCCGCCGGGCTCACCCCCCGCGCCTTCGCCACCGCGTCGAGCGCGGCCAGCACCGCATCCCCCTTCGGCCCCATGTGCTTGGCCACGCTCCGCGCGCCGCGGACGGATTTCCCGAGATCCCCCTCCCCCCGGTACTTGCCCGTCAGGAACCCCGAGGCGAGCGCGGAATAGGTGATGACCCCCACCTGCTCGGCCAGGCACAGCGGCAGCAGGTCGGCCTCGATGCCGCGATCCATCAGGTTGTAGACCGGCTGGTGGCTCTCGAAGCGCGGCAGGCCCTCGGCCGTGCTGAGATCGAGCGCCGCCTTCAGCCGCGCGGCGCTGTAGTTGGAGGAGCCGATGGCGCGGACCTTGCCCACCTCGATCAGCCGGGCGAAGGCGCCGAGCGTGTCGGCCAGCGGCACCGTCTCGTCATCCTTGTGCGCCTGGCACAGGTCGATCGTCTCGATGCCGAGCCGGGCGAGGGAGGCATCGCAGGCGCGCGCGATCCAGTCCGGCGACAGCCCCTTGCCCTGGCCGGGGATCTCCATCCCGCACTTCGTCAGGATCAGGACCTTGTCCCGCAGGCCGGGGCGGGATTTCAGCCAGGCGCCGATCAGGCTTTCCGATTCGCCGCCCGCATGGCCCGCGACCCAGGTGGAATAGACATCGGCCGTATCGATCGCGACCATCCCGTGGTCCAGGCAGGCATCAAGCAGGCGGAAGGACATCGCCCGGTCCGCGGTCCAGCCGAAGACATTGCCGCCGAAGACGATGGGCGGGACCGAAATCCCCGACCGGCCGAGCGCGCGAAGTTGCATGGCTGCCCCCTCCCGCGGGCGGTCCCAGCATGCCCGGGGCCGCCCGCCCGGCCAACCGGCCCGCGGCGCAACCTTTCCCTCCGCCGGGCCGGGGACTAGAAACAAAGGGAATGACTCGCCGCCCCGCCGCCGCCGCCGCGGCCGACCCCGCGCCCGCCCTGATCACCGAGACCGAGGCCCTGGCCGCGCTCTGCGCGCGGCTGGCGACTGAGCGCTTCGTCACGGTCGACACCGAGTTCATGCGCGAGCGCACCTACTGGCCGGAACTGTGCCTGGTGCAGCTCGCGGGGCAGGAGGAAGTGGCGCTGGTCGATGCGCTGGCGCCGGGCATCGACCTCGCCCCGCTCGGCGAATTGCTCGCGAACCCCGACGTGATGAAGGTGTTCCACGCCGCGCGGCAGGATGTGGAGATCTTCCTGCTGAAGTTCGACGCCGTGCCGACGCCGCTCTTCGACACGCAGGTCGCGGCCATGGTCGCGGGCTATGGCGACCAGGTGTCCTATGACGGGCTGTGCCGGTCGCTCGCGGGGGCGGCGATCGACAAGGCGCACCGCTTCAGCGACTGGTCGGCCCGCCCGCTCTCCCCCGCGCAGCAGGCCTATGCGGCGGCCGACGTGACGCATCTGCGCAAGATCTACTCGGTGCTGGACGCGAAGCTGCGGCGCGAAGGGCGCCTCGCCTGGGTGGCGGAGGAGATGGCGGCACTCGCCGACCCCGCGACCTATCGCACCGAGCCCGAGGCGGCGTGGGAGAGGCTGCGTCCGCGCACCGGCAACCGCCGCTTCCTCGGCGTGCTGCAGGCCGTCGCCGCCTGGCGGGAACGCGAAGCGCAGCGCATCAACATCCCTCGCCAGCGGCTGGTGAAGGACGAGACGCTGCTCGAGATCGCGGCGACGATGCCCGACACCGCGGCCGACCTCGCGCGCGCGCGCGGGATCTCGGAAGGCTTCGCCAAGGGGCGCTCGGGCGCGGGGCTGATCGCGGCGGTGAAGGCCGGGCGCGAATTGCCGGACGAGGCGCTGCCGGAGGCGCCCAAGGACCGGGCCGGCCCGCCTTCCTCCCCCGCCCTGGTCGCACTGCTGAAGGTGCTGCTGGCGGCAAAGAGCGAGGAGCACCAGGTCGCCCCGCGCCTGCTGGCCTCGAGCGACGATCTCGACCGGCTGGCCGGCGGCGACGGCGCCGAGGTGCCCGCGATGCATGGCTGGCGGCGGGAGGTGTTCGGGGAAGCCGCGCTGGCGCTGAAGAGCGGCCGGCTCGCGCTCGGCGTGGATGGGCGGAAGGTGAAGCTCATCCCGGCGGGGTAGGCGCCTCGCCGTCCACCATCGCGGCGAAGTGCTGCGCCATGCGCGCCGCGTCCGGCGCGATGCCGGTGAAGAGGCGGAAGGCCTCGACCGCCTGGAACACGGCCATGCCGCCGCCGCCCATGGTGCGGCAGCCGAGCGCGCGGGCCGCGCGCAGCAGCGCCGTCTCCCGCGGGAAATAGATGATGTCCGCAACCCACAGGCCGGCCCGAAGCAGCGCGGCGTCGAGCGGCAGGCCCGGCAGCTTCGCCATGCCGACGGGCGTGCAGTTCACGAGGCCATCCGCCGCCGCCATGCAGGCCGGCAGGTCGGCGACGGCGTCCGCCCGGCCGGCACCGAAGCGGGCCTCGAGGGCGGCGGCAAGGTCGGCGGCGCGGCCGGGCTCGACATCGTGCAGCATCAGCCGCGCCGCGCCGAGCGTGAGCAGCGCATGCGCGACCGCCGCCC
>NZ_JACADQ010000432.1 GCF_016106015.1 Neoroseomonas rubea
GCTGTTCCTGCTGTTCTGCTGCGCGCTGCAGGCGGCGCTGCGGCTCGTGCTCGCCGCGCGGGCGGGGCGGGGCGGCATCGCGGCGGGGGCGGCGCTCGCGCTCGCGCAGGGCGGGATGCTCTGGCTGCACCATACGGCGGCGATCGCGAACCTGGCGCTCAACCTCTTTGTCCTCGTGGCGCTCGTGCTGGGCGGTGCCGGCCTCGCGCGCGGGCTGGCGCGGCTCGCGGCCGCGGATGCGCTGGCGCTGGCGCTTTCCTCCGCACCCATCCTCTGGGCGATCGGCCATGCGGGGGAAGGCGCCTTCGTCACGCGCTGGATCGCCCCGCCAGGCCTCGGCGACGCTGCGCTGCTCTATGCGCGGGAATTGGTGGCGCCGTTCCAATCGCCCCTGTCGGCGCTGACGCTCGCGCTCTCCGCGGGGAGCCTGGTCCTGGCTCTCCTCGCGCGCGGCGCGGGGCGGGCGGAACGGGTCGCGCTCGTCGCGCTGCTGGTCGGCGCCGGGCTGCTGTTTCCGCTGTTGAGCCAGCGCTGGCCGGTGATGATCGACCGGACGGTGCTGTTCCTCCTCGCCCCGCTCGCCGCTGCCATCGCGGCGGGCATGGCGCGCCTGCCGCGCCGCGCCTTCGCAGTGGCCGCCGCGCTGCTGCTGGCGCTGCACGCCTTCGGCGCGCTGCGCTTCCACCTGCTGCCGCAGACGCGGGAGGACTGGAACGGCGCCGCCGCGCTGCTCGCGGAACGCCGCGCGCCGGGCGAGGCGCTGCTGGTCACCGACAGCGTCTTCGCATGGCTCTCGCTGCGCGCGGCCTTCGCGATGCGCGGCGAGCCGCCGCCGCCCATGCTGCTGCTGCCCGCGACCTCCCCGCTCGAGGCCCGCTCGGCCGAACTGCTGGCCCCCGGGGCCGTCGTCACCGCGAGTGATCTCTGCGCGCGGCTGGCCGGCGCGTCCGGCGCCTGGCTCGTCACAAGGCCGGTGCCGCCGGTGGTGGCGGACGATCCCGCCTTCTCCACCCTGCATCTGGCGCGCGGCGCGCTGGCGGCGGCCGGGGGCGCGCCGGCGGACCATCAGGCGCCAGTCGGCCTCGTGCTCGAGCGCTGGCGCCTGCCGGCCACCTGCTGACGCCGCGCGGGGTCAGCCCGCCTGGCGTAGCCGCTGGTCGAAATAGGCGACGGTGCGGCGTAGCCCATCCTCGAGCGGCACCTTCGGCTCCCAGCCGAGCAGGCGCTTGGCGAGGCTGATGTCCGGGCAGCGGCGCACCGGATCATCCTGCGGCAGGGGGCGCTTTTCCAGCAGCGACGAATCGCCGCACAGCGCCAGCACCCGGTCGGCCAGTTCCCGCACGGTGATCTCGTGCGGGTTGCCGAGGTTGACCGGGCCCGTCACCTCGTCGTCCGTGGCCATCAGCCGCATCAGCCCGTCGACCAGGTCGTCCACGAAGCAGAAGGCGCGGGTCTGCGTGCCCTCGCCGTAGATCGTCACCGGCTTGCCCGACAGCGCCTGGACGATGAAGTTCGACACCACGCGCCCGTCGTTCGGATGCATGCGCGGGCCATAGGTGTTGAAGATGCGCGCGACCTTGATGCGGACGTTGTGCTGGCGCCGGTAGTCGAAGAACAGCGTCTCGGCGCAGCGCTTGCCTTCGTCGTAGCAGGCACGGGGCCCGAGCGGGTTGACGGAGCCGCGGTAGTCCTCGGTCTGCGGATGCACCTCCGGGTCGCCATAGACCTCGCTGGTGGAGGCCTGCAGCACCTTGGCCTTCAGCCGCTTGGCGAGGCCGAGCACGTTGAGCGCGCCGGAGATGGACGTCTTGGTCGTCTGCACCGGGTCGAACTGGTAGTGCACCGGGGATGCCGGGCAGGCGAGGTTGTAGATCTCGTCAACTTCCACATAGAGCGGGAAGGTCACGTCGTGGCGCATCGCCTCGAACTGCGGGTGCGACAACAGGTGCGCAATGTTGTCGCGCGTGCCGGTGAAGTAGTTGTCCACGCAGAGCACCTGGTGCCCCTGCGCGAGCAGGCGTTCGCAAAGATGGGACCCGATGAAGCCGGCCCCGCCGGTCACCAGCACGCGCTTGCGCGAGATCATGCCCTGCGTCTCTCCCTGTCCTTCTCGACCATTCCCTCGACCGTCGCGTCGAGACCCGCGACGAAGGCATCCCATGTGAACAGCCGCGCGCGTTCCCGGCCCGCGGCCCCAAGCCGTTCGCACAAAGCGGGGTCGCGCGCCAGTTCCACCATGCGGGCGGCGAAGGCATCCGGGTCGTCGGCCACGAGGAAGCCCGTCGCGCCATGTACCACGGATTCGCGGGGGCCGCCGCGGTCCACCGCCACGACCGGCCGGCCGGCCGCCATCGCCTCGATCGGGGTCAGGCCCCAATCCTCGTTGAAGGCGGTGAACAGCAGCGCACCGCAGCCTTCGTAAAGGTCCCGCATCTCCGCATCCGTGGCGCCGATGCGGAATTCCACATCGCCGATCTCCCGGCCGCGGGCCATCAGGGCCTCGGCATGGGCGCGGCTCTTGTCGTCCACCATGCCGGCGAGGACAAGCCGCCATCCCGGCAGGCGGGGCTTCGCGCGGGCGAAGGCCTCCAGCGCGAGGGGCAGGTTCTTGGTCCACATGATCCGCCCGGCGACCAGGAAATAGGCCTCCGCCGGCCGGCCGGGGCCGATCCGCGCCACGTCGATCCCGGGGTAGAGGATGCGGGCGCGCCCGGCGGGCCAGAGGCCGCCGGCCTCGATCCGCTCCCGCACCGTCCGGCTGATCGCGACCACCTCCGCATAGTTGCGCCAGCAGGCGCGGTCGACCGCGCGCCAGCCGGCCTCGGCCGCCAGCGCCAGCGGCCGAAGCGGGGACGGAAGAGCACACGGCTGAGCTCCAGTCGCACCTGAGTC
>NZ_JACADQ010000433.1 GCF_016106015.1 Neoroseomonas rubea
GACTCCGGTTCAGGCGTGTGCTCTCCCGATCTCGATCCGCGCGGCGCATGGGGCGGCGAATGCCGCGCGGCGCGCGACGATCGATCCGGATCGCGCGGGGGCCTGACGCGGCTGGCGTGGGCCTTGCTTCGCCCGGGCGCGATGCCGCGCGGCATCCCCGCCCACCCCGCCGCGCGCCGTCGCGCCGCGCGCAGGAGACCGAGATGAAGCGATTGATCTTCGCGCTGGCGCTGTTCGCGCTGCCCGCCTCTGCCCAGAACGTGACCATCCTCAGCCCGCCGGGTGCGATCACGCCGACCGGGCCCTGGGGGCTCGCCGCGCAGGCGGGCAACACGCTGTATGTCGCCGGCATGCGCGGGATCGACCCCGCGACGAACCAGCTTGTCGCGGGCGACGAGGCGCGCATCCGGCAGGCCTATCGCAACATGCTGCACATCGCCGCGGCCGCCGGCGCGCGACCGCAGGATGCGGTGCGCCTCGTCGTCTACGTGACGGACATGTTCCGCTTCCGCCCGATCGCGAACCGCGTGCAGGAGGAAATCTGGGGCAACGGCCCCCATCCGCCGCGCACCATCATCGAGGTGCAGCGCCTGAACCAGGACGACATCCTCGAGGTCGAGGGCACCTTCGTGCTGCCTCAGCGGTAGCGCGCCGGCGGTCAGCCCCGCAGCTTCTCCTCGAGCATGTCGGCGAGCGTCGCGATGACCTTCACGCGCGCATGCAGCTTGTTGTCGGCCTCGACCAGCGTCCAGGGCGCGAGGCCGGTCGAGGTGCGCTCGACCATCTCGCACACCGCCGCCTCGTAGTCGTCCCACTTCTCGCGGTTGCGCCAGTCCTCGGCGGTGATCTTGTGTTGCTTGAAGGCGGTCGCCTCGCGCTCCTTGAAGCGGCGATGCTGTTCCTCCTTGCTGATCGCGAGCCAGAACTTCGCGACCACCGCGCCGTTCGCGACGAGCTGCTCCTCGAAATCGTTGATCTCGGCATAGGCGCGGCGCCAGTCGGGCTCGGGGCAGAAGCCTTCCACCCGCTCGACCAGCACGCGCCCGTACCAGGAGCGGTCGAAGACGGTCACGCGCCCAGGCCGCGGCACGTGACGCCAGAAGCGCCAGAGATAGGGTTGGGCGCGTTCCTCCTCCGTCGGCGCGGCGACCGGCACGATGCGATAGGCGCGCGGGTCGAGTGCCGCGCCGAGCCGGCGGATCGCACCCCCCTTGCCGGCGGCGTCGTTGCCCTCGAACACCGCGATCACGCTCGTCTGCCCATAGCGCTTGTGGCGCGTCGCGCGCGCGAGCCGGCCTTGAGCCTCGGCCAGCGCCGTGTCGTAGGTCTCGCGCGACATCTCCTGCTTCAGCGTCAGCGCGCGCAGGACGTTGACGCGATCGGGCGGCGCCGGCGGGGTGGCGCGCGCGGCGGGCTTCGCCTCGGGCTGCGCTTCCAGCCGCGCGCGCAGCGTGGCCAGCAGGTGCCGCCCGACGAACAGCGCGCGATAGCGTTCATCCGCCGCGGGCACGACCGTCCAGGGCGCCTCGCCGGTCGAGGTCTCCCGCAGGAAGGGCTCGCAGACTTCCATGAAAGCGTCGTAGTGCTCGAACAGCTTTCGGTCGTAGCGCGTGACCTTCCACGACGTGCCCTCGTCCTTCTCGAGCGCGCGGATGCGCTTCTTCTGCTGCGCCTTGGACAGGTGGAACCAGTACTTGATGAGCAGCACGCCTTCCTGCGCGAGCATGCGCTCGAGGCGCATGATCTCCTCCATCCGTGCGGCGAAGCCGCCCTTGCCGAGGTCGCCGAGGACGCGCTCAAGGATCGGCATGGTCTGCCAGGCGCCGAAGAAGACGCCGATCCGCCCCTTGGGCGGCAACGCCCGCCAGAAGCGCCACATGGGCGGGTGCGCCTGCTCCTCCTCGGTCGGCAGGCCGAAGCCAGTCACCTCGATGAAGCGCGGGTCCATCCATTCGTTGAGCAGGTGGACCGTCTCGCCCTTTCCCGCCCCTTCGACGCCCGCGATCAGGATGAGGACGGGGAAGCGCTTCTGCGTGCCGAGGTCGCGCTGCGCCTGCAGCAGCGCGCGGCGCAGCTCGCCTTCCTCCTTCCGGTAGGCCGCCTTGTCGACCTTGTGGTCGAGTTCCGCCGCTTCGAACATGGGCCGATCCTCCGCGGCGCGACGGGTGGCGCGCCTTGCGGTGGATCATGCGCCATGACGAAACCGTGACAAGGCGCGCCGTCAGCCCGCGCGCGGATGCGCCTTCTTCCAGGTGGCAAGCAGCCCCGCAGCGTCGACCGCCGTATAGCGCTGCGTGGTGGACAGGCTCGCATGGCCGAGCAGGTCCTGGATGGCTCGCAGGTCGGCCCCCGCGCCCAACAGATGCGTCGCGAAGGAATGGCGCAGCGCATGCGGCGTGGCGTGTTCGGGCAGGCCGGCAAGCCGGCGGAATTCGCGCAGCGCGCGCTGCGCCACCGCCGCATCGAGCCGCTTGCCCCGCGCGCCGAGGAACAGCGGTTCCTCCGGCGCCCCGGGCCCGCGTTCCATCAGGTAGGCGGCGATCGCCGCGCGCACCGCGGGCAGCACCGGCACGAGGCGTTCCTTGTCGCCCTTGCCGCGCACGCGCAGCGCATCCTCCCGCCCCGGCAGCGGCGCGTCGCGCAGGTCGAGCGAGAGCGCTTCCGAAATGCGCAGCCCCGCGCCGTAGAGCAGGGAGAACAGCGCGACGTCGCGCGCCGCCTGCATCGGCGCCTTCTCGTGCCGCGCGGGGTCGTAGATCTCGCCGGCCTCGCGCGCGACGGCGCGCGCCGCCTCGGGCGTCAGGGCGCGCGGGATGGGCGGCTTCGGCCGCGGGCCGCGCAGTGCGCCGAGCGGCAGCGCCGCCATGCCGTGGTGGCGCGTCAGGTGGCGC
>NZ_JACADQ010000434.1 GCF_016106015.1 Neoroseomonas rubea
TCCGATCTCGAGGCTGCCCGCGCCGGCCTGCGCGACCAGCTCCCGCGTCCCGCCGCTGGCGACGATGCGCCCGCCCAGGGCCTGGGTGATGGTGCCGCCGGCGCGCAGCTCGATCCCGCCCGAGGCGCCATCGGACGTTACGTCGAAGGCGCCGAGCGCGATGTCGCCGGTCGCGCCGAGCCGCACGCGCCCCGCTTCCACCGCCGCGCCGACCGTGATGCCGCCGAGGGCGGCGACCTCGAAGGTCGTGCCCGTGGGCAGCGCGACGCCGGCCGCGATCTCCGCCGCGCCGCCCGCGACGGTGCTGGCGCCGATCGTGGTGCGGCCGAGCCGGACGGTGCCGGCGCCGATGTCGTTGAGGTCGGCTGCCGTGACCTGCAGCCGCAGCGGATCGGCCGCGCCGCCCACCACCACGCCGCGCCCGGCCGTGCGCGGGCCGATCTCGACCGTGCCGGAGGGGGCGGAGATGGTGCCGGGCGCCGTGATCGCGTCGGTCCGCAGCGCGATCGTCCCGCCGCTCGCCTGCACGATGCTGCCGGTGACGGTCAGGCTGTTCGCCACGACGCTGACCGCGCCCGTGCCCGTGCCGGTGATGCCCGGCGCGCCGCTGGCGGGAACGGTGACGGCGTTGCCCGTGATGGCGACGCCGTTGCCGCGCGCCTGCGTCACGCTCAGCGCCGTGGCGCCGGAGGTGAAGGCGAGCGCCCCGGTGGTCCGCGCGTCGAGCGCCGTCACCTGGTTGGCGAGGGCGAGCGTGGCGGCGCCGGCGGCGCTGCTCGCCGTGCCGTCCTGGCCGCGGATCGTCAGCGTGCCGCCGAGGTCGAGCGCCGCCGTCTGCGTGATCGCGCCGTTCGCCCGCAGCGTCGCGCCGGCCGCGGTGAGGGTGCCGCCGAGCGCGATCGATCCCGTCGTGCCGGTGGCGATGAGCGTGACGTCGCCGCGCGTGCCGCCGGACGCCGTGTTCAGCGGGCCGGCGAGCGCGAGCGTCTCGCCGCGCAGCGTGAAGGCCTCGGCCTCCGTCGCGCCCGCGAGGAGGCGGATGCTGCCATTCGCGCCGAGCAGGCTGACGCTGTTGTTGTTGCCGCTTGCCGTCACCGTCAGGTCGAGCGCCGCGCCGGGCGCGGCCGAGACGGGGGCGAGCACCGCCGTGCCGGCCTGGGTGATGTCGCCCTGGGCCTGCAGGATGACGCTGTCGGCCCGCAGCGTGCCGTTCAGCGTCAGGTCGGCATTGCCGGTCAGCGAGATGCTCGCCTGCCCTTCGACGGTGAGCGTGTTGCCCGCCGCGACGATGGTCGTGCCGGTCGCGGCGATGCGCAGATCGCCGTCGGCGGTCCCGCCGGTCAGCAGGCGCAGCCCGGCATTCGCCTGTTCCAGCACGATGTCGCCCGTGCCGGCGACGCTGGCGGTGAGGTCGACGGCGGTCGCCGGCGCGGTCCGCCGCTCGATCGTGCCGCCGGACTGGGAGATGCCGGTCTGCGCCGCAAGCGAGAGCGTGTTCGCGCGCACATCGGCGCCGAGCGCGATGGCGCCGCTCTCGGCCGTCAGCGTCGCGACGGTGGCGGTCAGCGTGCCGGTCGTGCGGATCGCCTCCGCCGTCAGGGTGAAGTTGCCGACCGCAGTGCTCGCACCCAGCGCGATCGGGCCATTGCCGGTCTGGTCGAGGGTGACGGCGCCGCTGGTCGTCGTCGTCGCGGTCAGCGGCAGTTCGATGGGCGTGGCCGGCGTCGAATCGCGGTGGGCGACGGTGCCGGCGGACTGCGTGACGCCCGTGGCGCCGGACAGCGCGAGGCTGGTCGCGCGGATGTCGCCCGCGAGCGTCAGCGTGCCGGTGGCGGCGGTCAGGCTCGTCGCGTTCGCGGTCAGGCTGCTGCCCACCCGCAGCGTGTTCGCCGAGACGGTGAAATTGCCGGTCGTGGCGCCGCTCGCGCCGAGGGCGATGTTGCCGTTGCCCGCCTGCGCCAGGGTGACGGAACCGGTGGAGGAGATGGCCGAGAGCGGCAGCTGCGTGGTCGCGCCGCCGCGATGCTGGATGTCGCCCCCGGTCTGGGTGATGGCGCCGCTCGCGGAGAGCGTGACGCCGGTGGCGCGCACATCGGCGCCAAGGCTGATGCCGCCGCGGTTCGTCTCGAGCGTCAGCGTGCCGTTGACCGACAGGTTCGCGCCCGCGCGCTGGACGATGTTGCCGTCCGTCACGCCGTCGCCGAGGCCGGCGCGCAGCGTCAGGTTGCCGGCATTGGTGCGGTTGACGACGCTGTCGAGGATGATCTGCCGGTTGGCCTCGAGGATGATGTTGCCGCCGTTGTAGCCCTCGATGGCGCCGGTGCCGATGCGCACCCAGTCATCGGCGCCGCCGCCCGTGGCGCCGACGCTGCCCGCGGCGCTGATGCTGCCCGTCGGCACGCTCGCCGGGTCCAGGCCGTTCGTGCCCGTGATCGTCTCCGTCACCGTCCCGAAGGGCAGCGTCGGCGAGCCGCTCGAGGAGATGATGATGTTCTGCGGGTCGAGCAGGAAGTCGCCGAGCGCGCCGTTCGGCGCCGTCAGGTCGACGATGCCGTGCAGCACGAAGGCGCCCTGGCCCGAGACCTCGATGAAGCCGCCATCGCCGGATTGCGCGCCGCCGCGCGCGGTCAGCGTGCCGCGCATCTCGGTGCGCTCGGCGCTGTTGACGACGATCTCGCCGCCGGTCCCGGCGGTGATGGCGTCGGCGCGGATGGTTGCACCCGCCTCGATCGTCGTGCGCCGGGCCATGGGCTGCTGCCGGCCGCGGCCTGCGGTGCCGACCAGCACGCGCCCGCCGCCCGCGCCACCCGAGGCATCGACCGTCGCGCCGGTGGCGACCGTCACGCCCTCGGTTGCCTGGATCGCGACC
>NZ_JACADQ010000435.1 GCF_016106015.1 Neoroseomonas rubea
CGCCCGCCGCCCGAGCGCGGCGTCGAGCGCCCAGCCCAGCTTGTCGACCGCCGAGGCGTCGAAGGCGTGCAGCCCGATGCGCGGCACGCCGGCCGGCTCCCAGGCGGCCGGCGCGGGCAGGCGCGCCACGCCCTCGCGCGGCAGCAGCTCCGCCACCAGTTCGAGCCGGGCAGCCTGCGCCACCTTCAGGCCCTGGAAGATGCCGAGGCCGCGGACTTCCAGCATGCCGCGCAGCGCGTCGGGGGCGGTGACGAGGCGGCCATCCAGCTGCACGCGGTCATCGGCCACAAGGTCCCAGCCGGCGCCGATCAGCCGAAGCAACAGGTCGGACTTGCCGGAGCCCGCAGGCCCCAGCAGCAGCACCGCCGCTCCATTCCGCGCGGCCGAGCTTCCGTGGAGGGTCATCCCACGCAGCCACCCCTGCCCAAGGCCGCGGACCATGGCAGAAACGGGGCGGGGCGGGAAGCGCCCCCCGGTTGTGCGTTGCCGGGACCCGGCCGCGGTGCCACCTTCCCGCCCCATGCCGACCCAGGACGACATCCGCGCCGCCGCGGACCGCATCGCACCCCATATCCGCCGCACCCCCGTCATCCGGCTCGATCCCGCCGATACGGGGCTTGCCGTGCCGGTGACGCTGAAGCTCGAGCAGCTGCAGGTCACGGGCTCCTTCAAGCCGCGGGGCGCCTTCAACCGCATCCTTTCGGCCGAGGTGCCGGAAGCGGGGGTAATCGCGGCCTCGGGCGGCAACCACGGGCTCGCCGTCGCGCATGCGGCGAAGACGCTCAAGATGAACGCCGAGATCTACGTCCCCGGCCCGACGCCGGAGGCCAAGAAGAAGCGCATCATGGACACGGGCGCCTGGGTCTATGTCGGCGGCAAGGTCTATGAGCACGCCCGCGTCGCCGCCGAGGCGCGCGCGGCCGAGACCGGCGCCCTGATGGTCCATGCCTATGACCAGGAGGAAGTCCTGGCCGGCCAGGGCACGATCGGGTTGGAGCTGGAGCAACAGGCGCCCGACCTGACACACCTGCTGGTCGCCGTCGGCGGCGGCGGGCTGTATGGCGGCATCGCCTCCTGGTACCAGGACCGCATCCACATGGTGCTGGTCGAGCCCGAGGCCTGCCCGACCATGTTCGTCGCCGTCATGACAGGCGCGCCGACGGATGCGCCGACCGACGGCGTCGCCGCCG
The DNA here is from genome assembly GCF_016106015.1 of Neoroseomonas rubea. GTDB lineage: Bacteria > Pseudomonadota > Alphaproteobacteria > Acetobacterales > Acetobacteraceae > Neoroseomonas > Neoroseomonas rubea. Next base: position 1,191 of record NZ_JACADQ010000435.1, read on the forward strand.
ACAGCCTCGGCGCGCGCCGTATCGGCAGCCTGGCCTTCGCGACGATGAAGCAGTGGGGCGGGAATTCCGTCGTGCTGAGCGATGATTCGATCCTCAAGGCGCAGCGCTGGCTGTGGGACAGGCTGCGCGTCGTCGCCGAGCCCGGCGGTGCGACCGCGCTGGCCGCGCTGCTCGGGGGCGCCTGGAAGCCGCCCAAGGATGCGCATGTCGGCGTCGTGATCTGCGGGGCGAATTGCGATCCGGGGACCGTCTCGGGGTAGGCGGCCGCGGAGGGCCCCCCTTGCCCGACGGCCCTGCCCCTGCGATGGACGCGGCCCCGTGAAGGAGCATCGCGCATGACCCCCGCCCAGAAGACCGCCCTCGAAGGCGTCACCACCGCCACGCTGACCACCGTGCTGCTCAAGAAGGGCGTGCGCTTCTGCTACATCGCGGGCTCGCGCCCGATCGTGCCGGGTGCGACGAAGCGCATCGTCGGCCCCGCCTTCACGCTGCGCTTCACGCCGACGCGGGAGGATCTCGCGACGGTCGACAGCTGGTCCTCCCCCCGATCCACCCGCGCCGCGATCGAGGAGATGCCGGAAGGCTGCGTCGCCGTCGCGGACGCCATGGGCAGCACCGCGGCCGGCATCTTTGGCGACATCCTCTGCGCGCGCATGGCCAAGAAGGGCGTGGCCGGGCTTGTCACCGACGGCGTGCTGCGCGACGGCGCGGGCGTGATCGGCACCGGCCTGCCGGTGTTCTGCCAGGGGTATGTCGCCCCGGCCTCGGTGGCCGCGCTGAACTTCGTCGGCTGGCAGGAGACGATCGGCTGCGGCGGCGTCACCGTCATCCCCGGCGACATCATCGTGGCCGACCAGGACGGCGCCGTGGTCATCCCGCAGGCGATGCTCGACGCCGTGGTGGAAGCGGCCGTCGAGCAGGAACGGCTGGAAGCCTGGATCATGACCGAGGTGGAGCGCGGCGTGCCGCTGCCCGGCCTCTATCCGCCGAACGCCGAGACCAAGGCGCGCTACGAGGCGACGCGCGGCTAACGCCGCAGCGCGGTCGTGCCTGATGCCGAGCGCATGAAGGAAGCACCTTCCCACGGTCGGCTTCAGCTAGCTTTTTCCGCGCGCGGCCGTCCCACCGGGCCCGCGCGCCATGGCCTCCGCACGAAGGTCGAGCCCGTGTGCGGAGGACACGCGGCGCTGCGCCGCGACGGAGCCCCTTCCGGCCGCGGCCTGGCCCGGGGCGGGCTGATCGCATCACGCCCGAGCGCGGCTTTCGTCAGGCCGGGCCGCCAGGCGTCGATCGCCGGGCGCCGCTACATGCCAAGTACGTCCCGCATGCCGTAGAGCGCCGGGGCGCGCCCGTGCAGCCACAGCGCCGCGCGCACGGCGCCCGTGGCGTAGACGCGCCGGTCGAAGGACCGGTGCGTCAGGCTGATATGCTCCGACGCGGCGGCGAAGATCAGCGTGTGCTCGCCGACCACCTGGCCGCCGCGCAGCGCGGCGAAACCGATGGTGCCGGTGCCGCGCGCGCCGCAATGCCCGTCCCGCCCGCTCTCGCGCCCCGCATCCTCGAGCGTCGTGCCGCGGCCCGCCGCGACCGGATCGGGAGAGCACACGCCTGGACTCCGGGC
>NZ_JACADQ010000436.1 GCF_016106015.1 Neoroseomonas rubea
GTGTGACAAGAGTTTAGACGTGTGCTCATCGGATCTGCCGCCGATGTCGAGCCGGTCTTCACCGCCTACGAGGCCTTGCTGGCCGACGCCCTGCCGCTCGCCGACCTCGCGGCCGCGCATCCCGGGCGGCTTCGCGTCATCGAGGGCGATGCGCTGAAGGCGGACCCCGCCGCGCTGCTGCCGGCGCCGCGCCGGATCGTCGCGAACCTGCCCTACAACGTCGCCTCGCCGCTGCTGGTCGGCTGGCTGCGCGGCGCCGCGGCGCTGGAAGGCATGGTGCTGATGTTCCAGCAGGAGGTCGCCGAGCGCATATGCGCCGCGCCGGATACCGATGCCTATGGGCGTCTGTCTGTCCTCGCCCAATGGCGTTGCCGCTGCACCATGCTGCTGCGCCTGCCGCCCGGCGCCTTCAGCCCGCCGCCCAAGGTCTGGTCGGCCGTCGTCGGCTTCACGCCGCATGCGGAGGACCCCGGCCCCGCCCTGTTCGCGGCGATGGAACGCACCACCGCGGCCGCCTTCGGCCAGCGGCGCAAGATGCTGCGCGGGGCGTTGAAGTCCCTCGGCGATGCGGAGTGGTTGCTCGCGACCGCGGGAATCGACGGGGCGCGGCGGGCGGAGACGCTGAGCATCCCCGAATTCGACCGTCTCGCCCGGGCGCTGCTGGCCCGCGCCGCTACGGCCTGAACCAGGCCAGCACGCCGGCGAGCGTCACCACCGAGATCAGCGTCGAGACGAGCACGGTCGCCCCCGACCGTTCCGCGCCGACCTCGTAGCGGCGGGCCAGCATGAAGGCGTTCGCGCCCGTCGGCAGCGCCGCCGTCGTCACGGCCACCGCTGTCTCCAGCGGCCCAAGACCAAAGAGCAGGCAGAGCCCCCAGACCAGCAGCGGCATGGCGGCGAGTTTCAGCACCACCGCCCAGGCAACTTCCGTCAGCGCGCCACCGAGCCGGAAGGTCGCAAGCGACCCGCCGAGGCAGAACAGCGCCAGCGGCGGACTCGCCGCGCCAAGCAGCTCCAGAGTCCGCCGCAGCGCATCCGGCACGGGAATGCCCAGCGTGCTCCACACCAGCGCGGCCAGCACCGACATTACGATAGGGTTGCGCACGACGCCCGCGACGGTCGCGCGCAGGATGCGCCCGACCGGCGCATGGGCATTCAGCCCGATCTCGGCAACGATGGTGCCGAGGGACAGCAGCACCATCGAATGCAGGGCGATCAGCGCGAGCAGCACGGCAAGCCCCGCCTGCCCGTACGCGGCCGCGGTCAGCGGAATGCCCATCATCACCGTGTTGCCGAAGGTGCAGTTCAGCGCGAGCAGCCCGGAATCCGCGAGCGGAAGCCCCAGCCGCCGCGTGCCGAGCCACAGCACGAAGCCGTAGACGATCAGCGCCGCCATGAAGAAGACGAAGGCCGCGAGTCCGCCCTGCGTGCTGCCCGAGGTACCACCCGCGAAGAGCAGCGCGGGCGAGGCGATCGAAAAGGTGAAGGCGATCAGCGCCCGGAAGCCCGCCTGGTCCATCCATTTCCACGCCGCCGCCGCCCAGCCCATCGCGACGATGGCGAAGACCGGCGCGACGATGCCGAGGATGACGGACACGCGTTCAGCCGGCGAGCAGCCCGGCGATGAAGCCCGCCATCCCGGGCTGGCGGCGCCGTTCGGTCCGCGCCGCGTGCAGAATGGCGCGCACCTGCGCGACCGTCGCGGCGAAGTCGCGGTTCACCACCACATGGTCGAACTCGTCCCAGTGCGTGATCTCCTCCCGCGCCGCGGCCATGCGGCGGGCGATCTCGACCTCGCTGTCCTGGCCGCGGCCGCGCAGCCGCTTCTCGAGGTCCGGCAGGGAGGGCGGCAGGAGGAAGATGCCGACGACGTCCTCGGCCATGGCCGCCTTCATCTGGCGATGTCCCTGCCATTCGATGTCGAACAGCACGTCCCGCCCCGCGGCCAGCGCGGCTTCCACCGGCGCGCGCGGCGTGCCGTAGGCGCGGCCGAGGAAGCGCGCGTGTTCCAGGAATTCTCCCCGCATCGCCATCGCGTCGAACGCGTCCGGCGACTTGAAGAAGTAGTGGACGCCTTCCTGCTCGCCGGGGCGCGGCGGGCGCGTCGTGGCGCTCACCGAGAGCGAGAGGTCGGGCTCCGTCTCCAGCAGCGCGCGGGAGACGGTGGTCTTGCCCGCCCCCGGCGCCGCGGCGAGCACCAGGCAGAGGCCGCGCCGCGCGATGCCCTCATTCGACATTCGCCGACTGCTCCTTCAGCCGCTCGATCGCCGCCTTCAGCTCGAGCCCGATGCGGGTCAGCGGGATCGACGACGACTTGCTGCAGAGCGTGTTCGCCTCGCGGACGAATTCCTGCGTCAGGAAGTCGAGCTTGCGGCCGACCGCCTCGCCGCTCGCCAGCAGCCGGCGCGCCTCGGCGATGTGGGCGGACAGGCGGTCGAGTTCCTCCCGCACATCGGACTTGGTCGCGAGCATCGCGACTTCCTGCGCGAGCCGTTCCTCCGGCACGCGGCGTTCGCCTTCGAGCAGCGCGCCGAGGCTTTCGCGCAGCCGGGCCAGATGCAGCGCCGGCTGGTCGGCGGCTTCCTTGGCCGCCAAGTCCCGCAGCGCGGCAACCTCGTCGAGCAGCACGCCCAGGATGTCCGCGAGCTTCGCGCCCTCCGCGCGGCGGGAGGCGACGAGGCCGTCGAGCGCGCGGGCGAAGGCGGCGGCGATAGCGGCGCGCTTGGCGTCCTCCTCCGCCTCGTCCGGCTCGCGCGCCTCGGCGCGCAGCACGCCGGGCAGGGTCAGCAGCGCCTCGGCGCGCG
>NZ_JACADQ010000437.1 GCF_016106015.1 Neoroseomonas rubea
GGCGAGGGCGGCGACCACCGGCCCGGCGCCGCGCCCGGGCGCGAGCCGCAGGCCGAGACCCGCCTCGCCGGTCCGCCTTTCGCGCGCCGCCTGCGCCTCCTCCGGCGTGATGTAGCGGCTGAACGGGTCGAGATGGGCGAAGACCTGCTCGAAACTGCCGCGGATCAGGCTCGGCGCGCCGGCCTGCCGCAGCGGCGCGGATGTCGCCCAGGCCGCCTGCTGGAACAGCGTCAGCCGGTCGGCCGCGGCACCGCCGGAGGCCGTGACGGCCTCGTTGCGCGCGCGTTCGGGCAGGGGGCGCGTCAGCAGCACGCGGTCGCCGGCGAGCAGCCGCACCTCCCGCCCGCTGCGGCGGACCGAGAGCGCCGGATCGGCCGCCGGCAGCGCGGCCAGCGCCCACATCATCAGGTCGCCGGGGGAGGCATCCTCCAGGTGGCGCTCGAGGATCGCGGCGAAGCCGGCGCCCAGGACAAGGCGCATCTCCTCCCGCGGATAGGCGGCGGTGGTGCGCAACGCATCCTGCGCCCCGGCCGGCAGCGCGAGCGAGACGAGCAGCAGCAGGGCGAGGATCAGCCCCGCCGCCCGCGCTGCCGCCCCTTCGGCGCCGCGCGCCCGCGCGCCGGCAACCCCTGCATGAGGTGGAACACCATGCCGCCGGTGCGTGGCGTGGCTTCCGCAAGTCGGGCCTCCACCGCCTGTCCCAGCGTGAAGGTCATCCTCGTCCTGCGACCGGCCAGCGTCTGCGTGGCCTCGTCGAGATCCCATCGGTCGTCCGGCAGCGATCCGAGCGGCACGATTCCGCTCGCCCCGTTCTCGTCCAACGTGACGAAGAGGCCGAAGCGAGTCACTCCCGAAATGCGCGCGTCGAAGCTCTCGCCCACGCGGCCCGCCATGAAGGCCGCGAGGTAGCGGTCCACCGCGTCGCGCTCGGCCGCCGCGGCGCGGCGCTCGGTCGATGTGATGTGCTCGCCGGTGTCGGGGAAGCGCGCGGCTTCCGTCTCCTCCAGCCCGTCCTTGCCGAGTCGCAGGCCGCGGATCAGCGCGCGGTGGACGAGCAGGTCGGCATAGCGGCGGATGGGGGAGGTGAAATGCGCGTAGCGCGGCAGCGCGAGGCCGAAATGGCCGAGATTGTCCGGCGCATAGGCGGCCTGGGACTGGCCACGCAGCACGGCCTCGTTCACCAGCCTTTCGTGCGGCTGCCCGCGCACCGTCTCCAGCACCCGGGCGAAGTCGCGCGGATGCAGCCGGTCCGAGGGCGGAAGGTTCACGCCGAAGGTGCCGAGGAACTGGCGCAGCCCTTCCATCTTCTGGTCCGAGGGCCGGTCATGCACCCGGTACATGCAGGGCTGGCCGAGGCGCTCGAGTTCCTCCGCCGCGCAGACATTGGCGGCGACCATGAATTCCTCGATGAGCCGGTGCGAGTCGAGCCGCGGCCGCGGCATGACGGCGAGCACGCGCCCGCGCTCATCGAGCACCACCTTGCGTTCCGGCACGTCGAGGTCGAGCGTCCCGCGCCGGATGCGCGCGCCGAGCAGCGCGCGGAAGGCGCCGTAGAGCCGGCCGACATGGCCTTCCGGCAGCCCCGCCGCCTCGCGGCCCGCATCGGCGGCCTGCTGGATTTCCTCATAGGTCAGGCGGGCGGCGCTGCGCATGATGCCGCGGCCGAATTCGTGGCCGGTCTTCCGCCCTTCCGCGTCGAAGCGCATGTCGACGAAGAGGCAGCCGCGATCCTCTCGCGGGCGCAGGCTGCACCAGCCATTCGACAGCGCCTCGGGCAGCATGGGCACGACGCGGTCGGGGAAATAGACGGAGTTGCCGCGCGCCCAGGCTTCCCGATCGAGCGCGCTGGCCGGCGTGACGTAGTGCGCGACATCGGCGATGGCGACGAGGATGCGCCAGCCGCCCTCGATCGGCTCGGCGAAGACGGCGTCGTCGAAGTCGCGCGCATCCTCCCCGTCGATGGTGACCAACGGGATGTCGCGCAAATCCGTCCGCCCGCGCGCGGCGACACCCTTCGCGCGCTCCGCCTGCTGCACGGCCTCGGCGGGGAACACGTCCGGGATGCCATGGGCGTGGATGCACACCAGCGAGACCGAGCGGGGCTCGCCCATGACGCCGAGGCGCTCGGTGATGCGCGCGGGCTTGGGGCCGAAATGGCGCGTGGAGGGCAGCGGTTCGGCGAGCACGATCTCGCCTGGCTTCGCACCCATCTCCTCCCCCGGCGGGACCTGCCAGGTGCCCTTCTGGCGCCGGTCGGTGGGGATGATCCGGCCTTCCTCGAAGACGCCGAGGATGCGCGCGGGCGGGGCGCCGCCGATCCGCTTGAAGGTGCGGCCTTCGTACTTGCCGGGCCCGATCATGCGCAGCCGCGCGAGCACGCGCTCGCCGGCGGTCAGCGCCGGCTGCCCCTTGGGCTCGGGGCGCATGTAGACGATGGGCGGGCGGCCTTCGCCCTGCCAGGAGACGGGGCGCGCGATCGGGTCGCCATCGGGATCGGTGCCGGTGATCTCGACGGGCGAGATCTCCGGCAGGCGAGAAGGGGCGATGATGCCGCGCTTGCCGGCCTGCGCCGCGCCGCCTTCGGCTGCCATCTCCCGCATCAGCAGGCGCAGCGCGGGGCGCTGGTCCGATGTCAGGCCGAAATGCCGCGCGATGTCGGACTTGGTGACGCGCCCCGGCGCGCCGGCGAGGAATTCCCGCAGCGCGGCCTTGGTGGGCAGGGCGGGTGGTTCCTCGGGGCGCGCGGCGGCGCGGCGGCGCGCGCTGGCCTGCGGGCTGGCGGCG
>NZ_JACADQ010000438.1 GCF_016106015.1 Neoroseomonas rubea
GTCGCGGCGGCGCGCGCGCCGTCCCCCCCGGCGGCAGCGGGCGCGCTCGCCTCGGCCGCGGTGACGGCGATGCTCTCCTTCGGCGCCTGGCAGGCCTGGTGGGTGGCGGCGATGCTGCTCGCTGCCACGACGGCCGCGGCGCTGCCCCGGCGCTAACCCGCGCGGTTCCGCCGCGCGAGCCGCATCCCGCAGATGTAGCCCCAGGTCATGTTCGGCCCGATCGTCGTGCCGGTGCCCACGCCGCGTGTGCCGATCGGGTTCGCCATGGCGACGCCGGCTGCGAACAGGCCTGGGATGACGCTGCCATCGGGGCGCAGCACCTCCCCATGCGCATTGGTCCGCGCCCCACCTTTCGTCGCGAGGATGGCGCGGTTGAAGGGCAGCGCGAGGAAGGGCGCGCGCGCGATCGGCTTCAGCCCGGCGCGACGGCGCTTGTCGCCCGCCGCGGCGGGGTCGGGGCGCGCGGGGCGGCCGAAATCCGTATCCTCGCCGCCTTCGGCCGCCGCGTTGAAGCGCGCGACGCTGTCGGCCAGGGCAGCCGCCGGCAGGCCAGTCAGCGCGGCGAGCGCCTCTAGGCTGTCGGCGCGCCGCAGCCAGCCGGGATCGGCCTTGGCCGCCCAGCGCACCGGCGGCAGCGCATCCAGCATCGCCGCGTCGCTGATCACCCAGCAGGGCAGGCGGATCGGTGCGCCATCGGCGTCGCGCGCGTCGATCGCCTCGCCGATGTTGAACACCAGTTCGTTGACGAAGCGCCGCCCATGCCGGTCCACCAGCATCGCGTTGGGCTCGGTGTGGAAGGGCACGGGACGGGCAAGCAGCCGCCCCTCGTAGCGCGTGGGGACGGACGGCGTCAGCGTCGCCTGGTCCATCCGCGCCATCGCCGCACCCGCCGCCTGCGCCATGCGCTGCCCGTCGCCGTCATTGCCAGGCGGGCTGCCGAGATAGTCGACCGGCCCGGGGAAATGCTTCCCGCGCAGCGCCGCGTCCCATTCGAAGCCGCCGGTCGCGATGACGACGCCGGCGCGGGCAGACCATGCCTCCCGCAGGCCGGCACGTTCCACGATCGCGCCCGTCACCGCGCCATCCCCGTCCTGCGTCAGTTCGACCGCGCGGGCGGAGAGCAGCACCTCCACCTCCGCCGCGCGGCAGCCGGCGAGCAGCCCTGTCACCAGCGCCGTGCCCTTGCCGCGCGTGTTGGTCAGCAGCCGCCACAACAGCCGGGGCCAGAGGTCGAAGGCCGTGCGGAAGGGGTGGTGATAGAGGTCGGTCTCGACCGCCTCGTGGTAGGTAAAGATCTCCGGGATGGTGGAACGGCGGATGCGCAGGGCGAAGCGCCCCGCGCGCCAGCGGCTGAGCGGCAGCGGGCTCAGCATCCGCCCGCGCGGCTTCGCGCCGGGCAGGGCGCGCAGCGGGTCGGGCTCCGGCGTCAGGGCGAAGCGCAGCGGGGACTGCGCCTCGACGAAGCGGAGCATCTCGGGCGCAGCCTCGACGAAGGCCTGCCACAGCGCATCCTCCTCCGCCGCCCAGCCTTCGGGGGCGGCGGCGCGGATATAGGCGAGCGCCTCCTCCTGGCTGTCGGCGATGCCAGCGGCCTCGGCGTGGTGGTTGGCGGGGATCCAGGTGCCCGCACCCGACATGGCCGTGGTGCCGCCGAGGCGATCGGTCTTCTCCAGCACCGTGACGGAAAGGCCCTGCCGCGCGGCGGTCAGCGCGGCGACGAGGCCCGCGCCGCCCGAGCCGAGCACCAGAACATCGGTCATGCGCGTTGACGCCATGGCACCTCATCGCGCGCGCCCGGCGCCGCGGCAAGGGCGCCCACGGCCGCACCCGGCGCGTCGGCTTGCCGGCATGACGCCATCCGCCGGACCTATGGCGATGATCCCGCTTTCCGATTGGCGCACGGCGGCTGCGGCGCGCATCTCTACGCCAGACACGAGGACCTCGCCGCCATGCCCGACACCCTGCCCGAACGCCCCGCCCGCGCCGCCATCCACCCGGCTGTGCGCATCGGCCATGTGCATCTGAAGGTCGCCGACCTCGACCGCGCGCTCGTCTTCTGGCGCGACGTGATCGGGCTGGAGGAACAGCAGCGCTACGGCGACCAGGCGGTGTTCCTCTCCGCCGGCGGCTACCACCACCACGTCGCGCTCAACACCTGGGAGAGCAAGGGCGGCGCCTGGCCGCCGCCGGGCACGACGGGGCTGTTCCACGTCGCGCTGCTGTACCCCGACCGGCGCGCACTCGCCGTCGCCTTGCAGCGCCTGCTGGACGCCGGCTGGCCGCTGGAAGGGGCCTCCGACCACGGCGTGTCGGAAGCGCTCTACTTGCGCGACGCGGACGGCAACGGCGTCGAGCTCTATCGCGACCGCGCGCCGGAGGACTGGCCGCGGGACGCGGCGGGCGGGCTGGCGATGGTGACGCGGCGGCTCGACCTCGGGGCGCTGCTGGCGGAAGCGGGCTAGCCCGCTTCCTCGCGGAGCATCTCCAGTTCCAGCCAGCGTTCCTCGGCGGCGGCGAGCGCGGCCTGTGCGGTCGCCAGCGCCTCGGTCGCCTTGCCGAAGCCCACCGGGTCGCGGGCGTAGAAGGCACTGTCCGCGACGCGCGCCTCCAGCTTCGCGACCTCGGCGGCCAGCGCCTCCATCCGCGCGGGCAGCGTCTTCAACTCGTGCTGGTCCTTCGCGTTCAGCCCCTTCCTCCGCGCCGGCGGCGCCGCGCGCGGCGTGGGCTCGGCCTTCGGGGCGGCGGGCTTCCCCGCGGGCTCGGCCGCACGGGCGCGCACGCC
>NZ_JACADQ010000439.1 GCF_016106015.1 Neoroseomonas rubea
CGGCTCGCCACGCTGGCGCCTGAAGCGCGCGGCTTCGTCATGGCCTGCAACGCCTCGGCGATCTTCCTCGGCCAGGCGGGGGGGGCCGCAGCGGGCGGGGCCGGCATCGCGGCGTTCGGCCTGCCGGGCGCGGGGCTGGCCGGCGCGGCCTTCGCGGTGCCCGCCTTCCTCCTTGCGCGCCGCTGCTTCGCCCCCCGCTGACGGGGCGGGGAATTCGTGTAGCCTCCCGCATCCGGAACGTCGGCGCCCATGGACCAGGGGCGAGAGGATCGACGATGGGAGGGAATCGGATGCTTGGCCTGATGCAGGACTGGCCGCTGCTGATGCACACGGTCATCGACCATGCCGCGATCCAGCACGCGCGGCGGGATGTGGTCACGCGGTCCGTCGAAGGGCCCTTCCACCGCACCGACTACGCGACGATCCGCGCCCGGTCGCTCCGGGTCGCGCAGCGGCTGGTGAAGGATGGCATCAGGCCGGGGGATCGCGTCGCGACGCTCGCCTGGAACACCTGGCGCCACATGGAGGCCTGGTACGGCATTACCGGCGCCGGCGCCGTCTACCACACCGTGAATCCGCGGCTGTTCCAGGACCAGATCGCCTGGATCATGAACCACGCCGGCAGCCGAATCATGATGCTGGACCTGACCTTCGTGCCGCTGGTGCAGTCGCTCGCCGAACGGCTTCCGGCGGTCGAGCGCTTCGTCATCCTGACCGATGCGGCGCACATGCCGCAGACCAGCCTGCGCGGCGCCGTCGCCTATGAGGACTGGATCGCAGAGGTCGATGGCGACTTCGCCTGGATGCGCGTCGACGAGCAGGCGGCGGCGGGCATCTGCTACACCTCCGGCACCACGGGCGACCCCAAGGGCGTGGTCTATTCGCACCGGTCGAACGTGATCCACGCGCTGGTCTGCAACCAGGTGGACGCCTTCGGCCTCGCGGCGGGGGACCGGGTGATGCCGGTCGTGCCGATGTTCCACGCCAATGGCTGGTCGCTGCCGCTCTGCGCGCCGATGGTGGGTGCGGCGCTGGTCATGCCGGGGGCGAAGCTCGACGGCGCTTCGGTGCATGAGGCGATCGAGCGCGAGCGCGTCACCTTCTCCGCCGCCGTGCCGACGGTGTGGATGATGCTGCTGCAGCACCTGGAGGCGACCGGGTCGCGCGTCGATTCCATGCAGCGCGTGGCGATCGGCGGGTCCGCCTGCCCGCCCGCCATCACCCGCGCCTACCAGGAGAAGTACGGCGTGCGCGTGATCCACGCCTGGGGCATGACCGAACTCTCCCCCGTCGGCACGCTCTTCGCCGTGAAGCCGGAAGTGGCGGGGCTGACGGGCGAGGCGATGCTCGCGCTGCAGGCCAAGCAGGGCACGCCGCCCTATTCGGTCGAGATGAAGATCACGGACGATGCGGGGCGCGAACTGCCCTGGGACGGGACGACCTTCGGCCGGCTCAAGGTGCGCGGCCCGGCCATCGCGCGGCGCTACTTCCGGCGGGAGGAGGAGGAGATCCTCGACGAGGCCGGCTTCTTCGACACCGGCGACGTCGCGACCATGGACGAGCACGGCTACATGGAGATCACCGACCGGTCCAAGGACGTGATCAAGTCGGGCGGGGAGTGGATCTCCTCCATCGCGCTCGAGAACGCGGCGGTCGGCTATCCCGGTGTCGCGGAAGCGGCGGTGGTCGCGATGGCCGACCCGAAATGGGACGAGCGGCCGCTGCTGATCCTGGTGATGAAGCCGGGCGTGCTCTCCCCCAGCCTTGCGCAGATGCGCGAGTATCTCGCCGACAAGGTCGCGAAGTGGTGGCTGCCGGACGACCTCGTCGTGCTGGACGAGATCCCGCACACGGCGACGGGCAAGATCCTCAAGACGAAGCTGCGGGAGATGTTCAAGGACCATCGCCCGCCGGGGTGATGCCTGGTCGCGCGCTGCCAGGCGCCGGCGCGCCGCCGATGACCCGGCGATGCGCTTCGTTGCACTTCGTCGCGCGGCCGCGTGCGACGCTGCGGCGCCCCGCGCGGAGTGCGACCATGCGCCTGCCGACCGCCCTGATGATCATCCTCGCCGCCGCGCCGGCCGCCGCGCAGCCACAGGATGGCGCGCGGCTGCGCGAGCGCGTCGAGCAGCGCCACGCCCAGTCCCGCACGGTCGAGCCGCAGCCGGGGACGGAGCGCATCCTGCTCGCCAAGGATGGCGGCACGCGCGCCTTCCTGCTGCACGCCCCGCCCGGCGCCCAAGGCCCGCGGCCGTTGGTGCTGGTCTTCCACGGCCTCGGCGGCAGCGGCGCGGTGGTGGAGCGCATGTCGCGCTTCTCCGCCCTCGCAGCCGCGCAGGGCTTCCTCGTGGCCTATCCGGAAGGCCGCGAGGGCGCCTGGCGCGTCTTCGCCCCCGACCGCGCCGATGTCGCCTATGCGCGGGACGTGGTGGCGGCGGTGGCGGAACGGCACGCGGTGGACCGGCGCCGCGTCTATGCCGCGGGCATTTCCAACGGCGCGATGATGGCCGCGCTGCTCGGCTGCGAGGCGCCGGAGACCTTCCGCGCCGTGGGCCTCGTCTCGGGCGGCTATGTCCGCCCCTGCCCGACCGCGCCGCGCGCGCCGGCCATGCTGTTCAACGGCACGGCGGACGACCTGCTGCCGATCGGCGGGCGGGGGCGGATGATGCCGGTGCGCGACTTCGCCGCCGCCTGGGGCAGCGGGCCGGGCTGCCGCGCGACGCCGCATGCGCTCGCCCCCATGGGCGGCGCGCCAGCGGAACGCTTCGCCTGCGGCGG
>NZ_JACADQ010000044.1 GCF_016106015.1 Neoroseomonas rubea
GAGTGGGTCTTCCGGATTCATGTGTGACTCGGGTCCGGTCGTGTGCCCTTCCGATCTCGCGGCGACGCCGGTGCTGGTCGAGCGGCTGGCCGCCTGGGCCGCGGCGCTGGACGCGCGGGGGCTCGTCCTCGCGCCTGTCTCGGTGCTGATCCGCCGGCCCGAGGGCATCGCCCAGGACACCGCGCCCGTGCGGGCGGCGAGCGCGCCGTGACCGAGCTGCCCTACCGGCCCAATGTCGGCGCCGTGCTGTTCAACCCGGCGGGGCTCGTGCTCGTCGCGCGGCGGGCCGACCTGCCGAATGCCGAGGGCGCGCCCGGCGGCTGGCAATTGCCCCAGGGGGGGATGGACGATGGCGAGGACCCCGCCGTCGCCGTCTTCCGCGAGCTGGAGGAGGAGATCGGCACGGCGCGGGCGACGATCCTCGCCGAGCATCCGCGCTGGTTGACATACGACCTGCCGCCCGAGCTGATCGGCAAGGCGCTGGGTGGCAGGTATCGCGGCCAGACGCAGAAATGGTTCGCGCTGCGCTTCACGGGGGAGGAGGCGGAGATCCGCCTCGACCTCGACCCGCATCCCGAATTCGACGCCTGGCGCTGGGCGCGGCTGGCCGAGTTGCCGGGGCTCGCGGTCGGCTTCAAGCGGGCGATCTACGAGGATCTGGCGCAGGAATTCGCGCGCTTCGCCGCGTAGGGCAGCGCCCTGCGCCGCGTCAGCGCGCGGTGGGCGCCCCCGCGGCCAGCGCCGGCGCCCGGCGGCGCGCGAAGTCATGCGTCGGGGTGACCGGGTTGTTCAGGTAGAACTCGTCGCGCGGGAAGATGTCCGACAAGGGCGCCACGGTGCGCGCCGTCAGCGGCGTCCAGATCAGCGCCGGCTGGGCGAAGAGCGCCGACCACTCGCGGAATTCCGGGTTGCCGCGTGCGAGATGCGCATGCACCTCCGGCCGGTTGAAGGCCGCGGCCAGGCGTTCCGGGTCGAAGGGGATCGGCTCGTTCGAGCCGATCAGCACGCCCACCGGCATCAGCAGCACGACATGGGGGAAGGTGGCGGCGAAGGTCTCAGCCGTGCGCTGCGTCGGCGACCACTGGATGTAGAGGCCGCCGGGGGCGAGGCGCTCGCGCACCTGCTCGAGGAACTCGGCGCTGTAGAGCAGGCCGGAATGGGAGGATTCAGGCAGGATCGCGTCCGCCTCGATGATGTCGTAGCGGCGGTCCTCCTTGGCGAGCGTACGGCGGCCGTCGCCGTATTCGAGGCTCCAGCGCGCATCGCGGAACAGCTGCTGCATGGGGCTGCCGGGGTGGCGGCGGCCGACTTCCTCGAGCGCGGTCAGCACCGGGCCGACGAGTTCGATCGCGCGGACCTTGCTTTCCGGGCGCACGCCCGCGGCCCAGGGGGTGCCGCCGCTGCCGACGCCGATCACGAGCACCTCCCGCGGGTTCGGATGCAGCAGCGGCCCGACCGCGCCGAGGAACTGGTGGATCGGCAGGAAGGGGATGCGGCCCTGGCTGAAGCCCTGGATGAAGAAGGGGCCGTCGGCGCGGCCGTCATCCGCGCGCTCGTCTCGGAAATAGGCGACGCCGGAGCGGTCTTCCGCCCAGGCGGCCGCCTGGCCCGGGCGTTCGCCATGCAGGCGCGTCCAGAAGGCGGCGTTGCCCGGAAGCACCACCACCAGCACGGCGCAGGCGGCGGCCAGTGCGGCTTCCGGCCCGCGCCGGCGCAGCACTCCGGCCTTGCCCGCCTGCCAGAGCCAGAACAGCACCAGCAGCAGCGACAGCGCGGCCAGCAGGCGCAGCGTGCCGGCCGTCCCGAGGATGTGGAAGGTGACGAGGCCCGTCACGATCGACCCCGCCGCGTTGCCCGCGATGTTCGCGAGCTGCACCCAGCCGACCCGCGCGCCGACCGAGGCGAGGTCCCGCTGCACCGCGCGCTGCACGAAGGGGAAGGTCATGCCGATGAGGAAGGAGGGCGGGCCGACGACGACCACGGCGAGGCCGATCGTCAGCAGCAGCGCGTCCCCGCGCATCCGGTTCTCGTCCACCGAGGTGATGCCCGAGAGCGGCCAGTGCGGCAGCGCGTACCAGAGCCCGAGCAGCAGCAGCACCGCCAGCACGAAGCCCGCGGACTGCGTGACGAAGAAGGCGGGTCGCGGATCCTCGATCCGCCGCACCATGCGCGCGGCGAGCCACATCCCCGCCCCGTCGGCGAGCAGGAAGATGCCGAGCACGGTGGGGAACAGGTAGGCGTGGTACTGCCCGACCTGGCCCATCATGCGCACCCAGACGATCTCGAGCGCGACGATCACGTAGCCCGAGAGGAAGACGAGCAGGCACCATAGCGGCAGCCCGCCGTAGCGGGCTTCGGTCTGGTCCTTCGCCTCGCCGGCGACCGGCCCTGGCGTGGCGCGCAGCAGAGGCAGCAGGGTCAGCGAAAGCGCGGCCGCGGCGAATTCCAGCGCGGCGGCAAGCCAGAGAGCGCCGACGAAGCCGAGATGCCCGACGAGGATCCAGCCACCAAGCAGCGCGCCGACGCCGGCGCCGAGCGTGTTCAGCCCGTAGAGCGTGCCGATGCGCTCGGCGATGCGTTCGGAGGAGGTGGCGACGGCGCGCGCGAGCAGCGGCAGCGAGGCGCCCATCAGCGTCGTCGGCAGCACCAGCCCCGCGAAGCAGAGCGCAAATATCGCCGGCGCGGCATCGACCACGCCGGCCAGATCCATCGCCAACCAGTCATACAGGAACGGCTTGGACAGCAGCGCGAAAAGCCCGACGCCGACCTCGGCCAGCGCGAAGCCGATGAGAGCCTGCGCGGGGCTCAACCGGTCCGCCACCTTGGCGCCGATGATCGAACCGAGCCCAAGCCCTGCCAGGAAGGCGCCCACCACAAGGGCGGCAGAAATCGTATCGGACCCGGCGAAGATGCCGAGCATGCGCTGCCAGACGATCTGGCACAGCAGGGCAGCGAAGCCCGTCGCGAAGAACGCGGTCGCAAGACGCGGCATCATCGGCCGAAAGTCTCCCCTGGCGGCGGCGCACGCCCCCCAGGGTGCTGCCGTCGCGAGCTATGCTTTGTTTCTGCGGCAGCATTGCGGCGCCATGACAGGCTTGCAACCCCCCACCCTTGCCGGGCGGACCTCTCCCGCGCAGGCTGCGCCGTCCTTGCGATAGGGAGTTGCCCGGTGAACGGTGCGGAAAGCCTGGTCCATACACTTCTGGGTTGCGGCGTGGAGGTGTGCTTCGCCAATCCCGGCACGAGCGAGATGCACTTCGTCGCCGCTCTCGACCGTATCCCCGGCATGAAGTGCGTGCTCGGCCTGCAGGAGAATGTCGTGACCGGCATGGCCGACGGGTACTGGCGCATGACGGGCAAACCGGCCGCGACGCTGCTGCATTGCGGCCCGGGCCTGGCGAACGGGCTCGCCAACCTGCACAACGCCCGCCGGGCGCGGTCGGGCATCGTCAACTGCGTGGGCGACCAGGCGACCTATCACCGGCCCTTCGATGCGCCGCTGACGGCCGATACCGAAGGCTGGGCGCGCGGCGTCTCCCACTGGATGCGGACCTCGACCAAGGCCGAGCATGTCGGCGCCGACGCGGCCGCCGCGGTGCAGGCGGCGCGCACCTCGCCCGGCCAGATCGCGACCATGATCCTACCGTCCGACACCTGCTGGGACGATGGCGGCGTGGTGGCGGACCCGCTGCCCGTGCCCGCGGCGCAGCCGGCCGACCCACACGCGGTGCGCAACGTCGCGCGCGTGCTGCGGGAGAAGAAGAACGTGCTGATCCTGCTCGGCGGCGCGGCACTGCGCGAAGGCGCGCAGGCCTTCGCCTGGCGCGCCGCGCAGGCGACCGGGCACAGGCTGCTGGCGGAAGGCTCGAACGGCCGCGTCCAGCGCGGCCAGGGGCGCCTGCCGCTGGAACGCGTGCCCTACCCCGCCGATGTCGCGATTAACGCGCTGAAGTGGGTGGAACACGTGGTGCTGGTAAATGCCAAGGCTCCGGTCGGCTTCTTCGCCTATCCCGGCAAGCCGTCCCGCCACTATCCGGAAACCGCCGAGGTGCATGTGCTCACGCGCTTCGAGCAGGATGCGGAAGGCGCGCTGCGCGCGCTGTGCGAGGAACTCGGCGCGCCGGCGATCCCGATGCCCGATGTCGGCGCGCGGCCCGACCGCGCGCGCGGCGCGCCGACGCCCGAAGGGCTGGCGCGCACGGTCGCCGCGCTGATGCCGGAGGAGGCGATCATCGCCGACGAAAGCGTCTCCTTCGGCCGCGGCTTCTACAGCGAGACCTTCGCGGCGCCGAAGCACGACTGGCTGCACATCACGGGGGGCGCCATCGGCTGCGGCCTGCCGCTCGCCACCGGTGCCGCGGTCGGCGGCGGCGGGCGGCGCGTGATCAACCTGCAGGCCGATGGCAGCGCGATGTACACGGTGCAGGCGCTGTGGACCCAGGCGCGCGAACGCCTGCCGGTGACGACCGTCATCCTGTCCAACCGGAAGTACCAGATCCTGCTCGGCGAATATCAGAATGTCGGCGCCAATCCGGGACCGACGGCGATGAACATGCTCGACCTCGGCAACCCCGACATCGGCTGGGTGAAGATGGCCGAGGCGATGGGCGTGGAGGCGGCGCAGGCGACGACGCTCGACCAGGTCGGCGACCTCATGGCGCAATCCTTCAGCCGCCCAGGGCCGTTCCTCATCGAACTGGTCATCTGAGAATGTCCCGGAGAGGGACGCCGTCCCTCTCCGGACCTCACCCTGCCAAAGGCCGAAGGGCCTTTGGAAACCTGAACCCGGGACCGCGCGACGCGGCGGCGGAGACGCAACGACATGGACATGCACCTGACCGGCAAGCGCGTGCTGATCACCGGCGGATCGAAGGGAATCGGGCTCGCCTGCGCCGAAGCCTTCGCGGCGGAAGGCTGCGACATCGTGCTCTCCGCCCGCGACGGCGCGGCGCTCGCCGCCGCGGCGGACTCGGTGCGCGCGAAGGCGCAGGTGCGCGTCGAGACGCTCGCCGCCGACCTCTCGCGCGACGACGAGCGCGAGCGCCTCCACGCCGCCTTCCCCGACATCGACATCCTGGTCAACAACGCCGGCGCCATCCCCTCCGGCCGCCTGCAGGACATCCCGATCGCGCGCTGGAAGCAGGCCTGGGACCTCAAGGTCATCGGCTATGTCCACATGTGCCAGCTTTACCTACCGGCGATGGAGGCGCGGAAATCCGGCGCCATCGTCAACATCATCGGCATGGCGGGGCGCGCGCCGCGCGCGGGCTACATCGCCGGCGGCGCGGGCAACGCGGCGCTGATCGCCTTCACCAGCGCGATCGGCGCGGCCGCGCAGGCCTCCGGCGTGAAGGTCGTGGGCATCAACCCGGCGGTGACCAAGACCGACCGGATGCTGACCCAGGCGCGCACCAACGCGAAGCTGAAGTTCGGCGACGAGGAACGCTGGGCGGAAACGCTGACCGGCCTGCCCTTCGGCCGCCCCATCGAGGCCAGCGAGATCGCCGACCTGGCGGTGTTCCTCGCCTCCCCGCGCGGGCACTACGTGAACGGCACGGTGGTGGACGTCGATGGCGGCGGGATGTTCCGCTGACGCGGAGCCTCACCGCCGCCAGGGGCTGGCGCGCCACACTTCCCCGTAAATCCGCGCCTGCTCGTCGACGAAGCGCGTCATCGTCATCCGGTCCATGTGGCGCACGATCAGGAAGTCGCGTTCCGCCATCGCGCGGAACTCCGGGTCGGCCGCGGTGCGGCGGATCGCTTCCTCCCACCGCGCGACGATAGGCGCGGGTGTCGCCGCGGGCAGCGCAAAGCCGCGCGCCGACCCGGTGGCGACATCCACGCCCTGCTCGATCCCCGTCGGCAGGTCGGGCGCCTTGTCCCAGCGCTCGCGCTCCATGATCGCGACGACGCGGTGCGCGCCCTGGATGTGCCCGCGCACCGTCAGGCTGACGGTCGAGATCGACCCCGCCACATGCCCGCCATGGACCAGTTGCAGCGCCTGCCCCGCGCCCTGTGTCGGCACCCAGGTGAAGCGCGCGCCGGAGGCACGCTCGATCGCCATCAGCGCCAGATGCGGCGCGCTGCCGATGCCAGCACCGGCGATGTTGATCGCCTCCGGCTGCGCGCGCGCGGCATCCACCAGGTCGCGCAGGGAACGGTACGGCGTGCCGTTGCCGACGAAGACAGTGTAGGGCTCGTCGGTCAGCAGCCCGGCATAGGCGAAGCTGTCGACACGATAGCGCGGCGTGTTGTCGTAGAGTGCCGTGACAAGGGCTGGGAAGGAGACGAGCGCCACATGCCGCCCGTCGGCCGGCGCTGCGGCCACCTCGTTCAGCATCAGCATCCCGCCCGCGCCCGGCTTGTTGACGGTGATGATTTGCGTCCCGCTGCCGAGGTGCTTTTCCAGGAAGGGGGCGGCCATGCGCGCGGCGAGGTCGATGTTCCCGCCCGGCGCGAAGCCGACATAGAGCTGGATGGGTCGGTCCTGCGCGCGGGCGGCGATGGCTGGCAGCGCGAGGCCGCCGGCGGCAAGCAGGGTGCGGCGCGTCGTCACGCTCGGTCTCTCCGGCCTGTGGCTGTGCAAGCCTAGCATCGCCGCAGCCAGGCCGCGCAACGTCGCGTTTGCGCGAAGCCATCTTTCGGCTACGCTTGCTCGACGCCAGTGGAGAAGCCTGGATGCTGCGCTTCAGCAATTTCCTCTTCCCCGAAAGCCGCGACCCGGATCGCGACGCGGACGTGATCGCGGACTGCATCGCGGAGGCGAAGCTCTGCGACGAGTTGGGCGTCGAGGTGCTCTGGCTTGCAGAACACCATTTCGACGGCAACTGCGCCTATGTGGACCCGGTCACCTTCGCCGCCGCGGTGCTGGCCGCGACCAAGCGCATCAAGGTGGGATTCGCGGTGGCGCAGGTCTCGCTCCACCACCCCACGCGGCTCGCCGAGCAGATGTCGCTGCTCGACAACCTCGGGAAAGGGCGCGTCATCGTCGGCCTGGGCCGCGGCACCGCCTACAACGTGTATGAATACCAGGGCTACGGCATCGACCATGAGGAAGCGCTGGAGCGCTACGAGGAAGCCGAGGGCATCATGCTCAAGGCCTGGACGAGCCCCGGGGGCTTCCGCCACGAAGGCCGCTTCTGGACGCTGAACGTGCCGCGGCTGCGGCCCACGCCCTACACGAAGCCGCACCCCTACGTGATCCGCGCAGCGTCGTCGGAGGACGGCGCGCTGCATCTCGCGCGCCGCGGCCTGCCCTTCCTGATGAACGTGCAGTCGAACGAGATCACGGCCAGGCGCCTCGCCCTCTATCGCGCCACGATGGGCGAGGCGGGCTTCGACGCCGCGCACATCGCCCGCTGCATGGACGAAAGCTGGGTCTGGCGGAACGTGGTCGTGGCCGAGACGGACGAGGAAGCGCGCCGCATCGGACTGCCCGCCTTCGAGGCGATGCAGGAGCACCGCAAGAAGCTGCGCGAACGCATCTATGCCGAGCAGGGCATCATCATGAAGAAGGAGACGGTGCCGCCCGCACGCGTGAACCCGGACCTCGCCCTGTTCGCCGGCTCGCCGGCGACCGTCGCGGAGCGGCTTGCGGAGGTGGAGGCGACGGGCGTCGGCGGCGTGATCTGCTCCTTCCGTCTCGGCCCGATGACGGCGGACGCGACCGCGCGCTCGATCCGGCTGTTCATGGAGGAGGTGGCGCCGCGCTTCGCGCCGCCCCGCGCCGCCGCCGCGGCGGAATAGCGGGGCGCCCTGCCCGGAGCGCGAGGGTGCATGTCGTCCGCGGCCCGGGTCAGTCCAGCCCCGCCCGCGTGCGGGCCAAAGGCAGCGCGATGTCGCAGACGAGCCCCTCGGCCGGCCAGCGACGTTCCACCGTGCCGCCCAGTTGCCCCGTCACCGTCGCCTCGATGACGCGCGAGCCGACGCCGCGATGCTTCGGGAAACCTGGCGAGGGTCCGCCATCCTCGGCCCAGCGGATCAGCAGCAGGCCCGCCGTCTCGTCGATCCGCCATGTCACGCCGACGCGGCCCTCCCGCACCGACAGCGCGCCGTGCTTGACCGCATTCGTCGCCAGTTCGTGGAACACCATGCCGAGGGGCTGAACCGCCTCGGCCCGCACGCGGAACTCCGGTCCGTCGATGCGGAAGCGGCCGTCCGGCCCGGCCTCGGTGCTGCCGAAGGGCGCGATCTCGTCGGTCAGCAGGGTCAGGAAGGGCGCGCCTGTCCAGCGTTCCGCCGCGAGCAGCGATTGCGCGCGCGCCAGCGCCGCGACGCGGCCTTCGACAAGCCTGGCATATTCGCCCGGCGTCGGCGCGCGCGTCAGGCGCAGGATGGCCTGCACGATGGCCAGCGTGTTGCGGGCGCGGTGGTTGACCTCCTGCGTCAGCAGGTCGCGGCGGTCCTCCGCCTCCCGCCGCTCGGTCATGTCCTGCACGGTGCCGGCGAGGCGGAGCGGCCAGCCTGTCGCGGCGTCCCGACGCACCACCGCGGCCGTGCTCTCGAGCCAGCGCCACGACCCATCGGGGCGGAGGAAGCGGTAGGATTCGACATAGGCGGAGAGGCGGCCGGCGGCGACCTCGCCATAGACATGCAGGACACGGGCGCGGTCGGCGGGATGGATGCGCGCGCCCCAGTCCTCGAGCGGCGTCGCCTCGGCCTCAGGCCCGAAGCCGAAGATCTCCCGCGCACGGGGCGACCGGGTGGTGATGCGCGTCGCGATCTCGGTCTCCCATGTCCCGATGCGGCCGGCCTCGACGGCGAGCCGCAGCCTTTCCTCCCCCTCCCGCAGCGAGACGGTGCGCTCCGCCACCCGTTGTTCGAGGCCGGCGAGCGCGGCCTCGAGCGCCACCTGCTGGCGCCGCACGCGAAGGGCAAGCGCGCCAAGGCCGATCATGGCCGGCAGGCCGATGGCGAACAGCGGCAGCAGCCGGCGCCGCCAGGCCTCGACCAGGATGTCGCGCGGACGGGCGATGACCGCGGCAAGGCCCGGCATGCCCTCGAGCCGCTGAAACGCGCTTTCGACCCGCGTATCGTCCTGCGGGCGCAGGCCACGCAGCCGGCTGCGCTCCAGCCCCGCCGCAAAGGCGGCCATCACGGGACGATCCGGCGTCAGCGCCGGCAGCGGCGCCGCCGGACCCGGCTCGCGCGCGAGGATTTGGCCATCTCCACGAATGAGGGCGACGGATTCGCGCGGCGGGCCCCGGCTGCGGGCCATCCCGCGGGCCAGCCGCTCGGCATCGAGCACGATGGCGACGGTCCCGCCCTGCGCGCGCGCACGGCCGACCGCGACCGACTGGCCGCCGCCCTCCTCGAGATAGGCGGCGCTGAGCAGCACCGTGTCGGCACCGGAGGGCGTCGCGACCATGAGCCGTGGCGCCACCCGCGCGGCGCCGGTGCGCAGCACGATCGCCCCGTCGGCACCGAGAACGAGCACGCCGCGCAACAGCGGCAGGTCGGCGACGAAGCGCGCGATCCGGTCCCGGAGTTCGTCATCCGCCGCGAGGATCGCGGCATCGTCCGCGTCGCCCAGGCTGTCCACGACGCGCTGGGCGATCCGGGCGTGGCCATCGATGACGCGGTGCGAATACTCGGCGAGCATCTCGGCCGCGTGCGTCAGTTCGCGGTCGGCCTCGTCCCAGATCGCGGTCCAGGTGATCCAGGCCGCGACGCCGAGGATCGCCGCCGGCAACAGGAAGGCCGCGACGACCAGCGCCGCGAGGCGCAGGCCTGGGCGGCGCTCGGGGCGTGGCGGACCGCTGTCCGGCGGCGCCTGGCGCGCGAGGCCGGCAGAAGGGGTGGCGTTCATGTCCGGTCAGCGCCAGCGCGGTTCCGCCGCCGCGGGGGAACAGCAGGGCATCGGCGCACAATCAGCGCAACGGCTTCGTGAGGCAACTCAGATCAGGGGCTGCGAAGGGCCGTGAAATCAAGTTGTTGTGAAGTGCTTCACTCCACCTTCACCACCAGCTTGCCGAAGTTTCCGCCCTGCAGCAGGCCGATGAAGGCCGCGGGGGCGTTGCGCAGCCCATCCACCACATCCTCCCGCCAGCGCAGCCGGCCGGCGCGGATGTGACCCTCAACCTCGGCGCGGAATTGCCCATAGCGGGACCAGCCGTGGTCACTGACGATGAAGCCCTGGATGCGCAGCCGCTTGCGCACCACCGGGCCGAGGTTCGGGCCGGGCGGCGCGCCGGCGGCGTCCGCCCCCGGGGCCTCGTTGTACTGGGCGATCATCCCGCACATCACCATGCGCCCGAAATCGCGCAGCCGGGGGAAGACGGCCGCCTGCACCTTGCCGCCGACATTCTCCCAATAGACGTCGATCCCCTCCGGCGCCGCGGCGTCGAGCTGCGCATCGAGGTCGCCATGGTGGTCGAGGCAGGCATCGAAGCCGAGTTCCTTCACCACGAAGTCGCACTTGGCCCGCCCGCCCGCGATGCCGACCACCTTGCAGCCGCGGATCTTCGCCAATTGCCCCACCACTTGCCCGACGGCACCGGAGGCCGCGGAGACCACCACCGTCTCGCCCGCCTTGGGCTGGCCGATGTCCTCGAGCCCGCACCAGGCGGTCAGCCCGGGCATGCCGAGCACGCCGAGGCTGGCCGACAGCGGCGGGTCCTTCTCCGGCACCTTGAACAGCCGTTCCGGCCCCACGACCGAGAAGCGCTGCCAGCCAAAGCCGCCGAGCACGACATCCCCCGGCGCGAAGCCCGGATGGCGGGAGGCGACCACCTCGCCGGCCGTCTGCCCTTCCATCACCGCGCCGAGCGCGACGGGCTTGGCGTAGGACTTCACATCCGCCATGCGGCCGCGCATGTAGGGGTCGAGCGAGAGGAAGCGGGCGCGGACGAGCACCTGCCCCTCCCCGGGCTCGGGCACCGGGGTCTCCACGATCTCGAAATCCTCGGCCACCGGGGCGCCGACGGGGCGGCGCTTCAGCAGGATCTGCAGGTTGGTCTCGGGCATGGCGGTCCTCCTTCCCGACATTCATGCCATGCGGGGGCGGGGGCTGACAGGCGCGGCATCCTCGCGCAGGGTCCCGCCGCACCAGACCGGGGAGACGCGCCATGGACCTGCCGCAGTACGAAACGCTCGCGCTCGAGGCGCCGGAGCCGCACATCCTGGTGGTGCGGCTGAACCGCCCGCATGTCTCGAACGCCCTGAACACCCAGATGGGGCGCGACCTGCACGCGGTCTGGACCGGCCTCGCCGCCGAGCCCGGCGAGGTGCGCTGCGTGGTCTTCGCCGCGGCCGGCGAGAAGGCCTTCTGCGGCGGCGGGGACCTGAAGGAGCGCAACGGCATGACCGATGCCGCCTGGCGCCACCAGCACGAGATCTTTGAACGCGCGTACTGGGCGCAGCTGGATTGCCCGATTCCCATCATCGCCGCGGTGTCGGGCCATGCCTACGCCGGCGGGCTCGAGATGGTGCTGGCGTCGGACTTCGCCTACGGCGTCGCCGCCGCGCGCTTCGCGCTGACGGAAGTGACCATCGGCATCATGCCCGGCGCGGGCGGGACACAGACGCTGCCGCGCATCGTCGGCGAACGGCGCGCGAAGGAGATCATCCTGACCGGCCGCCCCTTCACCGCGCAGCAGGCGGAACACTGGGGCATCCTCAACCGCGTGGTCGAGACGCGGGAGGAGCTGACGGACACGGCGATGGAGACGGCGCGCACCATCGCGCGCAACGCGCCGCTGTCCGTCCGGCAGGCCAAGCGGTCGATGCATTTCGGCCTGCAGATGGACATCCGCACGGCGCTGCGCTTCGAGGTCGAGTGCTACAACCAGCTGGTCGGCACCGAGGACCGTCGGGAGGGCATCGCGTCGTTCAACGAGAAGCGCAAGCCCGTGTTCAAGGGGCGCTGAGGCGGGCGCGACGCACGGACGCGGCGAATCGCGCGCCTGCGCGATCCGGGCCGCGCCCAGCCCTTCCGCCACGGCGGGCGCGCCAGTGCGTGGCGCGACCGCTAGCCGGTCGGATGACCGGCGGCCGCCGCTTGAGGGATCACGCCATCAGTTCGCGCTCGCCCCCGCCCGCTCGATGATCGGCCGCCACTTCGTCGTCTCGGCGCGGATCGTCGCGGTGAGTTCCTCGGGCGTGGAGGGTGCGGGTTCCAGCCCGTGCTTGGCCAGGTTCGCGGCCACCTCCGGGTCGCGCATCGCCTCGTTCAGCGCGGCGTTGACGCGGTCGACGATCGGCCGCGGCAGGCCGCGCGGGCCCATCATGGCGTACCAGTTCGCCACCTCGTAGCCGGGCAGGTTCGCGGCTTCCGCCACGGTCGGCACGTTCGGCAGCAGCGCGCTGCGGCGCGTGAAGGGCACGGCGAGCGCGCGCAGCCGGCCGGCCTCGATATGCGGCAGGACCGTCGCGGCGGTGGCGATGGAAAAATCCACTTTGCCCGACAGGATGTCGGTGATGAGCTGTCCGCCGCCGCGATAGGGCACGTGGATGGTCTCGATCCCCGCCATGGAATCGAGCAGCGCGCCGCCGAGATGCCCCGCCCCGCCGACGCCCGAGGAGCCGTAGGAGAGCTGGCCCGGCCGCGCCTTGGCCGCCGCGATCAGATCGGACAGCGACCGCCAGGGCCGGTCAGGCGGGACGACGAGCACGTTCGTCACCTCGACCGAGCGGCCGATCGTGGTCAGGTCGGTCAGCACGTCGAAGGGCAGGCGCGTCATGATCGGGTTCATCACCAGCGAGGCGATGGTGCCCATCATCAGCGCGGTGCCGTCGGCCGGCGCGTTCACGGTTGCCTCGGAGGCGAGGTTGCCGCCCGCGCCCGGGCGGTTCTCGACCACGATGGGCTGGCCGAGCAGCGTCTGCAGCTTCGCGCCGATGGTGCGCGTCGTGATGTCCGTGCCACCGCCTGGGGCGAAGCCCACCAGCACGCGGATCGGCCTGGTGGGCTGCCACTGGGCCAGCGCGGGTGACGCGAGCGTGGCGAGGGTCGCAGCGCCGAGCGTGCGTCGCGTGATCATGGTCCGTTGTCCTCCGTACCCGGTCGGGGTTGGCGCTAGGCTAGCCCCGCCGCCGCCTGGCGCCAAAAGTCAGAAAAGGGAGGGGGCGCGGGGGAGGTTCCCCTCCCCCGCCCTTCTGCGGACCTCGGCCGCGGACACCCCCTGCGCCCGCAGGTCCCGGATCGTCGCCGCGCGGTCCCGCTTGGCGAGCCTGCGCCCGCTCTCGTCGGTGATGAGCGGATGGTGCGCGTAGCGCGGCTGCGGCCAGCCCATCAGGGATTGGAGCAGCCGGTGCAGGTCGGTGGCGGGCCGGAGATCGACGCCGCGCGTCACCAGCGTGACGCCCTGCAGCGCGTCGTCGTGGGTCACGCAGAGGTGGTAGGAGGCCGGGACATCCTTGCGCGCCAGCACCGCGTCGCCGAAGCGGGCGGGCTCGCAGGCGAAGCGCGTTCCCTCCTCCTCGAAATCCAGTGGGCCATCGAGCGCCGCCTCCATGTCGAGCCGCAGCGCGTGCGGTTCCCCCCGCGCGATGCGCGCCGCGCGTTCGTCGGATGAGAGCCGGCGACAGGTGCCGGGGTAGAGCGGCCCGTCCGGCCCGTGCGGCGCGCTGGCCGAGGCCGCGATCTCCCGCGCGATGTCCGCGCGCGTGCAGAAGCATGGGTAGAGCAACCCGCGCGCCGACAGCGCGTCGAGCGTCGCGCGATACTCGGGCAGGTGGCGCGACTGCACCCGCACCTCCCCGTCCCAGTCGAGGCCGAGCCAGGCCAGGTCCTCGAGGATCGCCTCGGTGAAGTCGGGCCGGCAGCGCGTCGGGTCGATATCCTCGATGCGCAGCAGGAAGCGCCCGCCCGCGGCCCGCGCCCGATGCCAGGCGAACAGCGCCGAGTATGCGTGGCCGAGATGGAGGTATCCGGTCGGGCTCGGCGCGAAGCGGGTGACGATCTCGGTTGCGCCCATGGCCCGGGCCCGGTAGCGGGCGTGAAGGTCAGCCGGCAAGGGGGTTCGCGCATGGAGCAGTTGGAGACGCCCCGCTACGGGCCGGTGTCGGGCGATGCGCCCGATTCGCTCGTGGTGCTGGTGCATGGCTTCGGCGCCGACGGGCACGACCTGATCGACCTCGGCGCGATGTGGGCGGAGGCGCTGCCCGGTGCGGTCTTCGCAGCACCCCATGCGCCGGAGCCGGCGGAGGGCATCCCCTTCGGCCGGCAATGGTTCCCGTTGTGGGATCGCGGCGCGGCGGCGCTGGAAGCTGGGGTCGCGACGGCGGCGGCCGCACTCGGCGCCTTCGTGGCGGCGGAGGTCGCGCGCCTGTCCCTGCCGCCGGGGCGCGTGGCGCTGATGGGCTTCAGCCAAGGGGCGATGACGGTGCTGGAGGCCGGGCTGCGCGGCGCGGTGCCGGACGCGGCGTGCATCCTCGCCTATTCGGGCGGGATGATCGGCGCGGAGCGGCCGGTGCTGGCCCGTCCGCCGGTGCTGATCGTGCATGGGGAGGATGACGAGGTGGTGCCCGCCGCCGCCTCACGCGCCGCCGAATCGGCGCTCGCCGAGGCGGGCGTGCCGGTGCGCGCGATCTTCCGCCCGGGGCTGGGCCATGGGCTGGATGAGGTTGGGCTGGCGGCGGGGGCGGAGGTGCTGCGCGGAGTGCTGAGCGCCGCGTGACAAGTCCTTGAAACCCAAGGTTGCGGCCTTCCACGAGGGTTGCAGCACCCCGTCGCGCATGGCAATCATGCACCGCACACGCGGCGGCGCCACTGTATCTGGGGCCTTACCGCCCGGTCAGGCCCCAAGGTCTTGGTGGCGCGTCGCTGGAAGGAGCGGCGCTTGCCAGACGGCGGCCAGTTCATCGGCGGGCAATCCTACCCGGCCCTGGTGCTGAATGCGGATTTCCGCCCGTTATCCTATTTTCCGCTGTCCGTCTGGGCATGGCAGGACGCGGTGAAGGCCGTGTTCCTCGACCGCGTTTCGGTGCTGAGCGAATACGAAGTGGAGGTCCATTCGCCCTCCCTGGCGCTGCGACTGCCGTCGGTCATCGCGCTCAAGGAATTCATCCCCGCCGCGCGGCGCCCGGCCTTCACGCGCTTCAACGTCTTCCTGCGCGACCGTTTCGAATGCCAGTACTGCGCGGAAGGGCGGCCGACGCACGAACTCACCTTCGACCACGTGATCCCGCGTTCGCGCGGCGGGCGCACGAGCTGGGAGAACGTCGTCACCGCCTGCGGCCCGTGCAACCTGCGCAAGGGCAGCCGGCTGCCGCGCGAATGCCACATGCTGCCGCGCCAGGAACCGCGCCAGCCGACGTCGTGGGAATTGCAGGAGAATGGCCGGGCCTTCCCGCCCAACTACCTGCACGAATCGTGGCGCGACTACCTGTACTGGGACAGCGAACTCGACTGCTGATGCGCTACGGCGCGCCCGCGCTGTAGGCGCCGATGCCTTCGCCGAGCTTCGCGTTGTTCGCCTCCCGCTGCCGCGCCGCCGCCTCGTCGTACAGGAATGGCAGGAAGGCGTAACGACGCCCGGCCGTGACCGGCATCGCCTGGTGCAGCAGGGAACAGGAGAACACGACGGCGCCGCCGGTCGGTGCGCGCCATGTGCGCTGGCCGTATTCGGGGAAGCGCAGCTCGCCGCCCTCGAATTCCTCACTGTTGAGGTTGATGGTGACGGCGAAGCGGCGATGCGCGGTACCCGCCGTGGTGTTGTCCCGATGCGCGCCGAAATGGCCGAGCTCGGCCGAATCGTAGCAGGCGACGATATAGCGCTCCATGCGCGTGACGCGGAAATGGTGCGCCTTCAGGATCTCCGGGACGATGCGCGCGACGATGCGCTGGCGGACCGCGGTGCGCAGCGTCTCGTCCTCGATCGCGCAGTCGCTGCGCCGCTTCATCGTCGGGTCGAAGATGCCGACGGTCTTGCCGCCGACCTCCCGCATGAAGCCGGAGGGCTCGCCGCCGCGCGCCTCGTAGTGGTCGATCAGGGCGCGGCAGAGCTCGGGCTCGAAGACGCGCGGTAGGACCAGGACGGGTGGCGGCACCTCGGTGCCGGCGTGCAGGTCCGGCGGCGGCAGGGCGGCGAGGCGGTCGAGGATCGCATCCGCCTCGGCCAGCGGCCGGATCTCGATCACCCGCAGCATCGGGTCGAGCAGCACCCAACGGCAGGTGAAGACCTCCTGCCCCGCCGCGTCCGGGGCCAGGATGCCCATGCCGCGGCTGACCTCGCCCTCCAGGTCGAACAAATGGCGGATGCCGGGCAGGCTGTTGCGCAGCCGGCCTTCGCGAAGGTCGGCCTCGTCCACGCTGATGCCGAAGACGCAGGCGGTCGTGTCATCGAACACCGCACGCCGCGCGCCCAGCGCCGCCAGCGCCGCCTGGCTTTCCGCCCGCGCGGCGGAGCCAATGAAGCCGAGCAGCACGTAGCGCCCCGCCACGGAATGGATCGCGTAGCGGGGATTGTCACTCGACGGCAGGGTGAACCAGGGCAGCGGGTCGCCGGGACGGAGCTTCATGGCCCGGAACT
Organism: Neoroseomonas rubea; assembly: GCF_016106015.1. Classification (GTDB taxonomy): domain Bacteria; phylum Pseudomonadota; class Alphaproteobacteria; order Acetobacterales; family Acetobacteraceae; genus Neoroseomonas; species Neoroseomonas rubea. Next base: position 16,473 of record NZ_JACADQ010000044.1, read on the forward strand.
ACCACAGCGCCATGTTCCGGGTTGAGTCCCCGCCGCGTCACGCCACGGTGACGCGCGCCTCCGCCCGTGCGGTGCGCCCGCGCTCGTCGGTCCAGGAAAACTCGAACTGGCTGGTGCGGTCGATGCGCACGAAGAAGACATGATAGGGGTTGGCCGAGGTGCCGTTGCGGAACTCGGCCGAGAGCACCGTCTCCCCGTTCATGCGCACCATCAGGCGGGCCAGCATGTCGCGCGGCGGCATCCGGCCGTCCTGCTGGTGCAGGCCCGTCTGCATCGGGTGCTCCATCAGCGTGCGGATCTCGATCACCTCCCCCGCGCGGGCGCTACGGGGAATGCGGATGCGCGGGGTGGAGAGGCTGCCGCTCACGACAGGCAGCCCCCGGTCGTCACGCGCAACTCGGCCGTCGCGCGCCGCACCCGGCCATCGTTGGATTGCGCGAGGACGATGATGCGCTGGTCCTCCGCCAGCCGGATGCGCGTCTGCACCTCGGCGCGCGCGAGCAGCGGCGTCAGGCGGAAGGTCGCAACCCCCGGCGTCGGGTTGCGGGTGGCGAAGACATGGATGGCGCTGACATGGTCGGCCGCCGTCATGGGGCTTTCCACCAGCACCATCAGCGGCACCTGGCCGCCATTCTCGGCCACCGCGGGCACGCGGAGCGTGATCCCGCCATCGGCGATGGGGGCGTCGCCCACCGCCTCCCGGATCGCGGCGGCGACCGCGTCCTCGCCGGCGACAGCGGACGCCGGCAGGGCAAGAAGGGCGAGGAAGGCGCGACGCGTCGTCATGGATCAGCCGAACATGGATCGGGTGATGCTCTCGTACCAGGCATCGGCGTGGATCGCTTCCAGCCGCCGCTGCTCCGGCAGGTCCCCGCGCGGGGAGACGCCGCCGGAATTGGGCACTTCGACGATCGCCGTGCCGTCCGCGTTCGGGCGGAAGATGCCGACGACGGAGATGCCGTAGTTCTCGCCGACATGGCTGTAGCAGGTGTTGAAGTATACCGGCTCGGGCGGCGTCTGCCCGCGATGCAGCGCCACGGCCGCGGCGACCGCCTGCTTGGCCGTGGTGTTCGCGACATAGCCCGACTTCGGCATCGGTCCGGGGATGTTCGCGTCGCCGATCACATGGACGCCGGCGGCGGCGCGCGCCTCGAAGGTGCGGGTATTCACCGGCACCCAGCCCGTGTCGTTCACCAGGCCCGAGGCCGCGGCGACGGAAGCGGCCGATTGCGGCGGGATCACATTCGCCACGTCGACCTTGTGGCGCGTGCCGAACTCGGTCTCGAGCACGCGCTCCGCGACATCGACCTTCACGACGCGGCCGTCCCGGTTGCCCGGCACCCATTCGATCATGTCGCCATACAGCGCGCGCCAGCCATCCTGGAACAGGCCCTGCTTGGAAAATCCTTCCTTGGCGTCGAGCGCGAGGATCTTCGAGCGCGGCTTATGGCGCTTGAGGTAGTGGGCGACCATGCTGATCCGCTCATAGGGCCCGGGCGGGCAACGGAAGGGGTTGCCGGGGATGGCGAAGCCGACCACGCCGCCATCGGGCATGGCTTCCAGCTGCCGGCGCAGCAGCAGCGTCTGCGACCCGTCCGCCGGAATCCAGGCATGCGGCATGTGCTGCGCGGCGGCTTCATCATAGCCCTCGATCGCGCCCCAGCGGATGGCGATGCCCGGCGAGAGGATCAGCCGGTCATAGGCGAGAACCGCGCCACCCGCGAGGCGCACGCGCTTCGTCGGCGCGTCGATGCCCGCGGCGCGGTCGTGGATCACGTCCACCCCGCGCGCGCGCAACCCGTCATAGGAATGTGTGATCTGGCCGATCTGCCGTTCCCCACCCAGCAGCAGGTTACCGTATGGGCAGGTGACGAAGCGCGGCTGTGGCTCGACCAGCGTCACCTGCACGTCCGGATAGGTCCGGCGCGCGAAGGACGCCGCCGAGGCGCCGCCGAAGCCGCCGCCGATCACCACGAGCCGCATCGCGGTGCCCTGGGCGCGGAGCGTGGCCGGGGCGGCCAGCGCGGCGCCGGCGACAAGGAAGGCACGGCGGGGGAAGGTCGTCGTCATGGCGCGGCCCTCAGCGGATGCGGGAGAAGTGTTCGGCGACGGCCGCGATCTCCGCGTCCGTGTAGCCGCGCGCGATGCGGCCCATGATCGTCCCGGGCCGTTCATTGGCCCGGAAGGCGGTCATGATGGCGACCAGCTCCGCCCGGTCCCGCCCGGCGATGGCGATGCCGCCGGCGACACCCCGCCCCTCCGGGCCATGGCAGCCGAGGCAGCCTTCCGCGGCGAGCGGCGCCGGGCCTTGCGCGGATGCGGGCGCGGTGGTCGCGGCCAGCGCCAGGAGCGTGGCGGAAAGGGCGAGAAGCCGCATGGGGATCTCCGGCGAACGTAGAAATTTTTTGCGTCTGCGCGCGGAACATAGCGATGGAGAGCGCGCCGCCAAGAAGAAGAATTCTGGCCTTCGGAGGAGCATGGCGCCGGCGCGCCTGTTCCTCAACAACGGACGAAGCGTGGAAGAATTTTCTCAGCGCAGGCCGAAAACAGGCCGCAGCCGGATACCCACCCAATTCCCCACCAGCGCCGGCGGGATCCAGCCCCAGCCATGCAGGCTGCCCGAGGCGATTCCCGCCACATAGGCGCTGATGTTGCAGCCCGAGGCCATCACCGCCCCGTAGCCGAGCAGCAGCCCCCCCAGCACCGAGGCCGCCGCGTGGCGCCAGGGCAGCGCGAGCCGCGGCGCGAAGCGCCCGGCCAGCGCCGCGGCCAGCATCGCGCCGACCATCAGGCCGAAATCCATCACCGTCGTGCGCTCGGCGCTCAGCGGCCGGAGGATGGCCTCGGCGCGCGTGGGGTCCTCCCAGAAGGCCCAGAAGGCCGGGTCATCCCAGCCCAGCGCCTCCACCACGCGCGACCCCCAGAGCGGGAAGGCCGCCGTGATCACCCAGGGCCGCCCCGCCAGCCAGAGCGTGGCCAGGTTCAGCACGGCCAGCGCCACCGCGCCCCACAGCAAGGGCCAGGGCCCGGTGAGCAGCGACCCGCCCGGCCGCGCAATCCGTTCCGCGACGCCGTGCCGGCGCCGCTCCAGCACCCAGGACAGCGCCGCGACCGCCGCGAAGACGGCCAGGCTGCCCGCGATCGCCGGGCCCAGGCCCACCAGCCCCGGCAGCGTCATCGCCGGCAGCGCCGGCAGGTCCTGCCAGCGTTCCGCATCCCAGGCGGCGAGCGTCGCGCCCGCGACGAAGAAGGCCAGCGTCAGCAGCATCCGCAGGCTGCCCCCGCCCGCCGTGTAGAGCGTGCCGGACCCACAGCCGCCGCCGATCTGCATCCCCACCCCGAACAGGAAGGCGCCTAGCACCACAGCGAGGCCGAGCGGAAAGACGATGCCTCGCGCCGGCGCGCCCGCCAGCGTGCCGGCCTCGATCGCCGGCAGCATGGTCGCGACCAGGATCGCGAGCATCAGCATCTGCGCCCGCAGCGCGGCCCCCCGCCCATTGGCGAGCAGCGCGCGGAAGCCGCCGGCGAAGGAGAAGGTCGCGTGATACAGCACGAGGCCGATCGCCGCCCCGAGCCCCCACAGCCCGGCCTGGCGCCAGCCCTCCGCGCCGCCGAGCAGCGCGGCGCAGGCCAGCAGCAGCAGCGCCGCGGCTGCGGCGGGGCCCTTCTGCACGGCGAGTCCGCTCATCGGGCCGCGCCGGCCATGGCACGCGGCGGGCGCGGCGCCCTCG
>NZ_JACADQ010000440.1 GCF_016106015.1 Neoroseomonas rubea
CGCGGCGAGCCAGCGCCCCGGCCGCGGGCGGCGGCGCGAGGGCGTGGGCGCGCCTTCGGCATCACTCATGGCAGGCGACGCAGCCAGAGCCGCACCGTCGCCTGCGTCGCCACCCAGGCGACGCCCGCCGCCGCCACCGGCACCAGCGCGAGCTCCAGCCATGGCACGGCATGCCAGCCGGCCCCGCCCGCCAGCGGCCCCGCAAGGCTTGCAAGCCCGGCCAGCGCGGGCAGCGCCAGCACGGTGCCCCAGGTCGCGCCCGCCGCGGCAAGGAAACTGGCCCGCCGCGCGAAGCGCGAGGACACATCCGCATCCGTCGCGCCGAGCCCGTGCAGCACCAGCACCGCATCTCGTCGCGCCGAAAGCCCTGCCCGCACGGCAACCCCCACCACTGCCGCCGCGACGCCGGCAACCAAAGCGAGCGCCGCGAAGGCCACCCCCTGAACCGCGCGCGCAAGCGCCGTCAGGTGGCCGACCCAGACGCCATGAGCCTCCGTCACCGCGCCTGGCACCTCGGCCGCCACGGCATCGCCGATCAGCACCGCATCGACCGACAGGTCCGCCAGCCGCAACTCGATCACGCCCGGCAGCGGCAGTCCCTCCGCCGTGCCGAGCCAGGGGCGCAGCAATTCCGCCATGCGCGCGGGGTCGACCGGCTCCGCCGCCGCCACCGCCGGCTGGCGGCGCAGCACCGCCAGCGCGCGCGCCATGCGCTCCGGGGTCGGCTGCGGCACCTGCACCGTCACCGCGGCCTGCGCGCCTTCGCGCCAACGTTCCGCCAGCCGGTCCGCCCCGGACCTGCCGGCCAGCGCCACCGCAGCCAGCAGCGCCATCGCAGCCACCAAGCCGACCAGCAGCCGGTCCGCCAGCGCGCGGCGCAGGCCGAGCGGATCGCGCGCGAGGCGTCGCCGGGGCTCAGCCATCGCCGACCAGCCGCCCGCCCTCGAGCGTCAGCATCCGCGCCGGATGCCGCGCGGGCAGGTCCTCCGAATGCGTCGCCACCACCACCGTCGTGCCCTGGCGGTTCAGTTCCGCCAGCAGGGCGATGGTGCGCCGCGCCTGGCGGGCATCGAGTTCCGAGGTCGGCTCGTCCGCCACCAGCAGCGACGGGCGGGCGACGATGGCGCGCGCGATGGTCAGGCGCTGCTGCTCGCCGCCCGACAGTTCCTCCGGTCGGCGGTCCTCCTTCCCGTCCAGCCCGATCCAGTGGAGCAGCTCTCCCACATCGGCGCGCAGCGAGGATTCCGCGACGCCGGCCAGACGCAGCGGCAGCGCCACATTGTCCCAGGCCGACAGGTGCGAGAGCAGCCGGAATTCCTGGTGCACCACGCCGATCCGCCGGCGCAGCGCCGGCAATTCGCCGCGCCTGGCGCGGGACAGCGCGACGCCGAGCAGCTCGACCTCCCCGCCCGTGGGGCGCAGCGCGGCCTGCATCAGCCGCAGCACGGAGGTCTTTCCCGCGCCCGAGGGGCCGAGGATCCAGGTGAAGGTGCCCTCTCCGAGCGTGAAGGAGACGTCGCGCAGCACCTCGGGCCCCGGCCGGCCACGCGGGTCGGGGTAGGAAAGGGCGACGCGGGCGAATCGCACCATGCCTGTCTTGTGCCCGCCGGCGCGCCTTGCCTCAACCATCCCTTGCCGGCGCGAGGGCCCCGGAACAGGATGCGGCCGCGATGCGCATCGAATGCCCGTCCTGCGCGGCCGAATACGAGGTGCCGGACCGGCTGCTGGCCGGGCCGGCGCGCACGCTGCGCTGTTCGCGCTGCAAGGCGGATTTCCCGCTGCCGCGGGTCGAGGCCCCTGCGCCACCGCCGCCCACGCCGCCCGTGCGGGAAGCGGAACCCGAGCCGGAACCGCCACCACCGCCACCACCGCCGCCGTCGCCGCCCGCCCCCGCGCCGGAACCGCCGGCGCAGGATGACCGGCGACTGAAGCTGGCCTGGGCCGCGTCGATCGCCGTCGTGGCCGTCGCGCTGGCGGGCTTCCTGCTGGGGCGGGAGAGCGTGATGGCGGCCTGGCCGGCGAGCACGCGGCTGTTCGCAGCGCTGGGGCTTGGCTGAGACGTCACGGAGACGGGAACCTGTCCGTCCACAGGTCCGGTCCACGCTGCTGCGCGCTGCCGGCAGGCGCCCATGCGCGACCCATGCGTGGACATCGTCACATGTGAAGCGGCGGCCGGCCGCCTCAAGACACAGGGAATCTCATGGCGCAGGGCTGCGGGCTAGGCCCCCGCAGGGTCAATGGCCCGGCCCGCCCCCAAACCCCGGAAGGCGCAGCGTGGCGGCAAGGCCGCCGGCGGCGGACGGCTGGAGGTCGAGCGCCCCGCCGTAGAGGGCCGCGAGATCCGCGACGATCCCGAGGCCGAGCCCCGTACCCGGCGTCGCCTCATCGAACCGTGTGCCCCGCATGAGCGCCGCCCGGCGTTCGTCCTCTGTAAGCCCGGGGCCGTCATCGGACACGCCGACGACGACCCCGCCCGCGGCGACGGCAACGGATACCTCGACGCGGCGCCGCGCCCATTTGCACGCATTCTCCATGAGGTTGCCGAGCATCTCCGTCAGGTCCTGGGGGTCCACGCGCAGCTGCGCCGTGGCGTCGCCCGCCACGGCGACGACGATGCCGCGTCCGTCGAAGACCCGTCGCAGCGCCGACGCCACCTCCTCCGCCACGGCCAGCGGCGCGACGGTGCTTGCCGCGCTTGCCGCGACCCGCGCCGCGGTCCGCGCGCGGGCGAGGTGGTGGTGCACCAGCCGCTCCAGCGCCGCGGCCTCCGCGCG
>NZ_JACADQ010000441.1 GCF_016106015.1 Neoroseomonas rubea
GCGGACCCCGGCGCGGGCGGCGGCGAGTTGCTCGGCGGCGAGGCGGCCGGCCGCGCCGGCGCGGGCGGCGAGGATGGCGAGCCATTCGCCTTCCGCCTGCCGCACCAGCCCGGAGAGGTTGCGGTAGCGATTGGCCTGCCGCGCCTGGCGCTGCAGCCCCTGGCGCTGGGTGTCGAGCTGCCCGAGCAGGTCCTCGGCGCGCGACAGGTTCGTCTCGGCCTGGCGCAGCTTCAGTTCCGCCTCATGCCGGCGGGCGCGCAGCCCGGCGATGCCGGCCGCTTCCTCCAGCACCTGGCGGCGATCCTCGGGCTTGGCCTGGATCAGGGTGGAGACGCGGCCCTGGCTGACCATGGCGGAGGCACGGGCGCCCGAGCCGATATCGGCGAACATGGTCTGCACGTCGCGCGCGCGGACCTCCTTGCCGTTCACCCGGAAGGCGGAACCTTCGCCGCGGGTGATACGGCGGACGATCTCGAGTTCCGGCTGGTCCTGGTTGGGCGGCGGGGCGAGGCCTTCCGCATCCTCCAGGCTCAGCGCGACTTCCGCGAGGTTGCGCCCCGCGCGGGTCGCGGTGCCGGCGAAGATGACGTCGTCCATCTCCCCGCCGCGCATGGCCTTGGCGGAGGTCTCCCCCATCGCCCAGCGCAGGGCTTCGACGACGTTGGACTTGCCGCAGCCATTCGGGCCGACGATGCCGGTCAGGCCGGGCCGAACCTCGACATTGGTCGGCTCGGCGAAGGACTTGAAGCCGGCGATGCGGATGCGGGCGAGGGTCGCGCGCACGGCGGCGAGGCGCTGGGCCTCGCTGCGCCCGCCATCCTCGCCATCCTCGCGCGCCGGCTCGGGGGCCGGGACGTGCCCGTCCGCCGTCACGGAGTCTGGACCTCGCGCAGGAAGCGGTCGAAGGGAATGGCCCCGCCGACGACGCGGCGGCCGAAGACGAAGGTCGGCGTCGCCTGGACGCGGTGCTCCGTTTCCCCCTGCTGGCGGATGGCGAGCACGCCGCGGGCAAGGTCGTCATCGGCCCAGGCGGCCTCGAAGGTCGCGGGGGCCATGCCGGCCAGGGTCGCGATCCTGCCGATCTCCGCCTTGTGGTCGACGCCGCGGGCATAGGCCCAGCGGTCCTGGGTGCTGAACAGGGCGGTCAGGAAGGCCTCATAGGCCTCGGCGGGGAAGGCGCGGGCGACGGCGTGCGCGCGCAGCGAGATCTGGTCGAGCGGGAAATCCTTCCAGACCATGCGGATGCGGCCCGTGTCGACCAGTTCCGTCCGGACCCGCGGCCAGGTGTCGCGGTGGAAGGCCCCGCAATGGGAGCAGGTGAGGGAGAAGTATTCGATCACCGTCAGCGGCGCATCCGCCCGGCCCACCGACCTTTCGCCGAGGCGCGGGTCGGCCGGCGCCTGCGCGAGGGCGGGGCCGGCGGCGATCAGGCCTGTCGCGGCGGCCAGCAGGGAACGGCGGTCGGGCATCGTGCTCTCTCTCCTCTCTCCGGCCGCGTGAAGGGGGGCGGCCGGGGTGGATATGGGGCGGGCGGCCGCGAGGGGGGACTCGGGGCCGCCTAGTCCCGTTTCCGATAGACGCCGCGGCCCAATCTTTCCAGCGCCGCCCGCAACTCCGGGGATTCGATGCCGGCCAGGGCCGATTCGACCCGCTCGGGCAGCGATTCGGGGGCGGCGGGGCGGCGCCGGGCGGGGGCGGCGCCCGTCGGGGCCTGCTGGACGAATCGGAAGCGCTCGACCGCCACCCGCCCGAGCGCGGCGTTGATCCGGGAGGCCAGTTGCGGCGCGAGGTGCTGCAATTCCATCGCCACCGGCCCGGAACAGGCCAGCGTCAGCGTCCCCTGGGTCAGGCGCAGAGGCTGGGTCACGGCGGCGATGGCCGGGCCGGCGATGTCCGGCCAGTCGGCCATGATCATCGCCCCGGCGGGGCTCTTGCGCTTGTAGGCCGGGCGTGTGAGGCGGGGGACCAGGGCGCCGAGGGGCCTCGGCCCACCCAGGAACCGCTTCTGCTCCTCCTCCCGTGACATCCGACAATCCTCCCGCCGCCGCGCTGCTCGCCTGGTACGACCGGCACCGGCGGGATCTGCCCTGGCGGGCGGCGCCGGGGCAGCCGCGCGATCCTTACCGCGTCTGGCTGTCCGAGGTCATGCTCCAGCAGACGACGGTCGCCGCGGTGGGGCCGCGCTTTTCGCGGTTCCTCGCGCGCTTCCCCTCCATCCAGGCCCTGGCGGCGGCCGATTGGGCCGAGGTGGCGGAGGAATGGGCGGGGCTGGGCTACTACGCCCGGGCGCGGAACCTCCATGCCTGCGCGAAGGCCGTGGCGGCGGCGGGACGTTTCCCGTGCAACAGGGACGGGCTGGCGGCGCTGCCCGGCATCGGGCCCTACACGGCGGCCGCCGTCGCGGCGATCGCCTTCGACGCGCCGCTGGTGCCGCTCGATGGCAATGTGGAACGGGTGACGGCGCGGCTGTTCCGGGTGGAGGAGCCACTGCCGGGCGCCAAGCCGCGTCTTGCCGCGCTCGCCCAGGGCTTCATGGCCGACGGCGCGGCCAGCGCCCGGCCGGGGGATTTCGTCCAGGCGCTGTTCGACCTGGGTGCGACCATCTGCACGCCGCGCAGCCCGGCCTGCGGCATCTGTCCCTGGCAGGGGCCCTGCGCGGCGCGGGCGGCGGGGGTGGCCGCGGACCTGCCGCGCAAGGCGCCCAAGCGCGCCCGGCCGCTCCGCCACGGGGCGCATTTCCTGCTGCGGGACGCGGCGGGGCGGGTG
>NZ_JACADQ010000442.1 GCF_016106015.1 Neoroseomonas rubea
AGGCGACGGTGCGGCTCTGGCTGCGTCGCCTGCCATGAGTGATGCCGAAGGCGCGCCCACGCCCTCGCGCCGCCGCCCGCGGCCGGGGCGCTGGCTCGCCGCGGTGGCGATGCTCGCGCTGGCCTGGGGCTTCGCGGATTTCGTCGGCACCGCGCTGGCGCCCGCCACGCCGGCCGGGGGAGAGACGGACGGCATCGTCGTGCTGACCGGCGGCAGCGAACGCGTCGCGACCGGCTTCCGGCTGCTAGCCGAGGGGCGGGCGCGGCGGCTGCTGATCTCCGGCGCGCATCCCGAGGCCGGGCTGGCCGAGATCGCCGCCGCGGTGGGGCTCGATGCCGCGCGGCTCGCCGGGCGGGTGGATGTCGGCCACGCGGCGGCCAGCACGCGCGGCAACGCGGCCGAGATCGCGGCCTGGGCGCGGGCGGAGGAGATGCGGTCGCTGCGCGTCGTGACCGCCGGCTACCACATGCCGCGCGCGATGCTGGAGATGCGCCGGGCGCTGCCCGCCACGGCGCTGGTGCCGCATCCGGTGGCCTCCGCCGCGCTGCGCGCGCCCGGTGCGTCGTGGCGGCCGCGCGTCTGGGCCCTTCTGGCTGGCGAGTATGCGCGCTACGTGCTCGCGCGGGCGGGCCTGTCGGGCCTGGCCTGGCCGCGGCGGGAGGCGCGGGAGGGATGAATCTGCTGCGATCGGCGCTGTTCAATGTGGTCTTCATCGGCGGCACGGCGCTGACGGCGGTGCTCGGCATTCCGATGCTGCTCGCGCCCCGCCGCGTGATGATCGCCTATGTGCGCGGCTGGGCGTGGCTGATGGTCACGTCGCTGCGCGTCATCTGTGGCGTCCGGCTCGAGGTGACGGGGATGCACAACATCCCGCCGGGCGGGGCGATCATCGCCGGGAAGCACCAATCCGCCTTCGACACGTTCGTCTGGTCGATGCTGCTGCAGGCGCCGGTCTACGTGCTCAAGAAGGAACTCATGGCGATCCCCGTCTGGGGTTGGCTGGCGCAGCGCTGTGGGCATGTGGCGGTGGACCGCGAGGCCGGTGCCCCCGCGCTGCGCGGCATGGTGAAGGCGACTAAGGCAGCCCTCGCCGAAGGCCGGCCGGTGGTCATCTTCCCCGAAGGCACGCGCAGCGCGCCGGGGGACCGCGTGCCCTACCAGCCTGGCGTGGCGGCGCTGGCGATGGCCTCCGGCGCGCCGGTGGTGCCGGCGGCGACGGATAGCGGCCGCTTCTGGGGGCGGCGCGGCTTCCACAAGCGGCCGGGGACGCTGCACATCTCGGTGCTGCCGCCGCTGCCCGCGGGGCTGCCACGGGCAGCCTTCATGAAGGCCCTTGAGGAGGCGATCGAGACCGAGACGGCGCGGCTGATGGCGCTGCCCGGGCCTGTGGAAAACCTTGCGGAAAACCGCGCGTGATGAATTCAGCCAGGGCGTCAGTTTAGCACATCAACTTATTGTATTATAACAGAATTGAGTGGCGCGGTTCGCGATGTGGACAACCCCGCCGGGACGCCCCCCCTAACTTGGGCCCAAAGTAGAATGTTGTGGCCCATCATTCGCGCAGTAGGTTCATGCCAGGGAACTATTCCGCCGGCATCAGCCCCGCGATCCGATCGAGCCCGGCATCCCGCACCCCCATCGCCCGCAGATGGCGCAGCGTGTTGAGCAGATACTCCCGGTTCGGGCCCATCTGGCCATGGCCGGCGGCGATCGCGGCCGCTGCGCGCTCCGGCGAGAGCCGCCCGCAATAGAGCCGGCATCCCCGGTTCGCCACATAAGCGACGGCACGCACCATGCGCCCGCTGTCGAGCAGCCGCACGGGCAGCAGGCGGCGGTGGTACACCTGCTCCGCCCCGTCCGGCAGCTCGCGGTCATCGAGATAGGCGAGCACCTCGGCCGCCTCCGCCCCCGCGACCCGGAAGGCGAGGCCGCGGCAGGCCCCGCCGCGGTCGAGGCCGAGCACCAGGCCCGGCCGGTCCGGCGTGCCGCGGTAACGGTGCGACCACAGGCAGAAGCGGCGATGGAAGCCGCGCAGCAGTGCCGGATGGGCGGCGGCGTGGGTGAAGCCCGGCCGCCAGATCAGCGAGCCATAGGCGAACACATACATGTGGCCGTCCGCGTCAAGCGCGGCGCGGGCGGCCTCGGGGTCGTGGCGCATCGCGGGCTTCCGGCCGCCGACGGCCGCGAGCGGGGAACGCATCGCGCCGCGGCGGGCGGGGCGCTATACGCCGAGCCACGATGACCGCCAAGACGCCGGCCCGTCCCGCCCGCGGCTTCCGCCGCGCCGCCATCGGCGCGCTGCTGCTGCTCGCGGTGCTGCTCGCCGGGCACGGGCTCGCCTGGCGGTTCGTGACTGGGGCGATGGCGGTCGGCTTCTCCGACTGGGTCGCGCAGCGCCGCGCCGAGGGCTGGACGGTCGAGCACGGGGTCCCGACGCGGGGTGGCTGGCCGCTGACCGCGCGGCTGGCGGTGCCCGAGGTCGCCGTTGCCGGCGCGACCGCGAGCCTGCCACAGGGCTTTGCATGGACGGCGGGGGCCCTGGATCTGACGGTCGCGCCGCCACGCCTCGATCGGTTGGTCGTCGCGCCGCGCGGGGCGCAGATGCTGCGTCTCGGCGCGACCGAAATTCCCTACGCGGCCGATCGGATCGACCTGGTCCTGCCGCTCGAGCCCGGCCCGGGGCCGCGCGCTGCGGCGCTGGCGGTCGCGAGGCTGCGCGCCGTGACGCCGGAGGGCCCTCTGGCGGTGCAGGCGCTGCGCG
>NZ_JACADQ010000443.1 GCF_016106015.1 Neoroseomonas rubea
TTGGCGGGGGGGGGAGAAGGGAACTTCTCCCCCCCCCCCCCGCCACCCCCTCAACCTTCTTTGTCTGCTGGAGACTGACTTCGGCTGTCAGTTCCCAACAGACAAAGAAGGGAGGGGGATGCGGGGGAGGTTCTCCTCCCCCGCCCTTCCCGTCTAAACCCGCCCACCCACAAGCACCGGAGACCCCCACGTGGCGGACGTCATCATCGATATCGGCGGCGAGATTTTCGAAGCCTTCTACGAGCACCGCGACGCGCCCAAGACCGTCGCGCGCTTCCGCACCTTCGTCCCCTACAGCAACCGCATCATCCATGTGCGGTGGTCGGGCGAGGCGTGCTGGATCCCGATGGGCGACTTCGATCTCGGCATCGGGTTCGAGAACGCGACCTCCTACCCCGCGCCGGGCCAGGTCATCGTCTATCCCGGCGGGGTCAGCGAGACGGAGATTCTGATCGCCTACGGTCCGACATGCTTCGCCTCCAAGGCGGGGCAGCTCGCCGGCAACCATGTGCTGACGATCCGCGATGGGCTAGACCGCCTGGCCGTGATCGGGCGCTCGGTGCTCTGGGACGGGGCGAAGCCGATCACCTTCCGCCCGGCCTGACGTGACCGGGGTTGGGCAGCCCGCGCTGAGGGCTGCCCAACCCCGCCCCCGATCCCGCCGACGCCCTTCTTTTGGACGATGCGCAGCAGGACGGTCGCCCTGGCTGCGGCTGCCAGCGTCGATCTCCATTGTACCCATGCTGCTCTGCGGCGCTGGATCGGCCCCCTTGCCCGCGCGTGCGGTTCGGCGAACCGCGGAACGTTCCTGACCCGGCGCCGTGGTGGACGCGTCGCGTCCGGATTCGGAACGGCTATATGCTTGAGCGCGGTGACGGGGTTCGTCGGCCAGCGACGGCACCCTGTGGCGACGCGCGAGGCCTCTCCGCGGCGTGACCCTGGATACGGCGCTCGGGGTGCGGCCGCGCGATATCGCGTATCAGCACGTGCTGACGTGATGCGATAACATCGAACAAATCATACACGCATAAGTGGTGCTAGAGTAATGATCTGCACCTTTTGGCGCTCCAAAAATTAATACTCTTGCGGCGACACCCGTGTTTTCACTAGCCTTCGCTCGTCCGTGAAAGCCATGAGTAGAAAAGCCTCACGTAAATGTGCGTGGCTGGTTTGCTCTTCGAGTACGGGGGCGTCCGTCTGCACGGGGAGCAGTCGATGCTGAAGCCTGATGGCCACACGCGTGCATCCTCGGCTGAGCTGAGCGTGGATGCGCTTGCCGCATTGCCGCGTCTCGAGGCGGCGCGGTTCCTGCTGGAGGCGGCGTCCCGCGACCGGGACCTCCGGGCGCGGCTTTGCGCTGCGGTCGCTGCTGCCCGGCGCGGGCAGGGCGCGCCGCTGCCCTTCGCGGCGGCGAATGCCGAGGCCGAGCCGGTCGGCACCGACGCCTTCATCGTCGGCGCTAGCCCGGCCATGCTCGAGGTCTTCGATCGTCTCCGCCGCTACGCCACGGTCGATTCGCCGGTGCTCATCACGGGTGAGAGCGGCACGGGCAAGGAACTCGCCGCACGCGCGATCCATGAGCGCTCGAACCGCGCGGGCGGTCCCTTCGTCGCCATCAACTGCGCCGCGCTCCCGCCAAGCCTCGTCTCGAGCGAGTTGTTCGGGCACGAGAAGGGCGCCTTCACCGGCGCGACCGAGCGCCGCATCGGCCATCTCGAGATGGCGCATCGCGGCACGCTGTTCCTCGACGAGATCGGCGACCTGCCGCTCGAGATCCAGGGCCATCTGCTGCGCTTCCTGCAGGACGGGCAGATCACCCGCGTGGGCGGGCGGGCGCCGATCCCTGTCGATTCGCGGATCGTCGCCGCGACGCATGTGCCGCTCGTCGACGCGATGGCCGCGCGCCGGTTCCGGGAGGACCTGTTCTACCGCCTCGCCGTGCTGACGCTCGAAATGCCGCCGCTGCGCGAGCGGCCGGGCGACATCGACCTGCTGGCGACCGTCTTCCTTCGCCGCATCGCGGCCGAATGCGGCCGGCCGGCGCAGGGCTTCACGCCCGATGCGCTGGACGCGCTGCGTGCCTATCCGTGGCCGGGCAATGTCCGGCAGATGATCGCGGTGCTGCGGCGGGCCATCGTGATGGCCAATGACGGCCCGCTCTCTGCCACCGACCTCGCCCTCGACCCTCTTGGGTCGCGCGAGCGCATGCCGGCGCCTGGCCCCGGCGCGCCGCGCGGACGGCCGGCGCCGTGTTCGCCCGAGGAGGGCCGCCTGGTGCTGGAGGCGCTGGAGGCGAGCCATGGGCAGGTCGCGCAGGCGGCGCGCCGGCTCGGCGTCTCGCGCGTCACCTTCTACCGGATGATCGAGCGGAACGGCATCGACCTGAAGCGTTGAGCGCGGACGCACCGTGCAGGCGATGACCGGGGTGGAAACATCGGCAGCAGGAAGGGTGTCTCGATGACAGGCAAGGCGGTTTCGGCGGCCAGGCTCGGCGCCGCGATGGTCTTTTGCGGCGTGGCGTCGCTGACGGCGTTCGACGCTGCGGCGCAGTCCTCGGACGAGTTGCGGGCGATCCGCGAGATGCTCGACCGGCAGCAGCGACAGTTGCAGGAACAGGCGAACCGCATCGCGCGGCAGGAACGGCTCATCGAGCAGCAGTCGCGCGAGATCGCGACGCTGCGCGGCCAGCCGTCCGCTGCGCCGCCGCCCGCGCGCGCCGCGGCTGGCCGCGCCGCCGCG
>NZ_JACADQ010000444.1 GCF_016106015.1 Neoroseomonas rubea
TGCTGCTGGCCGGCGCCGCGACGGCGCGCGCGGTCGGCGGCGCGGCCGGGGCGGTGGCGGGCGTGGTGATTGCGCTGACCCTGCTGCTGCTGGCCGACCGGCGGCTGCATCTCGGCCATCTCTTCGCGGACTGGGTCTTCGCGCGCGACCTGGCCGCCGGGCACCGGCCGGACGTCGCCGCGCGCATCGCCGCCTTCACCGTGGAGATCGCGGCCGCCCGCCGCCGCCGGGACGTGCAGGAGGTGGTTCTGAGCGGCCACAGCCTCGGCATGGCGCTGCTGGCCGAAGCCCTCTCCGCCGCGCTGGAGGCCGAACCCACCCCGCCACGCCCCGCGCCCCGAACCGTGCTGCTCGGCCTCGGGTCCTCCCTGCTCAAGATCGCGCTCATGCCGCAGGCGGCGCCGCTGCGCGCCGCCGTCGCGCGGATCGCGACCGCGCCGGGCCTGACCTGGATCGAGGTCTCCTCCCGCCGCGATCTCGTCTCCTTCCATCGGGCGGACCCGGTGGCGCGGCTCGGCCTGCCGGGGTGCGGGCCGCGGCTCGAATCGATCCATCCGCGCGCGATGCTCGGACCCGCCGAATGGCGGCGTGTGCGGCGGTCCGTGCTGCGCGCGCACCGCGTCTACGTCACCGGCAACGGGTGCCGCCACTTCTTCGACTGGGGCATGGTTGCCTGCGGGCCCGGCGCGCTGGGCCGCGACCCCTGGCCGGATCGCCTGATCGGGCCGGACGGGGCGCTTGGCTCCGCCATCATGGGGAAGGTCGCGTGACGCCACTGGTCGCGAAGCTGCTGCACGGTCTCTGCATGGTCGCATGGTGGGTCATCCGCCGGCCCTTCGAGCGCAAGGCGAAGCGCAACGCGCTGACGCGCGACGCGATGGATGTGCGGGAGAAGGCGCTGCTCGCCGTCTCCTTCACCGGGCTCGGCCTGCTGCCCTTCCTCTACATCGCGACCGGCTTTCCCGCCGCGCTCGACCAGCCCTTCTCGGCGCCACGCGCGATCGCGGGGCTTGTGCTGTTCGCCGGCGCGCTCGCGCTGTTCCACGCGACGCACAAGGCGCTCGGCCGCAACTGGTCGGTTACGCTCCGCGTACGGGAGGAGCACGCGCTGATCACCGGGGGCGTCTACCGCTTTGTCCGCCACCCGATGTACACGGCCTTCTGGATGTGGGCGCTGGCACAGGCGCTGACGCTGCAGAACTGGGCCGTGGGGCCGGCCGGAATCATCGGCTTCGGCACGCTCTACGCCTTCCGCGTGGCGCGGGAGGAAGCGCTGATGCGCGAGACCTTCGGCGCCGCCTGGGACGACTACGCCGCGCGCACGCCGCGGTTGGTGCCCTTCCTGCGGTAGGCGCATGACGAGACATCCGACCGATCGCAAGCCGCGGCCGGCGCTGCCCGTCAGGCGACAACAGGACGACCGTCGCCGCAATCGCGGTGATCGAGCCGAAGCGTCGGCGTCCGTATCGCCCTGGGGCCGGGCATGGGTGCCATGATCCGGGGCCGCCGCGCGATGGTCGCGTCCCTCATGCTCGCGGGCTGCGGCCCGACGCGCCTGCCGCCCGTGAACGGGCAGGCGAAGGGCCGCGTCGTGGTATTCCGGGGCTTCGTCAACTTCTTCTCGACCGGGATGAACATCCTCGCCGCGCAGCTGCGCCTGGCCGGCTGGGATGCATCCGTCCACAACCATGTGGAGTGGGAGGCGCAGGCGGGCGCCGCACTCGCCGCCGGGCCCGCGCTTGCCCGCCCCTTCGCCATCGTAGGCCATTCGCTCGGCGCCGATACCGCGTTGCGCATGAGCGGGCGGCTGCGGCAGGAGGGGCTCGCCACGGACCTCCTCGTCACCTTCGATCCCCACATTCTTCTCGACCTGCCGCGCGGCGCGCGGCGCGTCGTGAACTTCTACCAGGGCAACGAGACGATCGACCGCGTGCTGCGCCCCGCACGCGACTTCGACGGTGCGCTGGAGCAGCGGCGCGACGACCGGCACTGGCACCTGAGCATCGACAAGGACACCGCGCTGCACGCCGAGGTGCTGCGGATGCTGGAGGCGATCAGGGCAGGGAGCTGATCCGCCGCTCGAGCAGCCCGCGCCAGGGCGCGTCCGCGGGACTGTCCGCGAGCAGCGCCTGCCACAGCGCGCGCGCATTGGCTGGGCGCCCGCTTTCGGCTTCCACCATGCCGGCCAGGAAGCGCAGCCGCGGGTCGGACGGCGCGGCGACCAGTGCGCGCGTGATCCAGGGTGTCGCGGAGGCAACTTGGCCGCGCTCGATCTCCATCTCGGCGATGTCGCCGGCAAGCTCGGCGTCAAAGCGTACCTCGATCGCGCGCGACCAGGATTCGATCGCGCCGGCGCGGTTGCCGCGCCCGCGTTCCGCATTGCCGAGCAGCACCCAGCCCTGCCGTGCCTGCTCGCTGCGCGGGTCGAGCGTGGCGATCCGCTCGCGCAGCGTCGTCAGGATCTGGTCGTCGCGCGCCATCGCCTCGGCACGCAGGTCGTACGGCGCGGAAGGCATGCCGGGCGAGCCGCGCATGAGATAGAGCCCGATCCCCGCCGCGGCCATCAGCGGCAGCATCGTGACCAGCAGCGCGCCGCCGCGGCGCGGCGCCGCGGCTTCCTCCGCCTGGTCGGCGGCGGCGATCAGACGGCGCTGCACCTCGACGCGCGCGGCGCGGTGGCCGGCCTCGTCCAGCCGGCCGACTTCTCGCTCACGGTCGA
>NZ_JACADQ010000445.1 GCF_016106015.1 Neoroseomonas rubea
CCCCGCCGCGATCGCCGCCGCCGGCAGCAGGCCGAGCAGCAGGTAGGGCGTCGCCTCCCGCACCGTCGTCGCGAGCGCGAGCAGCACGCCCGCCAGCGCGACGGCGCCGAGCCCGCCACCCGCCAGCCCAGCGCGGAGCAGCAGCAGCATCGCCCCGGTGAACAGCAGCCCGAACAGCGCATCCGTCATCACGGCGGACTGCACCACGGCGCCCATGCCTGCCGCCGGCATCAGCGCGGCGGCGAAGGCGAGCGCGGGCGAGAGGCCAAGCGCGCGGGCCACGCGATGGGCCGCGGCCGCGACCACCACCTGCGCCGCCACCTGCAACCCCAGCAGCAGCATCGGCCAGCCGGCGGGCGAGATCCATTGCAGCGCCACCAGCACCGCCGGGTAGCCGATGGTGCGATACAGCGTGACCGGCATCGGCCCTTCCGCCAGCAGCGCCGCACCTTCGGGCCGCGGCCCGGGCACGAGTTGCATGGCATAGGCGAGGTAGGTCGGGCTGTCGGGCGTCTCCACGACGCCGAACACCGACGCCGCGACCAGCGCCGGCAGGGTGGAGAGCAGCGCGACGAGCGCGGTCGCGGCCCAGCCTCCCCTCACACCGCCGTCCCGCACCACAGGGCGATCAGCCCGGCGACCACCGCCACCCCGCGCTTGTAATCCGCGACATCCACCCATTCGTCGCGCCCGCCGTTCTGCGTCAGGTCGCCGCAGAGCGGACCGAGCCCCACGCAGGGAATCCCCGACTGGACCATCGGGTTTCGGATGTCGGAGGAGGTGTGCAGCGGGTTGATGTGCGGCGCCGTGCCGGTCGCGAGCCGCACGGCCTCGCTCGTCGCGGTCCAGAGCGGGTCGCCCTCCGCCACCTCGGCCCCGGTGACGCCGGAGACCCAGACGAGTTCCGGCGGATGGGCGCGCAGCCCGGCATCATTCGCCACCGCGTCGGCGAGCGCCTGCTCGACCTCCGCCTGCACCGCCGCGAGCGTCTCACCCGGCGGGAAGGCGAGCGCGCAGGAGAGCTGCACCGCCGGCGGCACGCGCGAGGCGCGGCCATCGCCGAGCGCGCGGATATCGCCGATCAGCAGGTTGGTGGACCGCCCGATCGCCTTTTCGAGCACGCAATGCCGCACCCGCGCCCCGCGGCGCGCATCCAACGCCCGCAGCGCGGCGATCACCGCGGGCACGAGATCCACCGGGTTCATCGCGAGATGCGCAAAGGCGGTGTGCCCCGGCTCCTGCGTGTCCGGCAGGCGGCCGCGCAGGATGATGCGGAAGATGAGCTGCCCCGGCGCGAGCGCCTTCACCTCCCGCATGCCGAGGCCGGATTCGGCCGGGTGCAGATAGACCGCCGCATCGGCCGCGACGCCGCCATGCAGCAGCGCGTGCACGCCGCGCGCATGGCGCTTGGACGGCGTGCTGGCGAGGATGACATCCCCCTTCGGCCGCAGCCCGGCGTCGCGCAGCACCCGAACGGCCTCGACCATGGTCGCGACCCCGGCGAGGTCGTCCGCCACGCCCCAGCCATGGATGCGCCCGGCCTCGATCCCGCCCGCGAAGGGGTCGTGCCGCCAGCCATGGTCGGGGTTGAAGGCCTCGCCGTCCGGATGGGCGAAGAAGATCACGCTGCGCCCGCCCCCGGTGCCGGGCAGGCGGGCGAGGATCGCCGTGCGCTCCTCCGTCGCCATGGCGGCATCCGAGGCGAATTCCTCCCGCAGCCGCACCTCGGCCGGGCGGTAGGCGCGGCGTTCCACGACGCAGCCGAGCGCGGACGCCGCCTCGGCGATGCGGGCCTGGACCGCCGCCTCGCCATCGCGCTGCAGGCGGATCAGGTCACGCAGGAAGGCGACGGAACCCTCGCCGGTCGCCTCGGCGGCGGCGGCGAGGCGGGCGGCGAGGTCGGTGCCGGACATGGAATCTTCCTGCGATGGGCGGCCGATGCTTCGGACTCTCGTTGCGTTGCGTCAAGACTCCAGCGCTGCGCCCGTGCAACCGCGCCATGCGCCGGCCCCACTGGCCCGGCGCCGGCGCGCCTGCCAGGGTGGCGGCGCCGGGAGGGACCCAGATGTCACAGACGCGACGCGGCGATGGCTGACGCCGCCCTGATCGATTCGCCGGCGGCCTGGCGGCGCCTCGGCATCGCCCTGCTGCTCTCCGCCATCGGGTCCGTGCCCATGTGGGCCGTCGTCGTCATGCTGCCCGCGGTGCAGGCGGAATTCGGCACGGCGCGCGCCGATGCCTCCCTGCCCTACACCATGACGATGGTCGGCTTCGTGGCCGGCGGCGTGCTGATGGGGAGGCTGTCGGACCGGTTCGGGGTCATGGTGCCGGTGCTGATCGGGGCCGTCGCGCTGGGCCTTGGCGGCGTCGCGGCGTCGATGGCGCCATCCGTCCTTGCCTTCGGGCTCGCCTATGGCGTGCTGCTCGGCTGCTTCGGCGCAGCCGCGGTGTTCGGGCCGCTGATCGCCGACGTGTCGCTGTGGTTCGAGAAGCGGCGCGGCATCGCCGTCGCGCTCGCCGCCTCGGGCAACTATGTCGCGGGCACGATCTGGCCGCCGCTGCTGCAATGGGGCGTCGAGACGATCGGCTGGCGGGACGCGCACCTTGCCATGGGCGTCTTCTGCGTCGCGACCATGCTGCCGCTCGCGCTCGCGCTGCGCCGCCGCCTGCCGCTGCCGCCGCCCCGCCGTGCGCGGGCTGCTCAAGGTCGTGTTCC
>NZ_JACADQ010000446.1 GCF_016106015.1 Neoroseomonas rubea
CCGGCGGCTGGCGCGCGCTCGCGCTGCTGCAGCTCGGGCAGGGCGCGCGGGCGGAGGCCGAGCTGCGCGCGCTGTGGCCCGCCGCACGGGGCAATGCGGCGCTGCTCCAGGGCATGATCGCGGTCGCCTCGCGCGCGGGCATGACGCATCTCGGCGCGCAGCTCGCCGGCCTCGCGCAGGGGGCGGATGGGCGGCCGCGGGACTTCGTGCGCTTCCCGCTGCCGCGGCTCGACCCGCCCGAGGGCTTCCGCGTCGATCCCGCGCTGCTCTACGCGCTGGTGCGGCAGGAATCGAATTTCGACCCGGAGGCGGTCTCCCGCGCCGGGGCGCGCGGGCTGCTGCAGGTGATGCCGGCCACTGCCGCCTATGTGGCGAACGATCCCACCTTCCGCGGCGAAGGGGCGTCGCGGCTGCACGACCCGGCGCTGTCGCTCGAGATCGGGCAGCGCTACCTGCTCTACCTCGCGCGGCACGACACGGTCGGCGGCGACCTGATCCGGCTGCTCGCGGCCTACAATGCGGGGCCGGGGAACCTCGCGCGCTGGCTGCCGGCGGCGCGGCACCGCGACGACCCCTTCCTGTTCATCGAGGCGATCCCCGTGGAGGAGACGCGGCGCCACGTGCAGCGCGTGCTCGCCTATTCCTGGATCTACGCCTCGCGCCTCGGCCTGCCCTCGCCGAGCCTGGAGGCGCTGGCGCGCGGCGCCTTCCCGCGCGTCACCGGGCCTGAGGAAGTGGCCGAATCCCGCCCCCGCCGGGGGGTTGCGCTGCAGTAGCGCCGGGAGGCCGCCCGGGAACACCGTACGCGTCGGCACGGCGTGTCCTGTCCGCCCCCGCGGCGTGCGCGTCCCGTCCAGGACGAAGAATGCCTCGGCGAACCTCGGCCGCCGGCCGTCCCGCGCGGTCCGTCAGCGCGGCACGGCCGCCGCGGCGGGCGCGGACGCCGCGGTCGCTTCGTCCACGCCGAAGCGGAAGCGTTCATTCTTCGCGGGCAGGTAGAGCGTGCCGAACATCCAGTCCCACAGCGCGAAGACGGTGGCGAAGTTCTTATCGTGTTGCGCCGCATCGGCCGAATGATGGGCCTGGTGCATGTGCGGGCTGACCAGCACGTAGGACAGCCAGCGCGGAAAGGGCAGGGCGATGTGGCTGTGCCGCAGATGCGACAGGGCGAGGTTCCAGGCGAGAGTGAAGACGTTCACGCCGAGCAGCGTCAGCGGCGTGACCTGCGCGCCATAGGCGGTGGCGATGGCGCCCACCGCGAAGCCGTTCAGCAGCGATGCGCCGCCCATGTGCACGATCTGCTCCTGCGGCCAGAAGCGGAAGGCGGTGAGCGGCGTCAGCACCTCCGGCGCATGGTGCAGCCGGTGCGCGCGCCACAGCAGCGGGAAGCGGTGGAACAAGCGGTGCGACCAATAGAGCGCGAAGTCGCTCGCCATGAAGGGCAGCAGGGCGCAGAGCACCATCGCGACCGGCGTCTCGATCAGCGCGCCCTGCGCGGGCTGGCCGAAGACCGGCAGCAGCAGCAGGAAGGCGATGGCCGCGCCCGTCGCGCTCATCAGGAACAGCAGCGGCCCGGCGATGAAGGGCAGCGCCGCGTTCGCGGCGAAGCAGGCGAGGTCGATGCCGAGATGGCGCAGCGCGCGGCGCCCGTCGCAGGGCAGCGCCTGGCGGCGGATCTCGGCCACCGATCGCCCCGCCGCGAGCCCCATGCCGACCGCGGCGAGCACCGCGAGCAGGATGGTCGGCCACCAGAAGGGGGACCCCGGCTCGGTCAGCGTCCCGGCGAGCGAAACGAGCCATTGCCAGGCAGCGGTCAGCGGATCATAGGCGGGCCAGGTCATTTTCGCGACGGAGGTCAGGGAATGCGACGGAGCGCAGCGCATACCATGAAGCGGCAGGCCCTGTCTGCGCTCCTGTCGCGGGCGCGCGCGCGATGAGGCGCATGCTCGGCCTGGCGGGCCTCGCCCTGGCGGGGCTCGGCCTCGTCGCGGTGCTGCTGCTGCGCCCCCAGGCGCCGGCCGTGGCGCTGCCGGACAGCCTCGACATCTCGGACATGACCTGGATCGAGCTGCGCGACGCCATCGCCGCCGGCCGCCGCACCGCCATCGTGCCCAGCGGCGGCGTCGAGCAGAACGGTCCGCACATGATCCTCGGCAAGCACGACCACATCGTGCGCCACGCGGCGCGGCGCATCGCCGCCGAACTCGGCGACGCCCTGGTGCTGCCGGTGCTGCCCTACGCGCCGCAGGGCGGGCTCGACCCGCCCGAGGGCAACCGCCGCTTCCCCGGCACGATCGGCGTGGATGACGCGGCCTTCGCCGGCATGCTGGAAGGCATCGCCCGCAGCCTGCGCGCGGCGGGATTCCGCACCATCTGCCTGCTTGCCGACAACGGCGCTAGCCAGGCGCCGCAGGCGGCCCTCGCCGCGCGGCTCACCGCGGAATGGCGGACGGAGGGCGTGCGCGTCGTCGCGGTCGGCGCCTATTACCGCGCCATCGCGGCGCAGGACGCATGGCTTGTCGCGCAAGGGGAGCGGCCGGGCAGCATCGGCGAGCACGCTGGCATCGGCGACACCTCGGAACTCATGGCGGTGCATCCCGCGGGCGTCGATCTGTCGCGCCTGCCGGAGATCCGAAGAGCACACCTCTTAACTCTAGTTCCACTTCAATGTCACATGTCACATTCTCTTTCTACAAA
>NZ_JACADQ010000447.1 GCF_016106015.1 Neoroseomonas rubea
GCCCCCGCCGTGCCCGCCTGAACCGCCCGCGCGCCCGCCGCGCTGCGCGCAAGCAGTGGCGCGGCCGCGGCGAGCGCCAGCAGCGCGCCGGCGAGAAGCGCGAGCATCGTCAGCATCGAAGGGGACGGCGCCGAGTCACGGCCGAAGGATAGGCCCCCGGCCGCCGCGCCGGCCACCCCCGCGCCGGTTGCAGCCATAGGGCGCCAGGGCTAGAGCATGACGGGCGGCGAAAAACGCCGCGCCAGAAGGGGGCGAGGGCGCCATGCGCCGAAGGGGCGGGCCGGCAACCGGCCGCGCGGCAGGCTAGATGCAGGCGCTGCTCGGCTTCAGCCGCGGCGTCGACGTGATGAACGAGAAGATCGGCCGGGTGGCCGACTGGCTCGTGCTGTCCGCCTGCCTGATCAGCGCGGGGAATGCCGTGGTGCGCTACGGCTTTTCCTGGTCCTCCAACGCCTGGCTCGAGGTGCAGTGGTATCTGTTCGCCGGCACCGTCATGCTGGGTGCGGCCTACACGCTGAAGCGCAACGAGCATGTGCGCGTCGACCTGGTCTATGGCAGCGTTTCCCAGCGGCTGCGGCTGTGGATCGACGTCTTCGGCATCATCCTGTTCCTGCTGCCGGGGATGGTGCTGCTGGCCTGGATGACCTGGCCCTTCTTCTTGGATGCCTGGGTGCGGCATGAGGGATCCCCCAATGCCGGCGGGCTGCTGCGCTGGCCGGTCAAGCTGCTGATGCCGGTGGGATTCGCCCTGGTGGCGCTGCAGGGACTGTCGGAACTGATCAAGCGGATCGCCGCGCTGCGCGGCCTCGGCCCCGATGCGGTGGGCATCGCCGACTACCAGCGGCCGGAGCAATAGGCGGATGCTGAGCCTCGAGACGATGCCGGCGCTGATGTTCGGCGGCCTGGTGGTCTTCCTGCTGATCGGCTTCCCGGTCGCCTTTTCGCTGTCCGCGGTCGGGCTGTTCTTCGGCTTCATCGCGATCGAGATGGGCTTCTTCACCACCGCCTATCTCGGCAACCTGCCGCTGCGCGTCTTCGGCATTCTCTCGAACGACCTGCTGCTGGCGATCCCGTTCTTCACGCTGATGGGCGCGATCCTGGAACGCTGCGGGCTGGCGGAGGACCTGCTGGAAGGCACCGGGCAATTGTTCGGCAAGGTGCCGGGCGGGCTCGCCTACGCGGTCATCATCGTGGGCGCGATCCTCGGCGCCATCACGGGCACCGTGGCGGCGAGCGTGATCGCCATGGGCATGATCAGCCTGCCCATCATGATGCGCTACGGCTACGACATGCGCATCGCGACGGGGGTGATCGCGGCGTCGGGCACCATCACGCAGGTGATCCCGCCCTCGCTCGTGCTGATCGTGCTCGGCGACCAGCTCGGCAAGAGCGTGGGCGACATGTATGCCGGCGCGATCGGACCCTCGGTCCTGCAGATCCTGCTGTTCCTCGGCTTCATCGCCCTCGTCGCGGTCTTCGCGCCGCACAAGGTCCCGCCCTTGCCGCCCGAGGCGCTGGTGCCGCGCGGCTGGAGTCTCTACTGGCGCGTGATCCGGGGCATGGTGCCCTCGATCGTGCTCATCTTCCTCGTGCTCGGCACCATCTTCATGGGCCTCGCCACGCCCACGGAAGCGGGCGCGATGGGCGCGGTCGGTGCCGTGGTGCTCGCCGTGATCAACCGGCGCTTCACCTGGATACTGATGCGCGAGGCGATGTCGAACACCATGCGCATCACGGCCATGGTGATCTTCATCCTGATCGGCGCGACCGTGTTCAGCCTGGTGTTCCAGGGGGTCGATGGCAGCCACTGGATCGAGCACCTGCTCTCCCACCTCCCCGGCGGGCAGACGGGCTTCCTGATCTTCGTCAACATCTTCATCTTCTTCCTGGCGTTCTTCCTCGATTTCTTCGAGATCGCCTTCATCGTCGTGCCGCTGCTCGCCCCGGTCGCGGCGAAGCTCGACATCGACCTGGTGTGGTTCGGGGTGCTGCTCTGCATCAACATGCAGACGTCCTTCATGCACCCGCCCTTCGGCTTCGCGCTGTTCTACCTGCGCGGCATCGCGCCCAAGGAAGTGCTGTCGAAGGACATCTACTGGG
This sequence comes from Neoroseomonas rubea, assembly GCF_016106015.1. Taxonomy (GTDB): domain Bacteria; phylum Pseudomonadota; class Alphaproteobacteria; order Acetobacterales; family Acetobacteraceae; genus Neoroseomonas; species Neoroseomonas rubea. The sequence continues at coordinate 2,101 of NZ_JACADQ010000447.1, forward strand.
GCGCGGTGCCCTGGCTTTTCCTGCAGCTGCTGCTGGTCGCGATCGTCATCTTCTGGCCTGAGAGCGTGACCTACTGGCTGGACCGCGGCACGGGCGTCGATCCGGCGAGTGTCACGATCGACGTGCCCATCCCCGAGGCACCGGACGAGACGGCGGTGCCGGTGTTCCGCTGACGCCGGTCCCGCCCGCCTGACGTCGGCGGGCGGGCGCCGGCGCGCTGTGAAGCATCTCAGCCCCCGGCTTCGCGGCGTGACCGGCGCGGTTGCGCGGCCGCAGCCAGACATGCTGCTCTCCGGCCGACATGACCCTTTCGATGAGCCATCCGCTTCCGCCGCGGCTCCGATCGCGCCTCGAGGCCGCGTTCGGCGCCGATCTCGCCGGTGTCCGGCTCCATGTGGGCCGCAGCGGCGCCCGCGTCGCGGCCGAGGCCGGTGGCCTCGCCTGCGCCCTCGAGGGGCGGGAGGTCTTCCTCGGCCCTGTCCCGCGCGGCCTGCGCGGCCTCGTCGTCGCGCATGAGGTCGCGCATCTGGTCCAGCAGCGGCGCCCCGGGGCGCGCGCGCGTCCCGCCGCGGCGGAGCGC
>NZ_JACADQ010000448.1 GCF_016106015.1 Neoroseomonas rubea
GCCGGGCGCCGCGGCGATCGCGCCGCGCTCGGCCTCCGTCAGCCGCGCCGTCACGCGCGGGCCTTTTCCCCCCTGCGCGGCGCGCGTGATGCGCAGCGCGAGCGCCATGCCTTCGTTCACCGCCTCGGCAATCGGGCGGCGGGCGTCGCTGGCCTCGCGTTCCGGCATGAATCCGGTCTCGCCGCCGACCAGCGCCACGAACGCCCCCGCCATGGCCGGGGCGACCGCCGCGACGCGGCCGCGATGCAGGTCGCCGACGCCATCGGGCCGCGCGGGGCGCTCGACCCAGGCCTCGGCCGCCACGCTGTCGATCAGCAGCGCCGTGCGCCGTTCCCCCGGCGACGCGCTGACGAGGATCAGGGCGTGAGCCACCCGATCCCCCGCAGCAGCTGCGCGGTCTCGAACAGCGGCAGGCCGACGACGTTGGAATGGCTGCCCGACAGGAACCGGATGAAGGCTTCCGCCCCGCCCTGGATGGCATAGGCGCCGGCCTTGCCGCGCCATTCGCCCGAGGCGATGTAGGCCTCCACCTGCTGGCCCGTCAGGCGCTGGAAGGTCACCTGGCTTTCCACGCTGCGGAACAGCCGCCGGCCATCGGGAAGCGCCAGAACCACGGCCGTCGTCACGCGATGCCGGCGGCCCGACAGCAGGTCGAGGCAGGCGCGCGCCTGCGCCTCCGTCTCCCCCTTTGGCAGGATGCGCCGGCCCACACCCACGACCGTGTCGGCCGCCAGCACGATCGCCGCCGGCGCCAGCGCGGCCGCGGCCTCCGCCTTGGCACGCGCGAGCCGCGCCGCGTGGGGGCGCGGCACCTCGCCCTTGTAGGGCGTCTCGTCGATGTCGGTCGGCAGGACCCGGTCCGGCACGACGCCGAGGCGGGCAAGGAGTTCCAGGCGCCGCGGGCTGGCGCTCGCCAGCACCAGCGGCGGGCGCGCATCGGCCATGGACGCGGTTACTTGAAGCGGAAGGTGATGCGACCCTTGGTCAGGTCGTAGGGCGTCATCTCCACGTTCACGCGGTCGCCCGCGAGCACGCGGATGCGGTTCTTGCGCATCTTGCCGCTCGTGTGCGCGAGAACGATGTGGTCATTGTCCAGCTTCACGCGGAACATCGCGTTGGGCAGCAGTTCGACCACCTGCCCGCTGAACTCGATCATGTCTTCCTTAGACATCGGGCCTCTTTGATTGGGCGCGCACGCGGCGCGCGGAAATGGGGGGCGCGGAAAAGCGCCGCAAAATGGTCCTCGCGCCGCGCCGGGTCAACCACCAAGCCGCAGGGCGACGCTGCGCGCATGGGCGGTCAGGCCCTCGGCCTCCCCCAGCACAACCGCGGCGGGGCCCACGGCGGCAAGCGCCGCCTCATCCGCCTCCACCCAGGTCGTGCGCTTGAGGAAGTCAAACACCGACAGCCCCGAGGCGAAGCGCGCCGTCCGCCCCGTTGGCAGCACGTGGTTCGGCCCGGCCACGTAGTCGCCCACCGCCTCGGGGCAGAAGCGGCCGAGGAAGGCCGCGCCGGCATGGCGGATCTGCGCGAGCAATGCACGCGGATGTTCCACCATGAGTTGAAGGTGCTCCGGCGCCAGGCGATTCGTCAGCGCCGCGGCCTCATCGAGGTCCCGCACCAGGATGATCGCCCCGTGCCGGCGCCAGGATTCGCGCGCGATCTCCGCGCGCGGCAGGCTAAGCAGCTCCTCCTCCACCGCCGCCGCGACGGCGGCGGCGAGCGCGGCATCCGGCGTGACCAGGATCGACTGCGCGCTTTCGTCATGCTCGGCCTGGGCGAGCAGGTCGATGGCCACATGCCGCGGGTCGTTTGCGGCATCGGCGATCACGACGACTTCCGACGGGCCGGCGATGGAATCGATCCCCACCCGTCCGAAGACCTGGCGCTTCGCCTCGGCCACATAGGCATTGCCAGGGCCGACGATGCGATCGACCGGCGCGACCGACGCCGTGCCCCAGGCCATCGCCGCGACGGCCTGCGCGCCGCCAAGGCGATAGACCTCGGTCACGCCGGCGCGCTTGGCCGCCGCCAGCACCAGCGGGTTCAGCTCGCCCCCCGGCGTGGGCACGCACATCGCGATGCGCCCGACGCCGGCGGCGCGCGCCGGGATCGCGTTCATCAGCACGGATGACGGATAGGCCGCCTTGCCACCGGGCACATAGATGCCGACGGCATCGAGCGCGCCCCAGCGCATCCCCAGCGTCAGGCCGGCCGAATCCTTCATCTCGAGATCCGCGGGCAGCTGCGCGCGATGGAAGGCCTCGATCCGCTCGGCAGCCAGGTTCAGCGCGGCGCGGCGCTCGGGGGTGACGCGCGCATCGGCGGCCTCGATCTCCTCCGCGCTTACGCGCAGCGCGGCGGCGTCGCGTGGTGACCAGGCGTCGAAGCGGGCGGTCAATTCCACCAGCGCGGCGTCGCCGCGGGCGCGCACATCCCCGATGATCGCGGCGACGGCGGCATCGACGCGGGCGGTCGTCTCGCGCGCTTCGTCGAGCAGGGCGGCGAAGCGCGCTTCGAAGTCGGGTGTGGTTGTGTCGAGGTGCTTCATCTTGGGACAGCGGGGGGAGAAGGGAACTTCTCCCCCCGTACCCCCCTCAACCTTCCTTGGGAATTGGGAACTGACAGCGGCGACCTGTGCCAAGCAGATAGAAAAGGGAGGGG
>NZ_JACADQ010000449.1 GCF_016106015.1 Neoroseomonas rubea
TGCCCCTCCGGACCTCCCCGCCAGAGGCCGAAAGGCCTCTGGACACCATCACCTGGGGTCATGCCCGACGTCCGCGTACCCCTTGCCAGGTTTCGGTTTCCAAAGGCCTTTCGGCCTTTGGTGGGTCCAGGGCGAAGCCCTGGCGGGGCCCGGGGCGGAGCCCCGCTTGTCTCACGCGCCCGCTTCCCCCATGTCGCCCGCATGGAACACCCCCTCCGCGTCCAGCCCGACCCGACCGACCCGCGCCTGACGCGCCGCGTCGCCGGCATCGACCAGACCGGCGCCGCGATCGAGACGAGCGTCACGGTGGAGCGCCCGCTCACCCTCTACCTGAACGGGCAGGAGATCGTGACGATGATGACCATCCTCGATCGCCCGGAGGACCTCGCACTCGGCTACCTGCTGAACCAGGGGATGCTGAAGCCGGACGCGGAGGTGACGGGCGTGGACTACGACGACGATCTCGGCGTCGTCGTCGTGCGCACGCCCGAGCGCACCGACTTCGAGGAGAAGTTGCGCAAGAAGACGCTCACCTCCGGCTGTGCGCAGGGCACGGCCTTCGGTGATTTGATGGAAGGCTTCGCGCAGGTGAACCTCGCGAAGGCGGAATTGCGGACGTCCTGGCTCTATCGCCTGCTGCACCGGATCAACACGCTGCCGACGCTGTATCTGGAAGCGGGCGCGATCCATGGCTGCGCGCTGTGCGTGCGCGACCAGCCGGTCGTCTACATGGAGGATGTCGGCCGCCACAACGCGGTGGACAAGATCGCCGGCTGGATGTTCCGCAACCGCGAAAGCCCCGACGACAAGATCTTCTACACGACCGGGCGCCTGACCTCCGAGATGGTGATCAAGACCGTCCGCATGGGCATCCCGATCCTCGTCTCGCGCTCGGGCTTCACCGCCTGGGGCGTGGAACTGGCGCAGGAAGCCGGGCTGACGCTGATCGGGCGCTGCAAGGGCAAGCGCTTCGTCGCGCTGGCGGGGCAGGAGCGGATCGTCTTCGACGCGGACCTTGACTACGTGCCCGAGGAATCCGCGAAGCACTGGCGCAAGAACAGCGCCGAGGCGATGGCGTCCAATGAAGGCTGACACGCTCGGCATCGTGCTCGCCGGCGGCCTCGCGCGGCGCATGGGCGGGGGTGACAAGCCGCTGCGCACCCTCGGCGGGCGACCGATGCTCGATCACGTCATCGCGCGCCTCGCGCCGCAGGTCGCGGCGATGGTGCTGAACGCGAATGGCGATCCCGCGCGCTTCGCGCCCTATGCGCTGCCCGTGGTGGCGGACGGGCTGCCGGACCATCCGGGCCCGCTCGCCGGCATCCTCGCGGCGCTCGACTGGGCGGCGGCGCATCGGCCGGACCTGCCCTGGATCGTCTCCGTGCCCGGCGATTCCCCCTTCATCCCGCGCGACCTGGTCGCAAGGCTGCACGCGGCGCGGCAGGAGGCCGGCGTGCCGCTCGCCTGCGCGCGATCCGACGGCCAGGCGCATCCGCCGATCGGCCTTTGGCCGGTCGCGCTGCGGGAGGATCTGCGCGCCGCGCTGCTGGCCGGGGAACGCAAGATCGACCGCTGGACCGCCCGCCATGGCTGCGCCCATGCCGACTGGCCGACCGACCCGGTCGATCCCTTCTTCAACGCCAATGCGCCCGAGGACCTGGCCGAGGCGGAAAGCCTGCTGGCCCGGTTGCAAAGCGCAGATCGCGACGCCATAGGAACTGAACAGGCTTCGGTTGAGGAAAGGGCCACACCATGAAGGCCATCGTCTCGGGGATCACCCTCGCTATCATCATCGCCGTCGGCGCCGCCTTCGTGCTGGACAGCAAGTTCCAGCGCACGGCGGAAACCGCCTTCGCGACCACGGGCGCGCGGCTGTAGCGCCAGCCCATGGCCCTGCGCCGCATCCCGGTGGTGGATGCGCGCGGCGCCACCCATCCGGCCGCCTTCGCCGCGGCCGCGCTTGCGGACGATGTCGGCGCCATCCTGCGCGGCGCGCGTGGCCAGTATGGCGGCGCCGGGCTTGCCATTGGCGATGCCGTGTCGCGCCGCTGGCTCGCGCGCAACGCGACGCCGTTCGCCAATGAGGTCGCCGCCGTCGCGGCCACGGTCGGCGCGCCCGGCGCGCACCTTCTCAACCTCTCCTTCGAATGGGGCTGCACCTGCGGGGTGCTGGACGCGCCGGCGCCGGTGCTGCTGCGCGTGCTCGACTGGGGCAACCTCGCGGGGCTGGGGGAGACACTCTGCGTCATCCGCCAATCCGGCCCGGCGGGGGAGTGGCTGAACATCGGCTGGCCGGGCCTCGCGGGCGCCATCACGGCGCTGGCGCCGGGGCGCTTCGCCATGGCCATCAACCAGCCGCCCTTGCCGCTCACGCGGATCGGCGCCGCGGCCCGGCGGCGCGGCCTGCGCAGGACGGCGCTGCTGGCCGATTGGGCGGCTTCCCGCCCCGCCACCTGGCGCAGCCGTGAATTGCCGCCGGCCCATCTGCTCCGCATCGCCTGCGACACCGCGCCGGACTACGCCGCGGCGCTGGCGATGCTGCGCGACACGCCGCTCGCGGCGGCGGTGACCTTCACCATCGCGGGCGCGCGGCCGGGCGAGGCGGCGGTGGTGGAGCGCGCTCGCGACCACACCGCGGTCCGCGGCGGCCCCGGGCTGGCG
>NZ_JACADQ010000045.1 GCF_016106015.1 Neoroseomonas rubea
TCCGGCACGCGGCCTGGCGCGCTGCGCTCCGGCGCGCGGCTCGCACTGGTCGAGACTCTGCGCGCCGCGGCCCCCTGGCAGCCGCTGCGCCGCAAGGGCCGCGTCGGCGGGCCGAAGCTGTTCGTGAAGCGCGAGGATATCCGGCTGCGCCGCTTCGAGGCGCCGCAGGAAACCGTCGCGATCTTCGTCGTCGATGCCTCCGGGTCCGCCGCGATGCATCGGCTCGCCGAAGCCAAGGGTGCGGTCGAATTGCTGCTGGCCGATTGCTACGTGCGGCGGGACCGCGTCGCACTGATCGGATTCCGCGGCCGCGTGGCGGAGGTGCTGCTGCCGCCGACCGCCTCGCTGGTGCGGGCGAAGCGTTCGCTCGCGGGGTTGCCGGGCGGGGGCGGCACGCCGCTCGCCGCCGGGCTGGATGCGGCGCGGGAGATGGCGATCGCCTGCCGCCGCGCCGGCCGCACGCCGCTGATCGTCCTCCTGACGGACGGGCGGGCCAATGTCGCGCGGGACGGCACGGGCGGAAGGCCGCAGGCGGAGAAGGACGCGCTGGAATCGGCGCAGCCGTTGCGGCTTGCCGGCGTGCCCGCGCTGCTGGTGGATACCGCGCCGCGCCCGCAGCCCTTCGCGAAGGATGTCGCCGCGGCGATGGGTGCGCGCTACCTGCCGCTGCCCATGGCCGATGCGCAGCGCCTGTCCGGCGCCGTGCGCGACGCGGCGGCCTGAGATGAGCGACCGCCCGCACTGGCCCTCTGATGGCCGGGACTGGCCGAACCGCGCGCATAGCCGCTTCGTGCGCGCCGGTGGGATCGAATGGCACGTGCAGGTGGCGGGGCAGGGGCCCGTGCTGCTGCTGCTGCACGGAACTGCGGCCGCGACGCATTCCTGGCGCGACCTGCTGCCGCTGCTGACGCCGCACGCCACGGTGGTCGCGCCGGACCTGCCGGGCCACGGCTTCACCGGCCTGCCCGCGGATATCGGGCTGACGCTGCCCGGCATGGCGCGGCTGGTCGATGCGCTGCTCACCACGCTCGGGCTAACGCCGGAGGTCGCGGTCGGCCATTCCGCCGGGGCCGCGGTCGCGCTGCGCATGGCGCTTGATGGGCGAATCGCGCCACGCGCCGTGGTCAGCCTCAATGGCGCGCTGACGCCGCTGGGGGAAGAACACGCCGCCTTTTTTACCCGTGCGGCGCGCATGCTGGTGGGTCTGCCCTTCGTGCCGCGCCTGTTTGCCTGGCGCGCGGCTGATCGCGCCGTCGCGGAACGCCTGCTGCGCGACACGGGGTCGCGCATCGATGCGCGCGGGGTCGATCTCTATGCGCGGCTGTTCCGTCGCGCGGGGCATCTTTCGGGTGCGCTGCGCATGATGGCGAACTGGGATCTGAAGCCGCTGCTGCGCGACCTGCCGCGCCTCGCACCCGACCTGCTGCTGGTGGTGGGCGCCAACGACCGCTCCATAGCGCCGGAGAAGGCACAGCGCGTCGCGGCGATCGCGCCGCATGCGCGGATCGAGCGCCTGCCCGGCCTCGGGCACCTGGCGCATGAGGAACGGCCCGACCTCGTCGCCGCCATCCTGCTTCGACTGCTCCAGCCGGAGATGGCCGAGACGTGACCGAAGCGCGCTTCCTGCCGGCATCGCATCCACTGCGACGCGAACTGAACGACGAGGTCCATGCCCGCCCGCCCGAGGCGCTGAGCCCGCCCTGCCGCATCTCCCATTTCGCGCTGATCCCGCCCGAGGGCGCGCCGCGGGAACAGACGCTCGCCGCCGTGCAGGACCTCGCCGCGCGGGTCGGCGCGGCCGGGCCTCCGGCCGGGGCGTCGCATCACAGCGCCGATTTCGGGCCGTTCCGGCTGAAATGGGAACGGCACACGGAATTCTCCCGCTTCATGATCATCGCGCCGGGCGCGACGGATGATCCCTTCGGCGCGCCCGCGCTCGGCCTGCTGCCGGAGGATTGGGTCTCCGCCCTGCCGGGCCAGGTAATCGCCGCGCAGCATGTCGCGCTGATGCCGGACCCGGGCGGGACATTGGACCCGGCGGCGCTGTCGATGCGCCATTTTGCCGGCAACCATCTGCTCGGCGCGGATGTCAGCGCCGGGCGCGCCGTCGCGATCACCGACTTCCGCATCCGGGAGGACGGGTTCAGCCGCATCCTGGTGCTCGACCGTGGCACGGGGGAACGCCAGGCCGGGAGGATCGTGCAGCGGCTGCTCGAGATCGACACCTACCGTGTCACTGCGCTGCTCGCCTTTCCGCTCGCGCGCGAACTCGCCCCTGTGCTCGGCGCGCAGGAAAGGGAACTCGCCGCCATCACCGATGCGCTGGTGGATTGTGGGGAGAATGACGAGCCCGTGCTGCTCGACCGCCTTACCCGCCTTGCCGCCGAGATCGAGAGCGGGGAGGCGCGCAGCCGCTATCGGTTCTCCGCCGCCTCCGCCTACTACGAGATCGTCCGGCAGCGGATCGCGGACCTGCGCGAGGAACGTATCGAGGGCCTGCAGACCTTCCACGAATTCATCGAGCGCCGCATGGCGCCGGCGATGAACACCTGCATCGCGATGGGGCAGCGGCAGGTCATGCTCTCCCAGCGCGTCGCGCGCGCGACGCAGCTGCTCTCGACGCGCGTCGGCGTGACGCGGGAGAGGCAGAACCAGTCGCTGCTCGCCTCGATGGACCGGCGCGCCAAGCTGCAGCTCCGCCTGCAGCAGACGGTGGAAGGCCTCTCCGTCGCGGCCATCACCTATTACCTGGTGGGTCTCATCGCCTATGCGGCGAAATCCGCGGCCGAAGGCGGGCTGCCGGTGCGCGCGGACATTGTCACGGGGCTCGCCGTGCCGCTCGTCGCGGCGGCTGTATGGCTCGGGACTCGGCGCGTGCGCCGGCGGATGGAACGGGAGGACACATGACCGGCTTCCGCATCGACGAGGCGGACCTCGCCCATTGCCGCGGCCTGCTCGCGGGCGGGTCGAAGTCCTTCCACGCCGCCTCGCTGCTGCTGCCGCGGCGGATCGCGGCGCCCGCCACGGCGCTCTACGCCTTCTGCCGCGTGGCCGATGACGAGATCGACCTGTCGAATGGCAAGCAGGAGGCGCTGGCGCGGCTGAATGTGCGCCTCGACGCGGCCTATGCCGGCACGCCGCAGGATGATCCCGTCGATCGCGCCTTCGCCGCCGTGGTCGCGCATTTCGGGATCCCGCGCACGCTGCCCGAGGCGCTGCTCGAGGGCCTCGCCTGGGATGCGGCGGGGCTGCGCTATGCCGACATGGCCGCGCTGGAGGCCTATGCGACGCGCGTCGCGGGCACGGTCGGCGCCATGATGACGCTGCTGATGGGGGTGCGCGACCCGCGCGCCATCGCGCGTGCCTGCGACCTCGGGCTCGGCATGCAGTTGACCAACATCGCGCGTGACGTGGGGGAGGATGCGCGGGAAGGGCGGCTGTATCTCCCGCTCGACTGGCTGGCGGAGGAAGGGATCGCGCCGGAGGATTTCCTCGCCGCGCCGGCCTTCACCCCGGCCATCGCACGGCTGGTGGCGCGGCTGCTTGCGGCGGCGGATGCGCATTACGCGCGGGCCGCGGCCGGGATCGCGTTGCTGCCGCGCGACTGCCGCGCGGGCATCGGCGCGGCGCGTGTCATCTATGCCGAGATCGGCCGCGAGCTTGAGCGCAACGGCCTCGATTCCATCTGCCGCCGTGCCGTGGTGCCGGGCTGGCGCAAGGCGGTGCTGCTGGCACGTGCCGCGGGCGCGCTGGTCGGCCGGGCGCAGGGTGCGGGGGAACCGCCTTGCGAGGCCGCGTCCTACCTGGTCGATGCGGTGGCCGATGCGCCCTATCCCCCGGGCCTCATTCCGCGCGGCTGGGGCAACCGGCTGGTCTGGGCGCTGGAAGTGATGGACCGGATCGACCGGGAGCGCGGCGCCGAGCGTCCAATGAATCGGACATATCAAACCGTCAGTGGTGATTGACACAGCGCAAAGCGTGCCGGTGCCGCAACGCGCAGCCTCCGCCATGCCGCGTCGGAAGCGGCGGGAGGCCCCGGCATGCGCATCGTCCTTATCCACCCCAACTACCATTCCGGCGGCGCCGAGATCGCCGGCAACTGGCCGCCCGCCTGGGTCGCCTACCTCTCCGGCTTCCTGAAGGCCGAGGGCTTCACCGACATCACCTTCATCGACGCGATGACGCACCACCTGACGCATGACCAGGTGAGGGAAAGGCTCGTCGCGCTGCAGCCCGACGTGATCGGGGCGACGGCCATCACGCCGGCGATCTACGAAGCGGAGTCGGTGCTGAAGCTGGCGAAGGAGACCTGCCCGGACGCGGTGACCGTGCTGGGCGGCATCCACGGCACCTTCATGTATCCCCAGGTGCTGGCCGAAGCCCCCTGGATCGACGTGGTGGTGCGTGGGGAAGGCGAGCAGGTGCTGACCGACCTTGTGCGCTGCATCGATGAAGGCCGCTGGCCCGCCGAGCGGGACAGGGTGAAGGGGATCGCCTTCGCCGATGGCAACGGCAAGGTGGTGGCCACACCGGCCTGCCCGCCGATCAAGGAGGTGGACCGAATCGTCGCCGACTGGGGCATCCTCGACTGGTCGAAATACATCTACATCCCGATGAACACGAAGGTCGCGATCCCGAACCTCGCGCGCGGCTGCCCCTTCACCTGTTCCTTCTGCTCCCAGTGGAAGTTCTGGCGCGACTACCGCGTGCGGGATCCGCGCAAGGTGGTGGACGAGATCGAGGACCTGGTGCGCAACCACGGCGTCGGCTTCTTCATCCTCGCGGATGAAGAGCCGACCATCCACAAGAAGAAGTTCGTGGAGTTCTGCGAGGCGCTGATCGAGCGCAACCTGCCCGTTCTGTGGGGCATCAACACGCGCGTGACCGACATCCTGCGCGACGAGGCGCTGCTGCCGCTCTACCGCAAGGCGGGGCTGATCCACATCTCGCTCGGCACGGAAGCGGCGGCGCAGCTGAAGCTCGACCGCTTCAACAAGGAGACGACGGTCGCGCAGAACAAGAAGGCCATACAGCTGCTGCGCCAGAACGGCATCGTCGCCGAGGCGCAGTTCATCGTCGGCCTCGAGAACGAGACGCCGGAGACGCTGGAAGAGACCTACCGGATGGCGCTCGATTGGAATCCGGACATGGCGAACTGGGCGATGTACACGCCCTGGCCGTTCAACGACCTGTTCAAGGAGCTGGGCGACAAGGTCGAGGTGTTCGACTTCTCGAAGTACAACTTCGTCACGCCGATCATGAAGCCGGACGCGATGGACCGGGCGACGCTGCTCGACCGCACCATGCACAACTACCGGCGCTTCTATCTGCGCAAGACCTTCCTCGGCTATCCGTGGATCCGCGACAAGGTGAAGCGGAAATACATGCTGGGCTGCCTTTGGGCCTTCGCAAAATCCGGCTTCCAGCGGACCTTCTACGACCTTGGCAAGGTCGGCTACTGGGGGCCGCAGTCGAAGAAGAACGTCGATTTCCACTTCGACGAGAGCCGCACGCTGACCACCGAGGCCGCGCGCGCGCCGCACAACGCGATGTGGAAGACCATGCACCGGCCGAAGGTGAAGCTGCCCGCGGCGAATGCGGGCGCCGATGCGCGCGCCTGCGGCGGCGGGACGGAGCAGCTGGAGGAGTCCCGCACGGCCGATGTGCGCGCCTGCGGCGGCGGGGCCGACCAGCTGAGCGAGGCGCAGATGGATGCCGTCATCGCCGCGCAGCGGGCGCCGCGCGAAAGGGCGCCGCTGCAGGGGGACTGAGCCCGTGTCCCAGGCTTCCGCGCGCATCGGCCCCAACGCGGTCACGCGCCTGGCGGAGGCGCTGGTGGCGGTGCGCGGGGCAGGGGGCGCGAGCGACGTGTTTCGCCGCGCGGGCCTCGCGCACCGCCTGACCTCCCCGCCCGAACGGATGGTGGAGGAGGCGGAGGTCGTGGCCCTGCACGCGGCGCTGCGCGCGATGCTGCCGGCACCGGAGGTGGAGGCGATCGCGCGCGACGCGGGGCGCCGCACGGCGGACTACCTGCTGGCGCATCGCATCCCGCGCCCGATGCGCCTGCTGCTGCCGCGCATCCCCGCCCGCGCGGCCGCCTGGATCCTGCTCAAGGCGATCGGGCGGCATGCCTGGACCTTCGCGGGCAGCGGGCGGTTCTTGGTGCTGCCCGGCCATCCCGTGCGCTTCAGCATCGCGGGCAGTCCGCTCGCGCGCGGTGCCGCGGCGACGCACGCGGCCTGTGGCTACTACGCCGCGACCTTCGAGGGGCTGTTCCGCGCGCTGGTCCATCCCGCCACGCGCGTCGAGGAGGTCGCCTGCGAGGCGATGGGCGCGCCGTCGTGCCTGTTCGAGGCGCGGTGGGCGGAAAGGGTTTGACAGGACTGTCCACTAAGATTGACAGTCAGGACTGATCGATCGAATTGACGATCCGCGCGGCGCACCGGGTGCCGCAGGGAGAGGCCCATGGACGCGGCAACACGTATCGAGGCCACACTGGCCGATTCCGTCCTGCTGGCCGAAGCGGCCGGCGCACCGCCGCGGCTCGCCGCCGCGATGCGGCACGCGGTCTTCCCGAAGGGGGCGCGCATCCGGCCGCGGCTGACGCTCGCCGTAGCCATGGCCTGCGGTGACGACCGGCCGCGGCTGTCCAGCGCGGCGGCGGCATCCATCGAACTGCTGCACTGCGCCTCGCTCGTGCATGACGACCTGCCCTGCTTCGACGACGCGGATACGCGGCGCGGCAAGCCTTCCGTGCACCGCGCCTTCGGGGAGCCGCTCGCGGTGCTCGCCGGCGACGCGCTGATCATCCTGGCGTTCCAGACGGTCGCTCGTGCCGCGCCCTGCGCGCCGGAACGGCTCGCCGCCGTGATCGGCGCCGTCGGCGACGGCGTCGGCGTGCCCTTCGGCATCGTCGCGGGCCAGGCCTGGGAATGCGAGACGGAGGTCAACCTTTCCGACTACCAGCGGCAGAAGACCGGCGCGCTGTTCGCCGCAGCCTCGGTGGCCGGCGCGGCGGCGGCGGGCGTCACCGATTGCGAGGCCTGGCGCCTGCTCGGCGACCGGCTGGGGGAGGCCTATCAGGTCGCCGACGACCTGCGCGACGCGGTTGAGGACGAGGCGACGATCGGCAAGCCGGTGGGCCGCGACAAGGCGCTTGGGAGGCCGAGCGCGGTCGCGGAGTTCGGCCTGAAGGGCGCGATCGCGCGGCTGGCGATGCTGGCCGACGGCGCGGTCGCCGCGATTCCAGAATGCCCGGGTCAGAATCTGCTGCGGGCCGCCATCCTGGCGGAGACGGCGCGGCTGCTGCCGGCCAAGCTGGCCGCGGCCTGATCGGCGCCGCATGTCCGGCGCCGACACCTTGGGCGCGGCCCCTCCGCCCTCGCTGCTCGACCGCTTCCGGGCCTTCCGGGAAGGGCTGGCGGCGCGGCCGGGCTTCCGCCGCTGGGCGGCGCGCTTCCCGCTGACGAGGCCCTTCGCGCGGCGGCGCGCCCGGGCGCTTTTCGATCTCTGTGCGGGCTTCGTCTACACGCAGGTGCTGCTGGCCTGCGTGCGGCTCGATGTCTTCGCCATCCTTGCGCAGCAGCCACTGCCGACGGAGCGCCTGGCGCAGCGACTCGGGCTTCCGGTTGAATCGGCTGAACGCCTGATGGCCGCGGCTGCCTCGCTTGGCCTGACGGCGCGGCGCTCCGACGGGGCCTGGGCGATCGGTCCGCTCGGCGCGGCGATGATCGGCAATGACGGCCTGGCCGCGATGGTCGAGCACCACGCCATGCTCTACGCCGACCTCGCCGATCCGGTGGCGCTGCTGCGCCGCCCGCGCGGGGGCAACGCGCTGTCCTCCTACTGGGCCTATTGCGGCGCCGAGTCGCCGGGCGAGGTCGGGGCTGACAGGATTCGCGACTACACGGCGCTGATGGCGGCGAGCCAGCCGATGGTGGCGGAGGAAGTGCTCGCCACCTACCGCTTCGACGCGCATCGCGCGGTGCTCGATGTGGGCGGCGGCAACGGCGCCTTCCTGCGCGCCGTGGCGGCCGAGGCGAAGGCGCCGCGGCTGATGCTGTTCGACCTGCCGGCGGTGGCCGAGGAAGCGCGGGCGCGCTTCGCCGCGGCGGGACTCGGCGCGCGCACCGACGTCTTCGGTGGTGACTTCACCAGGGATGCACTGCCGCAGGGGGCCGATCTCATTACCCTCGTGCGCGTCCTGCATGACCATGACGATGATGTGTCATCGGCGCTGCTCGCGCGCATCCGCGCCGCCTTGCCGCCAGGCGGGCGGATCCTGGTCGCCGAGCCGATGTCCGGCACCGCGGGCGCCGAGCCGATGGGCGAGGCCTATTTCGGCTTCTACCTGCTCGCCATGGGCCGCGGACGGCCGCGCCGGCCCGAGGAGATCGCCGCGATGCTGACGGCGGCCGGCTTCACCCGGCCGCGCCTGCTGCCGACGCCGACGCCGCTGCTGACGCGCGTGATCGTCGCGGAGATCACGTCGCCATGACACATTGGGTGTCCATTTGGCTTGACAGTTTTTTCTGTCACTCTACGCTGACGATTAATCATTCAAGCGGGGGTCCTTCATGGACACCATCGCCGTCCTACTGAAGGCGCCCGAGGATCTCGTCCTCAGTCGTCTGGCGCTGACGCCACCCGGTGACGAAGACATCGTCGTCGCGGTGGAGTGGAGCGGGATCAGCACCGGCACCGAAAGGCTGCTGTGGTCCGGCCGCATGCCGCACTTCCCCGGCATGGGGTATCCGCTCGTGCCGGGCTACGAGTCGGTTGGCCGCGTCATCGCCGCGGGGCCGCAAGCCTCCCGTCGATGTGGCGAGCGCGTGTTCGTCCCTGGTGCGCGCTGCTTCGGCGATGTGCGCGGCCTGTTCGGCGGCGCCGCCGCACGGCTCGTCGTGCCATCGCGCCGCGCCATTCCCTTCGACGGGCTGCCTGGACCGGAAGGCGTGCTGCTCGCGCTCGCCGCGACCGCTTGGCACGCCATCGCCGCGCCTGGCGCTTCGCCGCCCGACCTCATCGTCGGCCATGGCGTGCTCGGCCGCCTGCTGGCGCGCATCGCGGTGCTCAAGGGCGGCGCGCCGGTCGTCTGGGAACGCGATGCCAGGCGCCGAGACGGCGCCGAGGGATACGAGGTGATCGACCCCGACGGCGATGCGCGGCGCGACTACCGCAGCATCTGCGATGTCAGCGGCGACGCCGGAATCCTCGACACGCTGGTCCAGCGCCTCGCTCCCGGCGGCGAGATTGTCCTCGCCGGCTTCTACAGCGACCGGCTCTCCTTCTCCTTCCCGCCGGCCTTCATGCGCGAAGCGCGCTTCCGCGTGGCGGCCGAGTGGCAGGAGGCGGATCTCGTCGCGACACGCGACGCGATCGCGGCCGGGCGGCTCGGGCTGGACGGTCTCGTCACGCATCGTGAAGCGGCCGAGCGGGCGCCCGCGGCCTACGCCCAGGCCTTCACCGATCCATCGTGCCTGAAGATGGTCCTCGACTGGAGAGAATGCACATGAACGCTCCGACTGGATTCTCTCCTCCGCCCGGCAGCCAGGCCGCGCTGCTGCGCGCCGAGGCGTCCGTCCCGCTGGACCCGGTGCCGACGGGCGAGCCCAAGAAGCAGACGCAAGTCATCGCGATCTACGGCAAGGGCGGCATCGGCAAGTCCTTCACCCTCGCGAACCTCAGCTACATGATGGCGCAGCAGGGCAAGCGCGTACTGCTGATCGGCTGCGATCCGAAATCCGACACGACGTCGCTGCTGTTCGGCGGCAGGTCCTGCCCGACCATCATCGAGACTTCGTCCAAGAAGAAGCTGGCGGGCGAGCCGGTCGCGATCGGCGATGTCTGCTTCAAGCGCGACGGTGTCTTCGCGATGGAACTCGGCGGGCCGGAAGTCGGCCGCGGCTGCGGCGGGCGCGGCATCATCCACGGCTTCGAGTTGCTGGAGAAGCTGGGCTTCCACCAATGGGACTTCGACTACGTGCTGCTCGACTTCCTGGGCGACGTGGTCTGCGGCGGCTTCGGCCTGCCGATCGCGCGCGACATGTGTCAGAAGGTGATCGTCGTCGGCTCAAACGACCTGCAGTCGCTCTACGTCGCGAACAATGTGTGCTCGGCGGTCGAATACTTCCGCAAGCTCGGCGGCAATGTCGGCGTCGCCGGCATGGTCATCAATAAGGATGACGGCACCGGGGAGGCACAGGCCTTCGCCTCGGCCGCGGGCATCCCGATCCTCGCCGCCATCCCGGCGAATGAGGACATTCGGCGGAAAAGCGCGAACTACGAGATCGTCGGCCGTCCCGAGAGCGAGTGGGGCGCGCTGTTCGCGGCACTCGGCGTGCAGGTGGCCGAGGCGCCGCCGCTGCGGCCGAAGCCTCTGACGCAGGAGGAACTGCTCGGCCTGTTCAAAGGCGAGGCGGTCGGCCGCGGCCAGGTGCTCACGCCGGCGACGATGGAAGACATGTGCGCGGCCGAGGTCTTCGCGAAGCCGTCCCTCGAAGTGGTCTACGAGGGGAGCTGAGGCGATGGACACGCTGCCCCCGAAAGGTCCTGACGCGTCCGAGGCCGGCTGCCATGGCGGCCGGGAGACGATGCTCGAGGCCGCGCGGGCTGCGGGCAAGGGCGAGGCGATGGAACGCCTCGCCGCCGACTACCCCAAGGGCCCGCACGATCAGCCGCAGAGCATGTGCCCGGCCTTCGGGTCCCTGCGCGTCGGCCTGCGCATGAAGCGCGTCGCGACGATCCTCTCGGGCAGCGCCTGCTGCGTCTACGGGCTGACCTTCACGAGCCACTTCTACGGCGCGAAGCGGACCGTGGGCTACGTGCCCTTCAACTCCGAGACTCTGGTGACCGGCAAGCTGTTCGAGGACATCCGCGACGCGGTGCACGCGACGGCGAAGCCCGAGGATTACGACGCGGTGGTCGTCACCAATCTCTGTGTGCCCACTGCCTCCGGCGTGCCGCTCGACCTGCTGCCGAAGGAGATCAACGGCGTCCGCATCATCGGCATCGATGTCCCCGGCTTCGGCGTGCCGACGCATGCGGAAGCGAAGGACGTGCTGGCCGGCGCCATGCTCCGCTATGCCCGGGGCGAGGCCGAGGCGGGTCCCGTCGCGCGACCGCGCAGCGTCCGCGAGGGCGAGCCTACCGTCGCGCTGATCGGCGAGATGTTCCCCGCCGATCCGCCGGGCATCGGCGCGCTGCTGGCGCCGATGGGCCTATCGCTCGCGCCATCCACGCCCTGCCGGGAATGGCGGGACCTGTATGCGGCGCTCGACAGCGTCGTCGCGGCCGCCGTGCACCCCTTCTACACCGCGAGCATCCGGGAATTCCGGGCCGCTGGGCGCCCCGTCGTGGGCTCCGGCCCCGTCGGCGTCGAGGGCACCGCGGCTTGGCTCGATGCCATCGGCGCCGCGGCCGGCCTGCCGGCGGCCAAGGCCGATGCGGCGAAGCAGTGCTTCCTGCCGGCAATCGCCGGCGCGCTCGCGGGCAACCGCGTGAAGGCCCGCGTGACCGTCTCGGGCTACGAGGGTTCGGAACTGCTGGTCGCGCGTCTCCTGGTCGAGGCCGGCGCCGAGGTGCCCTATGTCGGCACCGCCTGCCCGCGCACCGAGTGGAGTGCGGCCGATCGCGAATGGCTCGAGGCGCGCGGGGTGCATGTGCAGTACCGCGCCTCGCTCGAGCAGGACCTGGCGGCGATGCGCGACGCCAATCCCGATCTTGCGCTCGGCACGACGCCGCTCGTGCAGAAAGCGAAGGAGCTCGGCATCCCGGCGCTCTACTTCACCAACATGGTGAGCGCGCGGCCGCTGTTCGGTCCCGCTGGCGCGGCCTCCCTCGCCGGGATCGTCGCGGCGCAGACCGGCCAGGCGGAGCGGATGAAGCGGATGGTCGGCTTCTTCCAGGGCGTGGGCACGCCGGATGGCGCGGGCTACGGGTTTCGCGACAAGCCGTCCGACCCGCCGGGCTTCCGCGAGCGCATGCGCAAGATCCGCGCGGCGAAGGCCAAGGCCGAAGAAGCGGTGGGGACCTGACCATGCTCGTCCTCGATCATGACCGGGCAGGGGGTTACTGGGGCGCCGTCTACGCGTTCTCGGCCGTGCGCGGGCTGCGCGTGGTCATCGACGGGCCGGTGGGCTGCGAGAACCTGCCGGTCACGGCGGTGCTGCACTACACGGACGCGTTGCCGCCGCATGAATTGCCGATCGTGGTGACCGGCCTCGACGAGGATGCGCTGTCCCAGAGCGGCACCGAGGGACTGATGAAGCGCGCCGCGGCGACGCAGGACCCGGACCTGCCCGCGGTGGTCGTCACCGGCTCGATCGCCGAGATGATCGGCGGCGGTGTGACGCCGCAGGGGTCGAACCTGCAGCGCTTCATCCCGCGCACCATCGATGAGGACCAGTGGCAGGCGGCCGACCGCGCCATCAACTGGCTCTGGACCGAGTTCGGCACCAAGCGCGGCAAGGTGAAGCCGCGCGTGCGCAAGGACGGCGAGAAGCCTCGGGTCAACATCATCGGGCCGATCTACGGCACCTTCAACATGCCCTCCGACCTCGCCGAGATCCGGCGGCTCGTCGAAGGCATGGGCTGCGAGATCAACCTGGTCTTCCCGCTCGGCAGCCATGTCGAGGACATCGGCAAGCTGCCGGATGCGGATGTGAACATCTGTATGTACCGGGAATTCGGCCGCCGGCTCTGCGAGGAGCTGGAGCGGCCCTACCTGATGGCGCCCTTCGGGATCTTCGCCACCACGAACTTCCTGCGCAAGCTCGGCGAGCTCACGGGCATCGACCCCGAGCCCTTCATCGAGCGCGAGAAACACACCACGATCAAGCCGATCTGGGATCTGTGGCGCTCCGTCACGCAGGATTTCTTCGCGACTGCGCCCTTTGCCGTCTCCGCGACCGAGACCTATGCGCGCGGCCTCGAGCGCTTCCTCGGCGACGAGATGGGCGTGCCCTGCGCCTTCTCCTTCTCCCGCAAGCCGGGTGCGAAGCCCGACAACCAGGCGGTGCGGGAGGCGTTCCGCAAGACCCCGCCGCTCGTGCTCTTCGGATCGTTCAACGAGCGCATGTACGCGCAGGAAGCCGGTTGTCGTGCAGCCTACATCCCGGCCTCCTTCCCCGGTGCGATCATCCGTCGTGCCACGGGCACGCCCTTCATGGGCTACGCCGGCGCGACCTACATCGTGCAGGAATACTGCAACGCGCTGTTCGACGCGCTGTTCCACATCCTTCCGCTCGCCACCGAGATGGACAAGGTGGAGCCGACGCCGGCCCGCCCTGCCGAACGCTGGGATGCGGACGCCGCCGCGCTGCTGGACCGCGTGGTCGAGAGCGAACCCTTCCTGCTCAGGATCTCCGCCGCGAAGCGGCTGCGCGAGCGCGTCGAACGCGACGCGCGCGAGGCCGGCGAGCCGCGCGTCAGCGCCGCCCGCGTCGCGGAGAGCCTGGAACTGGAGGCCGCGACATGACGCGGCTCCCCATATCGCGCGCATCCTGCGGGATGCGCGCCAACAGTCGGCCACGGCGGCATCTTGCCGTTGGGACGATCCCTGCCGCGCGGGATATGCGCGGTAACCGCCGAAAGGCGACGGTGGAGGTCTCACAATGGCCGAAGCACGTACGCGTCTGACGGAGGAGCAAGCCCGCGAGGTCCACTCCCTGGTTGTCCAGGGTTGGGTCTTCTCGGTCTTCGCCTCCATGGGCGCACATATCCTTGTCTGGCTTTGGAGGCCGATGGTCTACACGGGCCAGATGGTCCCGCCCGACTGGCGCTTCTTTTGAAGCCGAACCGGAAAGGATCATAGCTCATGCATAAGATCTGGATGGTCATCGACGCACGCCGCGTGGGTTTCCTCGGCGCGGCAGGCGTGGTGGCGGTGGCGGCGGTGATTCACTTCGCCGTCCTCAGCTCCCCGCGTTACTGCGACCACCTCGGCTGGTGCGCGACCACGCCGACCTTTGTTCCCGGCCAGCGCGTCGGGGGCTGAGGCCAGCGTACCGCGCCGCGCTGCGGCGGACTGGGCGAGGCCCCTGAAAGGGCCTCGCCCGCACACCCGAAGGCCGAGACCGGACGGCGGGGACTTTCCTGCCCGAGGGAGGAGTAACAGCGATGGCCATGCTCAGTTTCGAGCGGAAGTACCGCGTCCGCGGCGGCACCCTGATCGGGGGCGACCTGTTCGACTTCTGGATCGGGCCGTTCTGGGTCGGGTTCTTCGGCGTGACGACGGCGTTCTTCAGCTTCGTCGGTACCGCGTTGATCCTGATCGGCGCGGCCAAGCAGGGGACCTGGAACCCCTGGCTCATCAACATCGCGCCGCCTGACCTCTCCTACGGGCTGAGGCTGGCGCCGATGTACGAGGGCGGGTTGTGGCAGATGATCACCATCTGCGCGATCGGCGCCTTCGTCTCCTGGGCACTGCGCCAGGCGGAGATCAGTCGCAAGCTGGGCATGGGATACCACATCCCCATCGCCTACGGCGTCGCGGTGTTCGCCTACATCACGCTTGTGGTGATCCGGCCCGTGCTGATGGGCGCCTGGGGGCACGGCTTCCCGTACGGGATCTGGAGCCACCTCGATTGGGTGTCGAACGTCGGGTACCAGTACCTGCACTTCCACTACAATCCCGCACACATGATCGCGGTGTCGTTCTTCTTCACCACGGTCCTCGCGCTGTCGCTGCACGGCGCGCTGGTGCTCTCCGCGCTCAACCCGCCGCCCGGCGAGCCGGTGAAGACGGCCGAGCACGAGAACACCTTCTTCCGCGACTTCATCGGCTACTCGATCGGCACCCTGGGCATCCATCGCCTGGGACTGTTCCTCGCGCTGTCGGCCGGGTTCTGGAGCGCGGTCTGCATTGTCATCAGCGGTCCCTTCTGGACGCGCGGCTGGCCGGAATGGTGGGGCTGGTGGCTCAACCTGCCGATCTGGCGGAACTGACGGGAGGGGGAGACACACGCCATGCCTGAATATCAGAACATCTTCACCCGGGTGCAGGTCCGCGGACCGGTACCTTATCCGGGGGTCCCGCTCGGCCCCGACAACGACGCGCGGGACGGCACGCCGACCTTCGTGCACCTGTTCGGCAAGTTGGGCGACGCGCAGGTGGGGCCGATCTACCTCGGCTATACCGGCCTGCTCTCGATCCTCTTTGGCTTCATCGCCTTCGAGATCATCGGGCTCAACATGCTGGCCTCGGTGAACTGGGATCCGGTGCAGTTCATCCGCCAGCTCTTCTGGCTGGCGCTCGAGCCGCCGCCGCCGCAGTACGGGCTGCGCTTCCCGCCGATGCGCGAAGGCGGCTGGTGGCTGGTCGCCGGCTTCTTCCTGACGCTCTCCATGCTGCTGTGGTGGGTTCGCACCTACCGCCGCGCGCGGGAACTGGGCATGGGCACGCACGTGGCCTGGGCCTTCGCGGCGGCGATCTGGCTCTACCTGGTGCTCGGCTTCATCCGCCCGATCGCCATGGGCTCCTGGAGCGAGGCGGTGCCCTTCGGCATCTTCCCGCACCTCGACTGGACCGCGGCCTTCTCGATCCGGTACGGGAACCTCTTCTACAACCCGTTCCACGCGCTCTCGATCGTCTTCCTCTACGGGTCGACGCTCCTGTTCGCGATGCACGGCGCGACCATCCTCGCCCTCGGGCGGTATGGCGGCGAGCGTGAGATCGAATTGACGCTCGACCGTGGCACGGCGGCGGAACGCGGTGGTTTGTTCTGGCGCTGGTGCATGGGCTTCAACGCCAGCTTCGAGAGCATCCACCGCTGGGCCTGGTGGTTCGCGGTGCTCTGCCCGATCACGGGCGGGATCGGCATCCTGCTGACCGGCACCGTCGTCGACAACTGGTACCTCTGGGCGGTCGACCGGCACTTTGCACCCGCCTACCAGATGCCCTGGCCGCCGACGCCGGATCCGGCCGCCATGCAGGGAGCGGCCCGATGAACAACACCAACATCAAGATCGCCATCGCGGTCACGGGGCTGGTGCTGGCCGCGATCCTCGTGCCGACCTTCGAGCGGCCGCCGGTCCAGACCAGCCAGAACGGCTTCCGCGGGACAGGCATGGAGCACGTGGTCAACCCACGGCTCCGCGCCACGACGGTCGCGGCGAACCAGGCGCCGGCGGCGCTTGATGCCGCCGACAATGACGGCGACCGCGCGAGCACGCTCTACCAGAACGTGCAGCTGCTGGGCGATCTCTCGAACGCTCAGTTCCTCCGCATCATGCAGGCGATGACGGAGTGGGTGGTGCCGCAGGAAGTGCGCGATGCCGGCAATGGCTGCGCCTACTGCCACAACATCGAGAACATGGCCTCGGACGAGGTCTACACGAAGGTGGTCTCGCGCCGGATGCTGCAGATGGTGCGCACCATCAACAACCACCCGCATGTCGGCCAGAATGGCGTGACCTGCTACACCTGCCACCGCGGCCGGGCCGTTCCCGCCGAGGTGTGGTCCACCCTGCCCATGTCCCGCGCCGGCCTTCAGGCGCCGACCGGGCAGAACCAGCCTTCCCGAGCGTCCGCGGGGTCTTCGCTGCCGCTCGATCCCTTCACGCCCTACCTGCTGCAGGACCGGCCGATCCGCGTGATCAGCGGCACGTCGCTGCCGGGCTACAACGAGAGCAGCATCCAGAATACGGAGTGGACCTACGGGCTGATGATGCACATGTCCGCCGGCCTCGGCGTGAACTGCACCTTCTGCCACAACAGCCGCTCCTTCGCGGACTGGGCGCAGAGCCCGCCGCAGCGCACCACCGCATGGCACGGCATCCGCATGGTGCGGGACGTGAACATGACCTACATCGAGCCGCTCACGCCGCTGTGGCAGGCAAACCCGAACGGGCCGCCTGAGTCTCCGCGGCAGGTCCGGCTCGGTGCCATGGGCGATGCGCTCAAGGTGAACTGCGCGACATGCCATCGGGGCGTGAACCGTCCACTCAACGGTGCCCCGATGCTCCAGGACTATCCCGAACTGCGCACAATTCGCGATGGACCCGCCCGTTCGGCGGCCCTCGCTCCGCAGTAATGACGGCGGCGGCGCCACTCCCCGGTCGCCGCCGGGGATAGATGGGGGAGCGGCTGGTCCGCTCCCCCCTTTTTCTTTCTGGGAACCCGACATGCCCCGCGACGGCAGCGACACACCCCGCGACACCAGGCCCCATGCGATCGTCATCGGATCGGGCTTCGGCGGCCTCGCCGCGGCGATCCGCCTGTCCGCCCGCGGCTGGCGTGTGACGGTGCTGGAAAAGCTCGATGCGCCTGGCGGCCGTGCCTACGTCTATCGCCAGGACGGCTTCACCTTCGATGCCGGCCCTACCATCATCACCGCGCCCTACCTGATCGAGGAATTGTGGTCGATGGCCGGGCATCGCCTTGCCGACGACGTCACGATCCGCGAGCTCGATCCCTTCTACTTCATCCGCTTCGACGACGGCACGGTGATGCGCTGCGGCGCGGATATCGACGAGACGCGGGCCGAGGTCCGCCGCATCGCGCCCGAGGATGTCGCCGGCTTCGACCGCTTCATCCTCGACAGCGAGGCGATCTACCGCGTCGCCTTCGAGCAGCTCGTCGACCAGCCCTTCCATCGCTTTTCCACGCTGCTGAAGGCCGCGCCAGACATGATCCGGCTGCAGGGCTACCGCAGCGTCTATTCGAAGGTGTCGGGCTACTTCTCCAATCCGAAGCTGCGGACGGCGTTTTCGTTCCACCCGCTGCTGATCGGCGGCAACCCGCTGACCACCACGGCCTATTACTGCCTGATCGCGCATCTGGAACGGAAGCACCGCGTCCACTACGCGATGGGCGGCATGGGCGCGCTCGTGCAGGGCATGGCGCGGCTGATCGCCCGCCTCGGCGGCACGCTGCGCTACGAGGCCGAGGTCGCCCGGATCGAGGTCGAGCAGGGCCGCGCGGCGGGCGTCACCCTCGCGAGCGGCGAGCGGATCGACGCCGACATCGTCGTCTCCAACGCCGACGTCGCCTGGACCTATTCGCGGCTGCTCGGCCACCATCCGCGCAAGCGTTGGACGGACCGGAAGATCGCGCGGGCGCGCTACTCCATGTCGCTCTTCGTCTGGTATTTCGGGACGCGGCGGCGCTACGAGGATGTGTATCACCACACCATGGTGCTCGGCCCGCGCTACGGCGAATTGCTGACCGACATCTTCTCCCGCAAGCGCCTCGCCGATGATTTCTCGCTGTATCTCCACCGCCCCTCGGCCTCGGACCCGTCGGTGGCGCCGGAGGGGTGCGATGCCTTCTACGTGCTCGCACCCGTGCCGCATCTGGGCAGCGGGACAGACTGGGCGGAGAGGGCCGAGCCCTATCGCACCGCCATCCAGAAGCGTCTGGAGGAGACGGTCTTGCCGGGGCTCGGGGACGCCATCGTTACCTCCCGCGTCATGACGCCGCAGGATTTCCGCGATCGGCTGCTGTCGGTGAACGGTGCCGCCTTCGCGCTCGAGCCGCAGCTGTTCCAAAGCGCCTGGTTCCGCCCGCACAATGTCAGCGAGGAGGTCGCGAACCTGTTCCTGGTCGGCGCGGGGACGCATCCCGGCGCGGGCGTGCCGGGCGTCATCTCCTCGGCCAGGATCCTGGACAAGGTGGTGCCGACCGGCGCCGAGTGGCGCGCTACCGCCCGGGCTTGAAAGCGATCACGCTGCGCCGGCGCCCGGCGCGGTCCTCCAGCAGTCGTGCGGCGGCCAGGCGCCCGGACATGGTCGCCATCGGTACGCCCGGGCCCGGATGCACGCCGCCGCCGGCGAGATACAGGCCCGGCAGCGGCGACCGCGCGCCGGGTCGGGAAAAGCTCCCGTTGAAGCCGTGCCCGAGGCGCCCGTACAGCGCACCGCCCGTTGCCGGGAAAAGGCCATGGAAGCCGGCGGGCGTGGTCACCACCTCCGCGCCGTCCTCGCGCCGGATCGTCAGGCCGCAATCGCGCAGCAGGCCGAAGGTGCGCTCCGCGATGGGCCCCGGGTCGAGCGTCGCCTTGTCGCCATCCGGTGGCGCGTTGACCAGCAGCAGCATCCGCTCCCGAGTCCCCGGTTCGGGCCGGCCGCCTGCGCCGCGATCCTGCGCGCAGAGATAGACGGTCGCCGCCTCGGCCACGCCACGTCGGCGGAACACGGCCTCGAACTCGGCCGCATAGTCCTCTGCGAAGAAGACGTTGTGGTGTTCGAGGTCGAAGCCCTCGGTGGGCGCGTTCACGCACCAGGTGACGGCGGACAGGGTGCGTTCCAGCCGCGGCACGGGCTCGGCTGCGATGCGTGCGCCGTCGCCGAGCAGCCCGGCGGCGAGCGCATCCGGCGCACCGTTGAAGACGACCGCATCCGCTTCCAGCCTTTCGCCATCGGCCAGCTCGACCCCGGCGGCGCGGCCGCGGGCGATCAGGATGCGGCGCACCTCGGCATCGAAGCGGAAGGTTGCGCCCTGGGTTTCGGCGAGCTCGCGGATGGCGTCGGCCACGCGCCGCATCCCCCCCTTCACGAGCCAGACGCCATCCTGTTCCACATGCGCGATCAGCATCAGCGTCGCAGGCGCGAGGAAGGGCGAACAGCCGACATAGGTCGCGTAGCGCGCGAACAACTGCCGCAGGCGGGTGTCGGAGAAATGCTCCCCGAGGGAGGACCAGAGCGTCGCGAAGGGAGACGTCCGGACCAGCCGGTCGAGGTTCCCGAAACCGACGCGCCTCACCAGGTCGAGTTGCGAAGGCCGCTCCGCCGCGATGAAGGTGCCGACCAGCGTACGGTACATGTCGGCGCTGCGCTTGCAGAAGGCGCGGTAGCCCGCGGCGTCCCTGGCGCCCGCGAAGTCGCCGATCGCCTCGGTCGATCGCTCGATGTCGGCAAATAGGTCGAGCTGCCCGCCGCGGCGCCAGGCGTGGCGCGCCAGGATCTCCGCCTTGTGCAGGTCGAGGTGATCCTCCATCCGCCGTCCCGCGTCGGCGAACAGCCCCTCGAAGATCCATTTCATGGTGAAGACGGTCGGGCCGCCATCGATGCCGGCGCCGTCCACCTCCACGCGCCGCATCTTGCCGCCGGGTGCGGCGGCGCGGTCGAGCACTGTCACGCGCGCGCCGCGCCGGGCGAGGTCGGCGG
>NZ_JACADQ010000450.1 GCF_016106015.1 Neoroseomonas rubea
CGCGCTCTTCGCGGCGGAGGCGCTGGCCGCCCTCGGCGCCCGCCGCATCGCCTTCGTCCTGCCAGGCCGCGCCGAGGAAGCCGCAGCCCACGGCGCCGGCTTCGCGCCGGGGGGTCTTGCGACCGTCGGCGCACGGGGCCTCGGCTGCCCGGACAACCTCTCCGCCGCCGCCGTGCCGACGCCCGCAATCCTCGAGGCCGCGCGGGCCCTGGCGCGGGAGACCTCGCCGGATGCGATCCTCCTGTGGAGCACGAACCTGCCCGGCCTCGATGCCATGGCGCCGCTGGAAGCGGAGCTCGGCATCCCGGTCCTGGACAGTGCCGCCCTCGGCGTCGCCGCGGCGCTGCGGGCGGCGGGGCTCGGTACTGCACCGCTCGTGCCCTTCGGGCGGCTCTTCGAGATCCCCTGAGGCGCGGCCCGGGAGGCGGCCGGGACCGTCAAGCGCCGGCGGCCCCGCCGCGCGACCGGGGGCCTTCCCTGCGCGCGGTCGCGCGGAAGGCGCAGCGGAAGCCGCCTCGGACGCGCAGGGCGCGAAAGGGCGCCGACCGCGTCCCGACCGCCACACACCGCGCAAAGTCGTGTGGCACCCGAATCCGGCATGAAGCGCTTCAGCGCGTCTCAACCATTCCGACGGCATGCTCGCCGGTGAGAACATCCTTGACCGGAGGTTGCCATGGCGCCGCGCTTCCTCCCCGCCGCCGCCCTGCTCGCCATCCTGCCCCTCGCGCCCCTCGGCGCGGCGGAGGCCCCGCCGATCGCCGGCACCTGGCGCGCCATGCAGGGCGGCCAGTCGGTCGAGATCACGCTGACCGCGGACGGCACCTATGCCCGTCGCGATGCCGGGCCCGGCACCCAGCCCATGACGGTGACCGGCCGCTGGACCGCGCGCCCGGCCGAACCCTGGCTGCATGTGCGGATCGAGGACTGGTCGCCGCGCCGCGCCTGCGGCCTGGTCGGCTGCACGCCGATCCGTATGCGGACCGGCGAGACCTACCGCTTCATCCTCCAGGGCGAGGACCGCCTCTGGCTCGAGGATTCCGGTGGGCGAATCGAGTTGCAGCGTGCAGGGTAGGTCCATGGTGCACAGCAGCAATCGTGAGTTCGAGGCCGGAATGGCGCTTGCCGCCGACCTCGACCAGTGTCGCGCCGGATTCGGCGCGCTGCTGGCGCGCGCCGACATCCCGCCCGCCGCGGCCACCGAACTGCGCCGCCGCTACGCCGAACCCCACCGCGCCTACCACGATGCCGCGCATGTCGGCCTGCTCTGGCTGCGCCACCTGCTGCATGGCGGGGATGCCGGCGACCGCGACCTCGCACTCGCCATCCTGTTCCACGACGCGGTCTATGAACCCCTCGGCCGCGACAACGAGGCGCGGTCCGCCGCCTTGCTCGCCGCCATGGTGCCGGGCCGGACGGACTGGGCGCAGGCGGCGATCCTCGCGACGGCCGACCACCTCGGCTATGCGGGCACGGATTGCCGGACGCTGCGGCTGCTCGACCTGGACCTGACGCCGCTCGCTGAACGGCCCGCGCTGTTCGCGCGCAACACGGACTTCCTCCGCCGCGAATACGCCGCCGTGGCGGACCCCGCCTGGCGGCAGGGGCGGCACGCGGTGCTGGCGCGCTTCGCCGCGACGAAGAAGTTGTTCCGCACGCGCCTCGGCCTCATCTATGAGGCGCCGGCGCGCGCCAACCTCACGGCGGAACTGGCCGCGCTGGCCGCGGCGGCATGAAGCGGAAGGCGCCGGCCGACACAAGGCCGAGCGCCGCCCCTTCCACCAGGCCGCCGATGATCGCGCCCGTCACCAGGGACAGGCTGCCCTGGCCGGTCAGGCCCATCAGCCAGCGCAGGCTCGACAGCATGGTGCCGAGCATCCAGCCGACCATCACCACGCGCGTCCAGGAGGCCCGCTCCGCCACCACGGCATCGAGCACGCGCCCCTGCGCGAAGCCGTAGAACAGCCCCGCCAGCACGCCCTTCACCGCCGCGCCGAGGATGATGAAGGCCGGAATCGGGATGCTGCCGGCGAATTGCGCGAGCGCGCCATAGATCAGCCCGGTCAGCAGCACGACCAGGTAGCCCGCCACGGCTGTCGCGCCGATCCAGGCCGGCAGGCTCAACGCCGGATAGGCCCCGCGCAGCACGAAGCCCTGCGCCGCGCCGAGCACCGCCCCGGCCAAGGCCCCGCCGCCCGCCTGCAGGAAGGTGACCAGCAGCCCGAGCCGCGAGGCTTCGGCCCCCGCCGCCGGCAGCAGCGCCAGCGCCCAGATCGTGCCGAGCCCCGCCCCCACCGCGGCCCCCGCCGCGCAGGCGAGGATCCAGCGCCCGCCATGTCCCTCGGGCGGTGTCCAGTCGGCCATGGATCAGGCGTCCTCCGGCAAGGTCATGGTCAGCCAGCCGCGCCCGTCCATGCGCGCGCGGTCGCCGGGCAGCAGCAGCACCGTCGTCGTGTCGCTTTCCACGATGGCGGGCCCGGCGATCTCCTGCCCGGGCGCGAGGGCGGCGAAGTCGAGCACGGGCAGCGTCGCCTCCACCCCGCCCAGCCGCGCGCGGCGCGTGGCGAAGGGCGCGGCCGGCGCG
>NZ_JACADQ010000451.1 GCF_016106015.1 Neoroseomonas rubea
GAGCGCGCCCATGCCGCCGCCATTGGCGACGGCGGCGGCGAGCGCGGGCGGCGAGGCCGCGGCCATCGGTGCCATCAGGATCGGCGCGGCGAGGCCGAAGCGCGCGCAGAAGGCGGCGGCGCGGTCGCGCTGGGGTGACGTGCCCATCGCCTAGCGCCCTGCCTTGCGGATGTTCCAGGCGATGATGATCCCCGGCATGGCCAGCACGCCGTCGAGTTGCGGGCGGATGGCGGATGGCAGGTACCACTGGCCGTAGGGCACGTAGGGGACGAGGCGATAGGCGCTCTCGTGCAGCGCGGTCAGGATGCGCTGGCGCTCCGCATCGTTCGCGGCGTAGGGGAAGGCGTCGATCAGCGCCTGGTGCTCGGCGTCGCAGGGCCAGCCCGGCCAGGCGCGTTCGCAACTCGCCTGCATCGGGACGTTGCCGACGGGGTCGGAGGCGCCGAGGCCGTTCCAGAAGGTGAGCCCGATATGCCAGCCGCCCTCGGAAGGCGGGCGGCGGTTGGCGCGGCGGCCGGCCATGGAGGCGAAGTCCATCGCCTGCACGTCGGTGCGGAAGCCGACCGACTGCATCTGCTGCGCGAGGACGAGCGTCGCCGCATGGACGAAGGGATTGTCCGTCGGGTCCATGATGACGATGGGCGTGCCGTCGTAGCCGCTCTCGCGCAGCAGGGCGCGGGCGCGTTCCCGCGCTGCGGGGCTGCCGAGGCCGGCGGGCACGCCGGCGTTCGATTCCTGCGGGGATCCGCAGACGAAGAAGGCGTGGCAGACCTGGTACAGCGACGGTTCGGGGAACATCGCCTGGAGGATCTCCTCCTGGTTCACCAGCAGCATCAGCGCCTGGCGCGCGCGGGCGTCGTTGAAGGGCGGGTGGATGTGGTTCATCCGGATCATGCCCGGCGCGCCGAGCGTGTTGGTGCGGATGATGCGCATGCCCCGCCGCTGCAGCATGGGCAGGAAGTCCACGCCCGGGCTCTCGATGTAGTCGAGTTCCCCCTGGATCAGCGCCAGCACCGCGGTCTGGGCATTGGCGATGTTGAGCCATTCGACGCGGTCGACATGCGCGACCTTGCCGCCGGCGGTGCCGGAGGCGGGCTCGGCGCGCGGCACATAGGCGGGATTGCGGCGATAGACCACGCGCGAACCCGGCACCCATTCGTCACGGACGAAGACGAAGGGGCCGGAGCCGATCGTCTCGGTGATGGCGGTGAAGGGATCGGTCGCGGCGATGCGCGCGGGCATGATCGCCGGCATGTTGCCCGCCGGCTTGGACAGCGCGTCGAGCATCAGCCCATAGGGACGCCGCAGCCGCCAGGTGAAGGACTTGCCGTCGGCTGAGGCTTCCAACGCCTCGGTGATCGCCATGATCTGCCGGCCGTGCGGGTCCCTCGCCCCCCAGCGGCGGAGCGAGGCGATGACGTCCGCCGCCGTGACCGGCGCGCCGTCGTGGAACAGCAGCCCGTCGCGCAGCGTGAAGGTCCAGGTGAGCGCATCGGCGGAGACGGCGTGCTCGCGCACCATCTGCGGCTGCGGGCGCTGCTGCACATCGCGGCCGAACAACTGGTCGTAGATCATGTGCGCGTGGGACTGCACGACGCCCGCGGTGGTGTTGATCGGATCGAGCGTCTGCAGGTCCGCGTTCGGCACCATGCGCAGGATGCGCTCGGGTGGGACGGGCTGCGCCGTGGCGACGGAGACCATGGCGACGGCGGCGAGGGCGGCTGCCCCTGCGAAGCGAAGGATCATGGTGGCGCGTTTCCCTGGCCGTGACGCGCCGGCAGGATGCCCCGGCCGCAGGCGAATGCAACGGTGCGGGCCGCCCGCAGGCGAGGGATGCTGTTTTCCACTTTACGCAATGCCGCGGACGGCCATGCTGAAGCGGCATGGAACGGGGCGATCGGTCGCCCGGATGCCGAGGACACACGCATGGCAGTCAAGTGCGCGCCCGATTGGCGCGGAACGTCCAACAACGGGAAGTGGGCGAATCACGAAAGCAGCCTCAGCGAGGATGAGATGAAGAAGCTGGGCGAGAGCATCGCCACGCTTCTCGAGGGCATCCCCGACGATTCCTCGCAGTGCTTCAAGGATCTGGCCAAGGCGCTGAAGTCCGGCACCGTCACGATCACCAAGGGCATCCACCAGCGCGACAGCAAGGTGCATTTCGACGTGCAGTCCTCGATCGGCGTGAAGGGGACCTTCCACGTCTTCGTCGTCCCCGGCGCCGAGATCGGCGTCATCTCCCCCAAGATCGGCTGGGGCGAGAAGGACCTGATGGGCAAGACCGTCGCCAGGTCGCTGTTCCAGTACGTGGTCAGCGGGCTGTCCTACCGCATCGGCGCGACGGATCACCTCTACCCCGCGCTCTTCACCATGCTGAGCGAGGTGGAGAAGCCGCTCGGCCGGCCGCGCGGCAAGAGCTTCTCCCTCGGCAACAGCAACGCACCGGTCACGCACGCCGAGAAGGAGGCGCTGCGCGGCGCCGCCTGACACGAGGCGCGCCAGGACGCCCCGGCGCGCCGCTTCAGTCGAGCCGCGCGCCGGCCGGCACCCGCATGCCGCGCTGCACGGCCGGGCGGGC
>NZ_JACADQ010000452.1 GCF_016106015.1 Neoroseomonas rubea
GCGCGCCCTCCAGGGCCTGGCCATCGGGCTCGTCGCCGGCGGCGCCACCGCCTGGGCAGCGGAACTCGCCGGCGGGCCGGAAGCGGGACGCCGCGCTGCGCGCGTCATGGCCTTCGGCACCGCCGGGTCCTACGGCGCCGGCGGCCTCGCGACACTGATCGCCTTCTGGCTGCTGGGGGAAGCCGAGCCCCCGGTCACCTTCTGGCTGCACATGGCGGCCGTGGCATTGCTGATCCCCGTCGTCGCGCGCCTGCCCGACCGCCGCGCGACGGAGCGCGTCGCCTGGCTGCGCGTGCCGGCCTTCCCGCGCGGCACCGTAGCCTCCTCCTTCGGCATGTTCGCGGCCTGGGGTGTCACGGGCGTCACCATCACCTCGGTGCCGAGCGCGCTAGCCGCCGCGGGGTATCCGCGGCTCGGGCCGCTCGCGGTCTGCTTCATGATCATCGCCGGCACCGCGGTGCAGCAGGCGATCGGGCGCTGGCCGGCGCGGCGGCTTTCACTCACCGGCCTTCCCGTGCTGGCGGCCGGCGCGGGGCTCGTGATTGTCGGCACGCTCCATGCGTCGCTCCCGCTGCTGCTGGCGGGCGGCGGGCTGGTCGGCAGCGCGGCGTACGGCTTCCTCTATGTCGGCGCCCTGGCGGCGGCATCGGAAGCAGCATCGGGCGCGGACCGGGCGCGCGCGGCGGCGGGCGTCTTCCTCATCGCCCATGCCGGCTTCTGCGTGCCGCCGCTGCTGACGGGCCTTGCCGTCGATGCCTTCGGCGCGCCGCTGGCGCTCGGCGGCTTCTGGGGAGGGCTCGCGGGGCTGTGTGTGCTGCTGGCGCTGCTGCTGTTGCGCCGGCGAGGCTGATCCGCGCAGCATCGGCGCCATGGAACGCGTCGTGGTCTTCGACATCGAGACGGTGCCGGACCTCGCTGCCGGCCGTACCCTGCTGGGCGAGGCCGCGGAGGGGCTGGACGAGGCCGCGCTGCGCACGCGCCTCGGCACCCGCTATGCGCGGGAAGGGCAGGATCCGGGGACGGCCTTCCTGAAGCCGCCGCTGCACGCCATCGCCTGCGTCGCCCTGCTGGTCGCGGAGCGCGTCGAAGCCGGCGATGCGTGGAAGCCCGTGCGGTTCGCCTCCCGCCACATCGGCGCGACGGCGGAACGCGAAATCCTGGCGCTGTTCGAGAAGACGCTCGCGCAGCGCCCGGCGCCGATGCTCGTGGGCTTCAACACCTCCGGCTTCGACATCCCGGTACTGCGCTATCGCGCCATCGCGCTCGGCGTTCCGATGCCGGCGCTGAACGGCGGCAACGGGCGGGACTATGGCTATCGCTTCGGCAAGGACCACCTGGACCTCGCGGACCGTCTTTCAGGCTTCCGCGCCTCGCCCATGCCATCGCTGGCCGAGGCTTCGGCGCTGATCGGCTTGACCGCGAAGGCGGGCATGGACGGCACCGAGGTGGAGCCCGCGATGCGGGAGGGCCGGGGGGAGGAGGTCGCGGCCTATTGCGAGACGGATGTCGCCGCCACCTGGCTGCTGTCCCTGCGCTACTGGCAGGCGACCGGAGCGCTCGGCCCCGATGCGGCGCACGCGAGTTTCCGCGCCTTCGCCGCCTTCCTCGAGGAGCACCACGCCGAGCCGCACCTGGCTGACCACGCCGAATGCGCGGAGCGCTTGGCGGCAGGTTGAACGCGCGAAAAGTGTGAGGCCGGGCGCCGCGGCACGGCGCTCAAGGCTGAAGACATCGAATCAATGCTTAGCCTGGATCCGGGAGCGCACGGCGCTCAAGCCAAGCCGCCGCATGGCGGCGCCGTCGCCTGAGGTCAGAATAGACTCCCTCCCTCACCGCTCGCAGCGGATGAACACCGTCGAGGGATGCACCTGCTCGCCCACCTCGGCCGCGCTGCGCTCGCCGCCCGGGCTTTCGCGCATCACCGGCTGCACGCCGTTGCGGCGGAGAAAATCGACCGCCTCGGTGCCCTTCACCGCGAAGTTCACGTTCTGCGGAATGTCGCCCGTCCGCGCCGCGATGCGCTGCGCATTGAGCTTGGAGACGACGACGCCGACGACATTTCCCTGGCGGTCGAGCAACGGGCCGCCGGAATTTCCCTGCTGCACCGGCGCGCTGATCTGGAACTGCGTCTGGTTGTCGCCCAGGCCCGCGAGCGCGCTCACCTCCCCCGTCGTCAGGGTGGGGCCGGAGGAGAGGAGGCCGGCGAGCGGAAACCCGTAGGTGACGACGCTTTCCCCGCGCCGCACGGCATTGGACCGGAAGGCGAGCACCGGCCCCGGATTGCCCGGCACGCGGAGGAGCGCCAGGTCGCGCCGCGCATCCGCGACGGGCGCCTGCGGCACGCTCAGCGTGCGATTGTCCGAGGTACGGACGAATAGGCGCGCGCAGCCCTCGATCACGTGCTGATTCGTCATCACAAGGTCGGTACCGACCACGAAGCCCGTGCCGGAAGAAGCGCGCGCCTGCGCGTTCGGGCGGGCGCCGGGCGGCGTTCCGGGCGCTGGGGCAGCGCCCGGGGCACCAGGGGCCAGCGGCGGCGGCTTTGCGCCGGGCAGGCCCGCTCCAGCGACGGAG
>NZ_JACADQ010000453.1 GCF_016106015.1 Neoroseomonas rubea
GTTCCAAGCGTGACCAGAGTTCAGACGTGCGCTCTTCCGACCTAACTGAGGCGCCTGCGGCGGGCGCCGCGCCCGGGCACCGCGGCGCGAAAACCGACGCCATCCGCGGCGCCCGCGAAGGTGCCGCCGCCGCCCGTTCACACCCTGGCAACGAAGCGCGGAAAACCTTCGCTTCGTGACGCCGACGGGCTTGATCAGGCAGGGCTTTTCGGGATTGATGCGGCCATGTTCGCGCCGGGCTTCCGGGCCCTGGCGCGCGCCCCCAAGGTCCAGGAATTCCGATGGCCAGCACCAGCCACGCGCCCGCCGCTACCGCAGACGGGCACTCCGCCTCTCCCTACAAGCACCCCTACCACCTGGTCGATCCGTCCCCCTGGCCGCTGACCGGGGCCTTCGGCGGCGGCGCGCTGGTGCTCGGCATCATCCTCTGGGCGCATATGGGCGTGAAGTGGGTGTTCTTCCTGGGCCTGCTCGCGACGCTCGGCACCATGTTCATGTGGTGGCGCGACGTGGTGAAGGAGAGCCAGACGGCCGGCCTGCACACCCCCGTGGTGCGCCTCGGCCTGCGCTACGGCATGACGCTCTTCATCGCGTCGGAGGTGATGTTCTTCGTCGCCTTCTTCTGGGCCTGGTTCCACTTCGCGCTGTATCCGGAACACGTCTCGGGGGCCGCGCGCGCGGTCTGGCCGCCGCA
Organism: Neoroseomonas rubea; assembly: GCF_016106015.1. Taxonomy (GTDB): domain Bacteria; phylum Pseudomonadota; class Alphaproteobacteria; order Acetobacterales; family Acetobacteraceae; genus Neoroseomonas; species Neoroseomonas rubea. The sequence continues at coordinate 695 of NZ_JACADQ010000453.1, forward strand.
GGGCACGCTGACCTTCGACCCCTGGGGCCTGCCCTTCCTCAACACCATGATCCTGCTGCTGTCGGGCTGCACGGTGACCTGGGCGCATGCCGCGCTGATCCAGAACGACCGCAAGGCGCTGATCCAGGGCCTCTCGCTGACGGTGATCCTCGGCGTGCTCTTCACCGCGCTGCAGGCCTGGGAATACACGCTCGCGCCCTTCGCCTTCTCGGGCGGCGGCATCTATCCCTCGGTCTTCTTCCTGGCCACCGGCTTCCACGGCTTCCACGTGATCGTCGGCACCACCTTCCTCGCGGTCTGCCTGTTCCGCGCCATCAAGGGCCACTTCACGCCGGAGAAGCACTTCGGCTTCGAGGCCGCGGCCTGGTACTGGCACTTCGTCGACGTGGTGTGGCTGTTCCTCTTCGTCTGCATCTACTGGTTCGGCGCGGGCGAGATCGCGCATCATTAGTTTGACCCTCAGACGGCGGGCGGCGGCCATCCGGCCGCCTTGCCTTTGCGCCATGGACTGACGCGCCGGCGGCGGCTGATGGTCCGGGCGCGTTCGCGCCTTGCGCTCGCGGCCCGAGGCTTTGCCTCGGGCCGTTGTTTTTTTGCCCTCAGACGGCGGGCGGCGGCCATCCGGCCGCCTTGCCTTCGCGCCATGGACTGACGCGCCGGCGGCGGCTGATGGTCCGGGCGCGTTCGCGCCTTGCGCTCGCGGCCCGAGGCTTTGCCTCGGGCCGTTGTCTTTTTTGACCCTCAGACGGCGGGCGACGGCCATCCGGCCGCCTTGCCTTCGCGCCGTGGGCTGGCGCGCCGGGCGCGGTTGGTGGTCTTGGCGCGGTCGCGCCTTTTGCCTCCGGCCCGAGGCCATGCCGGCGTCCTGCTCCGCAAGTCCAGCGCCAAGGCCCGGTTTCCGAAGGCCTCTCGGCCTTTGCTCGGGGGCGTTCGAGGGGGGGCGAAGCGCATCTCGTCGCTTGCCCCCGCGCTTCCACCGCGCGAGCCTCGATGCCCGATGCCGAATGAACCCGCCCCCGTCCCGCTCGCCACCGCCGCCCTGCTCGGCCGCTGCCCGCGTTGCGGCCAGGGGGCGCTCTTCCGCGGCTTGCTCGATGTGCGCGACTCCTGCGAGTCCTGCGGCCTCGACCTGCGCGCCCATGACGCGGGGGATGGGCCGGCGGTCGCGGCCATCTTCCTGATCGGCGCGGTCGCGGTCGGCGCGGCGATCTGGGTCGATGTGAAATTCGCCCCGCCGCTCTGGCTGCACGCCGTGCTGTGGCCCGCGCTGGTGCTGCCCTTTTCGGTTCTGACGATGCGCGTGGCCAAGGCCGCGCTCGTCGCGCTGCAATGGCGGCACCGGCGGAACGCGCCCTGACGCGCGCGCGCGCCCTTCCGGTGGGGGCGCCGACGCCTTATCTCCCGCCGCGATGCGCCGCCTGATCCTGCCGCTCGCCGTCACGCTGCCCGCCTTCCTCATCCTCCTCGGCCTCGGCACCTGGCAGGCGGAGCGGCTGGGCTGGAAGCGCGACATCCTCGCCCGCATCGACGCGGCGGAGGCCGCGCCGCCGGTCCCGCTGGCCGACGCGCCCATCCCCTTCACCAAGGTCGAGGCCGCCGGCCGCTTCGACCATGGGCGGGAGGCGCTGGTGGGCCTGGAAGTGCGCGGCAACCATCTCGGCGCGCGGCTGGTCGTGCCCCTGCTGCGCGACGGCGCGGCGCCGCTGCTGGTCGATCGCGGCTGGGTGCCGCTCGACCGCGCCGGGGCGATCGACCGGCCGGACGGCCCGGTGCGCGTCGCCGGCTGGGTGCGGGAGGCCGAGCGCGCCGGCTGGTTCTCCGCCACCGACGACGCGGCCGGGCGCCGCTTCTACAGCTTCGACCCGGCGGCGATCG
>NZ_JACADQ010000454.1 GCF_016106015.1 Neoroseomonas rubea
CCTGGCGCGGCTGGCCGTCCAGGCCCTATGTCGGCGGCAAGCACAGGGAGGACTCCGCGCCATGACCTTCGCCATCGGCCGCCGCGCCGCGCTCGGCCTCGCCGCCACCCTCGCCGCCGCTGGCGCGGCGCGGGCCCAGACCGTGCAGCGGCCGGCCCGCATCATCATCGGCTTCCCGCCCGGCGGGTCCTCGGACGTGGTCGCGCGGCTCTATGCCGAGCGGCTGCGCGGGCTCTACGCGCCCTCGATCGTCGTGGACGGGCGCGTGGGCGCCGCCGGGCGCATCGCGGTCGAGTTCGTGAAGGGCGCCGATGCCGATGGCCTGACCTTCCTGCAGACGCCGGCCTCCATGCTCACGCTCCAGCCGCACGTCTTCCCGCGGGAGGTGCGCTACGACGCGCTCACCGACCTCATCCCGGTCTCGACCGTCTGCACCTATCCCTTCGCCTTCGCCGTGCCGAAGGACCATCCGGCGCAGAGCCTGCCGGCCTGGATCGACTGGGCGAAGGCGCAGCGGGGGGAGATCCCCTGGGCCTCGCCGGCCGCGGGGTCCTCGCCGCACTTCATGGGCATCGTGCTCGGCCGCCGCGCCGGCGTCACGATGAACCACGTGCCCTATCGCGGCGCGGCGCCGGCGGTGCAGGACGCGATCGCGGGGCGGCTCGCCTGCTTCATCGGCGTGCTCGGCGACGTCTCGACCCATCACGGGCAGGGGCTGCGGCTGCTGGCGGTCTCCTCCGCCGCGCGCAACCCGCGCTTCCCCGACGTGCCGACCTTCGCCGAACTCGGCCATGCCGACCTCAACAAGGACGAATGGTTCGGCGCGCTGCTGCCGGCCGGCACGCCCGCGCCGCTGGTCGATGGCCTGCACCGCGCGATCCGCGCCGCCGCCGCGACGCCGGAGATGGTCGCCGCGCTCGACCGGCTGGAATACGCGCCCACCACCTCCGACACGCCGGCCGCCTTCGCCGCGCGCATCCGGGCCGAGCGCGACGACTGGGCCCGCATCGTGCGCGAGAGCGGCTTCCGACCGGAGAACTGACCGCCCCCGGGGGGGTGGCGCGCCACGCCGGTCTGGACGCGCCGCGCCCCATCGCTACCTTCCCGCCATCCTTTGGGGGACCACCGAGATGGACGGAACGCAGATGGAAGGGCGCGGCGCCGCGCTCACGGCCCGCTACGGCGCGGGCGCCGAGCCCAAGGCCGGGCCGTGGAACGACACGATCGCGCTGCTGCTCTCGCACCGCTCGGTGCGCGGCTACCGGCCCGACCCGGTGCCGGACGGCACGCTCGAAACGCTGGTCGCCGCGGCACAATCGGCCGCGACGTCCTCCAACCTCCAGACCTGGTCGGTCGTCGCGGTCGATGACCCGGCGGTGCGGAAGGAACTCGCCGAGGTCGCGGGCAACCAGAAGCACATCGAGCAATGCCCGCTCTTCCTGGTGTTCCTCGCCGACACCTCGCGCAACGCCCGGCTGGCGCAGGCCGAGGGCACGGAACTCGCCGGCCTGCCCTTCCTCGAATCCTTCCTCGTCGCGTCGATCGATGCCGCGCTCGCCGCGCAGAATGCGGTGGTGGCGGCGGAAAGCCTCGGCCTCGCGAATGTCTATATCGGCGCGCTACGCAACGACGTGACGCGCGTCGCGCGGCTGCTCGGCCTGCCGCCGGGGGTGGCGCCGGTCTTCGGCTTGTGCGTCGGCTATGCGGCCGAAGGGCGGGAAGGGGAGGTGAAGCCCCGCCTGCCCCAGGCCGCGGTGCTGCACCGGGAGCGCTACGATGCGGACGATGCCGGCCACCGCGCCGCCTACGATCCGCGCATGGCGGCCTTCTCCGCCCGCCACGAGATGGCGGCGGACAGCTGGACGAAGCGCGTCATCGCGCGCCTGGGCACGATGAAGGCCCTGCACGGGCGGGACCGGCTGAAGGACGCGCTGGTCGCGCTCGGCTTCCCGCTGCGCTGACCGCCGCCGGCGTGTGATCCGCCGCTGCTGCGACGGGCCCCGCCTTCAGGTATGATCGTTCCGATGTCGGATCGACAAGGAACGTTATCGGAACGGGACAAGATGGGGCTGGCGGCGCTGCTGCTGGCCGCCTTCCTGCTGCGCCTGCCGGGGCTTGCCGGCGACGCGCCCTGGATCGACGAGAGCGCCAGCATCGGCCTTGGCGGGTTGCCCTGGGGCGTGGTGTTCGGGGAGATGGCGCGGATCGAGGCGAGCCCGCCGGGCTACTACGCCATCGCCGGGCTGCTGGGCCGGCTCGGGCTGGAAGGGCCGGTGCCGCTCCGCCTGCTCTCGGCCGCCGCCGCCGCGCTCTCGGTCCTGCCGTTCTTCCTGGTCTGCCGGACCGCCTTCGGCCTCCGCGCGGCCTGGCTCGCGGCCGGGATCGTCGCCCTGCAGGCGAGCCTGATCCGGCACGGGCAGGATGGGCGGACCTATGCGCTGCTGTTCCTGCTGTTCTGCTGCGCGCTGCTGGCGGCGCTGCGGCTCGTGCTCGCCGCGCGGGCGGGGCGGGGCGGCATCGCGGCGGGGGCGCCGCTCGCGCTCGCGCAGGGCGGGATGCTCTG
>NZ_JACADQ010000455.1 GCF_016106015.1 Neoroseomonas rubea
GGGCGCGGCGATGCGCGCCAGCAGGGCGGCCAGCGCGGCATCGGGCGCGGTCAGGCGCAGGGGGGCGGCGGGCTGCGTCGGCATGGCGGCCCTTTGGCGCAGCGCCGCGCCCTTGGCCAGGGGCACCGCGTGCTTGGCGCATCACGGCCGCGCGGGTTATATATGGATGAACATAGCGTTCGAGCCCAACGATGCGCCGCCGCCCCCTGCTTCGCCTCGCCGCCATGTTGGCGGCGCTGCCAGCCCCCGCACTCGCCCAGGCGGGGCCGATGGTCTTCGCCGCGGCGAGCCTGACGGACGCGCTGCGCGCCCTCGGCCAGGACTGGCAGGCGCGCGGCAACGCGGCACCGCGCTTCTCCTTCGCCGCCTCCTCCACCCTCGCGCGGCAGATCGAGCAAGGCGCACCGGCGGACCTGTTCCTGTCCGCCGACGAACCCTGGATGGACCATGTCCAGCAGCGAGGACTGGTGGTGCCGGAGACGCGCATCAGCGCGGTCGGCAACACGCTCGTCCTGGTCGCGCCCGCGCCTGCGACACCGGCCATCTCGCTGACGCGCGGGGCGGACCTGGCCGCGCAGCTCGGCCCCTCAGGTCGGCTCGCGACCGGCGACCCGGCGCATGTGCCGGCCGGCCGCTATGCCGAGGCCGCGCTGCGCTGGATGGGTCAGTGGGAGGCGATCGCCCCGCGCCTCGCCCGCGCCGAGAATGTCCGCGCCGCCCTGCTGCTGGTGGAACGCGGCGAAGCGCCGTTCGGCATCGTCTATGCCACCGATGCGGCGGCCAGCCGCGGCGTCACGGTCGTGGGCACCTTCCCGGCGGAGAGCCACCCCGCCATCACCTATCCCTTCGCGCTGACCCGGCGCGCGGCGGGCGACGCGCAGGCACGCGCGCTGCTCGCCTTCCTGACGGGGCCGGACGCGCAGCCAGGCTGGAGGCGCTTCGGCTTCGGCCTGGCGCGCTGACCCGCATCCCATGCTGACGGCCGAGGAATGGGACGCGATCCGGCTCTCGCTCGCCGTCGCCACGCGGTCGGTCGGCATCTCCCTCCTTCCGGCGGTGGCGGTGGCCTGGCTGCTCGCGCGGGGGCGCTTCCCGGGGCGGATGCTGCTCGACGCGCTTGTGCACCTGCCGCTCGTCGTGCCGCCGGTGGTGGTGGGCTGGGCGCTGCTGATGCTGTTCGGCGTGCGCGGGCCGATCGGCGCGCCGCTGCATGACTGGTTCGGCATCCGGCTGGTGTTCACCACGGAAGGGGCGGCGCTGGCGACCGCCGTCATGTCCTTTCCGCTCATCGTACGCGCGGTGCGGCTGGGGCTGGAAAACGTCGATCCGGGGCTGGAGGCCGCGGCGCGCACCCTCGGCGCCGGCCCGCTCGATCGCTTCGCGACGGTGACGCTGCCGCTGATGTCGCCCGGCATCCTCGCCGGCGCGGTCACTGCCTTCGCGGCGGGGCTCGGCGAGTTCGGCGCCGTGATCACCTTCGCCTCCAACATCCCCGGCGAGACGCAGACCCTGCCGCTTGCCATCTACGCGGCAACGCAGACGCCGGGTGGGGAGGCGATGGCGGCGCGGCTCGCGCTGATCTCCTTCGCGCTCGCGGTCGCCGGGCTGCTGCTGGCGGAGGTGATCGCGCGCCGGATGCACCTGCTGCTCGGCCGTGGCGGATGATCGAGGTCGCGTTCCGCCACCGCTTCGGCGCCGCCGGCTTCGCGCTGGACGCCGCCTTCGCCGCACCGGCCGCGGGCGTCACGGCGCTGTTCGGCGCCTCGGGCTGCGGCAAGAGCACGGTCATCGCCGCCATCGCCGGCCTGCTGCGGCCGCGCGAAGGGCGCATCGCGGTCGGGCCGCGGCTGCTGCTCGACACCGCGTCGCGCATCTGCCTGCCGCCCGAGGCGCGGCGCTGCGGCGTGGTGTTCCAGGATGCGCGCCTGTTTCCGCATATGAGCGTCGCGACCAACCTGCACTACGGGCTGCGCCGCGCACCGGCAGGCGAACAGGGACCCGGCTTCGAGGAGGTGGTCGATCTGCTCGGCCTCGCCCCGCTGCTGGACCGCCGGCCGGGCGGGCTGTCGGGCGGCGAGCGGCAGCGCGTCGCCCTCGGTCGCGCGCTGCTCGCCCGGCCGCTTCTGCTGCTGATGGACGAGCCGCTCGCCGCGCTCGACGCGCAACGCCGGTCGGAGGTGCTGCCCTTCCTCGCCCGCCTCTGTGCCGCCGCGCGCCTGCCGATCCTGTATGTGACGCATGCGCTGGACGAGGTGGACGCGCTCGCCGACCATCTGGTGCTGATGCAGGCCGGGCGCGTCGTGGCGCATGGCGCGGTGGAGGAGATGTCATCGCGCACCGACCTGCCGCTGTTGAGCGCGCGACGCGATGCCGGCGTGCTGCTGCCTTGCATGGTGGAGCGGGTGGAGGAGGGCGTGACGGTGCTCGGCTTCGCCGGCGGCACGCTGCGCACCGCCGCCCATGTCGGCCCGCCCGGCGCGCGGCTGCGCATGCGGCTGCGCGCGCGCGACGTCGCGGTCGCGACCGTG
>NZ_JACADQ010000456.1 GCF_016106015.1 Neoroseomonas rubea
CCGCGCCGCCGCCCGAACCGCCTGTGCCCGCCGCCCCGGCACCGGCCGCCCAGCCCGAGGCACCGCGGCCCGCCGGCGCCCCCGGCATGGCCGGGCCGATTCCCGCCGAACTGCGCGCCATGCTCCAGCGCCTGCGCGCCGAGGTCGAGAAATCCTGCGACTATGTCGGCCCCGATTTCGCCGAGGAGGCGCGCCGCATGCATCGCGGCGAAACCGACCGGCGCGGCATCTTCGGCGAAGCCTCCGACGCCGAGGCCGAGGCGTTGCGGGACGAGGGCATCGAGGTCTCGCGCATTCCCTGGGTGCCGCCCTCGGACGCCTGACGGCCCGGCGCAGACATTGATCCTTGCGTCGCGAAACCCTGCACACGAAAATGTGAGGCAATCAGGGGGCGGAGACCATGCGGCTCGGATCGGCCATCGCGGCGCTCGGTGCGTCGCTTGTTCTGCCGGCGGTCGTCCTCGCGCAGACCGCGCCACTCGACCTCTCCTCGTCCTCCTTCACCCGCAGCGTACTAACGGACCCGACGCCGCAGGTGCGGATCGACGGCATCCTCGGCTCGGGCCCTTCGCCGATCGTCTCGCTGCTCGCGAGCGGGACCTTCGGTAGCCCTGCCTCCAATGCCGCCGTCGCGTCGGTCGGCGCAGCGCTGACATCGGCGGCGGCGCCGGTGCGCGTGCAACTCTCCGCGCCCCGCCTCGTCGGCAGCGCGCCGACCGAGCGCATCGTCAACGGCACGCCCTTCGATGTCGTTGTCACGGGGGAAGGGACCGCCACCATCCCGACGGGCGCGCGCGGCGTCTGCGCCAGCGCCGGCACGAGCGGGCTGCTCGGCGATGGCGGCGACCTGCCGGCCGGCTGCCAGAACGCCGGCACCGCCGTGGCCGTCGGGCCAGGCCAGGCCTTCGTCCTGACCAACACCAACACGCCGCAACTCGTGTTCGTGGGCTCCACCGACATCTATGCCGTCACCGCCACCCCGGTCGCCCAGATCGGCACCGGCCACACGATGACGCGCATCGGCACCTTCCAGGACCTTGATCGCATGGCCGACCGGCTGTTCGAGGACCTGGGTGACCCGGCCTTCGCCGGCGGCGGGGATCGGCCCTGGGCGGTTTTCGCCGAGGCCTTCGGCGGCTTCGGCCGGCTGAACGCGGACCCCTCCCGCTACCTGCCGGGTGCACGGACGGAATTCGGCGGTGTTTCGAGCGGCATCGCGGGCGTGCCGCTGCCCGGGATCGTCGCCGGGTGGATCTTCGATGCGAGCCGGGTCGAAATGGCGACGAACGAGCCCTTCGCGCCGGAATCGAGCCGCATGGACCTGGTGAAGACCGGGCCCTTCGGCACCTTCCGGCTGGGTGATTTCACGGTCTCGCTGCTCGCGATCGGCGGCCGGGGGGACAGCGCGACGCGCAGCGGCTCGGCGGCGGCGGGCGGCGTGGCCTCGGCTAGCTATGGCATGACGATGGCCACCGGCGGGGGCGAGGTTGCGATGAACCTCCGCCACCTGCTCGGCATCCCGCTGACGCCGCAATTCGGCTACCAGTATGCCCGTGTCGAGACCGAGGGCTTCACCGAGACCGGCAGCCCCTTCGCCCTTCGCGGCCAGGGCGGCGCCTCGGAGCGGCAACGCATGTGGTTCGGCGGGACCTGGAGCGACACCTACGAGGTCGGGCCCTTCCGCGTCGAGCCGCGGGCCTATCTCCGCGTCATCAATCTCTGGGGCGACACCGACGGGGCGTCGAACGCGGTCTTCGCCGGATTTCCCCAGGCGGGCCAGGTGAGCCTCTCCGGGCCGCAGGTGGCGGGCTGGGCCGCGCAATGGGGCATGCGCGTCCGCGTTCCGCTGCTCGCCGGCGTCGCTCAGGTCTCCTGGGACGGGCAGACGGGCGCGGGCTACGACGCCCAGGTCTTCGCCGCGCGCTTCCGCTTCGCGTTCTGATGCCCGGAGCGCGAAGCCTCACCCTTCGCGCGGTCAACAGCCGCCGCCGCGCCCGGCCTCAGGGCGCCCGCGCCATCAGGATGTAGTTCACCCCGACATCGCGCGTGGCACGCCAGCGCCCGGTCAGCGGGTCCATCGACATCCCCGCGAGGTCGGCGACGGTCAGCCCCGCGCGGCGCAGGCCCGCGCCGAGTTCGCCGGGTGTCACGAACATCCGCCAGTCATGCGTGCCCACGGGCAGCAGCCGCAGCACATATTCGGCGCCGACCTTCGCCATGAGGAATGACCGCGCCGTGCGGTTCAGCGTCGAGAGGAACAGCAACCCCCCCGGCTTCAGCGCACGCGCCAGCGCGGCGAGGAAGGCGTCCCGGTCCGCGACATGCTCGATCACCTCGAGCGCCACGACGGCGTCCCAGCGTTCGCCGTCGGGCAGGTCCTCGGGCAGCCCGTCCCGGTAGTCGATGTCGAGCCCCGACGCCGCGGCATGGGCGCGGGCGGCGGCCAGCGCCTCCCCCGCCGCGTCGAGGCCGGTGACGCGCGCGCCGCGCCGGATTGGA
>NZ_JACADQ010000457.1 GCF_016106015.1 Neoroseomonas rubea
GGTAAGCGCGGCGTAGAGGCCCGTCTTCCGCTGCGGGCGGTGAATGTGCTGGTTGGGCCTGGGGCTGGGAGCTTCGGGCCGACATTATGGTCGACGTTAATGACGACGCGAAGGCTGGCGGGTATCGCCGCCTTGAGATGCTAACGGGACCTGGTCGCCGGCGGAAGTGGTCGGACGACGATAAGGCGAAGGTGGTGGCGGAGACGCTCGAGCCTGACGCTGTCGTGGCAGAGGTGGCTCGTCGTTGGCAGATCTGTCCGCAGCAGGTGTTCACGTGGCGGCGGGAGATGCGGGTCGGGATTGGCGCGCCGCTGGATTTCGTGCCGGTCGTCGTGGAGACGACAGCGTCGAAGCCTGAGGCGACGGTCACGCCGGCGCGCGGCACGCCTGCGATCGAGGTGAAACTCGCAGGCGCCGTGCTGCGGGTCGCGCCCGGCACCGACGAGGCGCAACTGATGATGGTGCTGCGGGCGGTCCGGGCCTCAGCGACGTGATCGCCTTGCCGGCGGGCGCACGGATCCTGCTGGCGACGAAGCCCGTCGATTTCCGCAAGGGCGCGCACAGCCTGGCGGCGCTGGCTGCCGAGGTGCTGGATGCTGATCCGTTCTCCGGCACGGTGCTGGTGTTCCGCTCGCGCCGCGCCGACCGGATCAAGATCCTGATCTGGGACGGCAGCGGCCTGGTGCTGGTCTGGAAGCAGCTTGAGGGTGGCGCGTTCTGCTGGCCGGCGATCGTGGACGGCGTGCTGCGTCTGACGCCGGTCGAGTTCGCCGCGCTGTTCGACGGGATCGATTGGCGGCGCGTCCAGGCGACGCGGGAGATTCCCACGCCGAGCGCGCCTGCATAGAATCACGCGCACAATGCGCGTCGCGGCCGCCGACATGCCGAGCCTGCCGGAAGATCCAACGGCGCTGCGCGCGCTGCTGCTGTCGGTCATCGCCGAGCGCGACAGCCTGGCGGCCGAACGCGACGCGCTGGCGGTGCGGAACGAGCAGCTCCACCACCTGCTGCTGAAGCTCAAGCGCCGGCAGTTCGGGGCGAAGTCGGAGCGGCTCCCCGAGGACCAGCTGCTGTTCGCGTTCGAGGAGATCGAGGCGACGCTGGCCGGCAACACGGCTGAGGCGGGCAAGGCGTCGCCGGCGCTGCGCGCCAACCAGGCGAAGCGTCGGCGCGAGGGGCGCGGCCGGCTACCGGCACACCTGCCACGCGTCGAGCAGGTCCTGGTCCCGGAGGTAACGGCCTGCCCTTGCTGCCAGCGCCCGCTGGTCGAGATCGGCGTCGATGCCGCGGAGCGCCTCGACGTGATCCCGGTGCAGTTCCGCGTGCTCGTGACCAAACGCCCGAAGCTCGCCTGCCGGGCCTGCCCCGGCGTGGTGCTGCAGACGCCGGCACCGGCCCGGCTGATAGAGGGTGGCGTGCCGACCGAGGCGACGGTCGCGCACATGCTGGTATCGCGCTACGCCGACCACCTGCCGTTCTATCGCCAGTCGCAGATCCTGGCGCGGCAGGGGATCGAGATCGGCCGCGAGGTGCTGGCCGACTGGACCGGCACGGCGGCGAGCGAGGTCATGCCGGTCGTGCGCCGTATGCGGGAGATCCTGCTGGGCTCAGCGCGGCTGTTCGTGGACGAGACCACCATGCCGGTGCTCGACCCGGGCCGCGGCAAGACCAAGAAGGGATTCGCCTGGGCGATCGCGCGCGACGACCGTCCCTGGGGTGGGGCGGACCCGCCGGCAGTGGTGTTCCACTACGCCCCAGGCCGTGGCGCCGAGCATGCGAAGGATCTGCTGAGCGGCTACCGAGGCATCCTGCAGTGCGACGGCTACGGCGCCTACAAGGCGCTGGCCGCGAGCAACGCCGGCATCACGCTGGCATTCTGCTGGAGCCACGTCCGGCGCGAGTTCATCGAGCTGGCCAAGGGCAAGACGGCGCCGATCGCCAGCGAGACGCTGCAGCGCATCGCCACGCTCTACGCCGTCGAGGCCGAGATCCGCGGCAAGGCGCCTGAGGTCCGCCGCGCCGTCCGCCAGGAACGGAGCCGGCCGTTCATCGAGGATCTGTTCGCCTGGCTCACGGCGCAGCTCGCGCGCCTGCCCAGCGGCAGCCCGACCGCGCAGGCCATCCGCTATGCGCTGAACCACCGCGAGGGCCTCGTCCGGTTCCTCGATGACGGCCGGATCGAGCTCGACAACAACACGGTGGAGCGCGCCATCCGCCCGGTCTGCCTCAGCCGCAAGAATGCGCTGTTCGCCTCAGGCGATGATGGCGGCGCACGATGGTCCGCCGTCGCGTCCCTCGTGGAAACCTGCAAGTTGAACGGCGTCGACCCGCAGCGCTACTTCACCGACCTGCTGACCCGTCTCGTGAACGGCTGGCCAAACAGCCGCATCGACGACCTCATGCCCTGGTGCTGGAAGACCGACAAAGCCGGTTGACCATCAATCGCGCGCCTCAAGGGCCTCTACGCCGCGCTTAC
>NZ_JACADQ010000458.1 GCF_016106015.1 Neoroseomonas rubea
CGCAGGGCCAGGGCCCCTTGGCCGATGCCGACCCGCGCGGCGCCGCCCCTGCCGCGCCGCCGCCGCGCCGTGCGCTCTCCCTCATCGACCTTGCCATCTGACGCCAGGAAAGGACCCGCCATGTCCGGCTCGATCGCCTCCGCCACCGCCAGCGCCGCCAGCGCCGCCACCCAGTCCAACACGCGCCTCGCCGGCGACTTCAACACCTTCCTGACGCTGCTCACGACGCAGTTGCAGAACCAGAGCCCGACCGATCCGCTCGACGCCAACCAGATGACGAACCAACTCGTGCAGTTCGCCTCGGTCGAGCAGCAGATCGCGATGAACCAGAACCTCGAGCGCATGATCACGCTGCAGCAATCGGCGCAGCTGACCGCCGCGGCGCCGCTCGTCGGCCAGCGCGCGGAGGTCGAGAGCGACCGCGTCGCGCTGCAGAACGGGACCGCCGAGATCCGCCTGCCCGTCGCCGGCACGGTGCGCACGGCCGAGATCGCGGTAATCGACGGCACCGGGCGCACGGTGCGCACGCAGAATGTCACGCTCGGCCAGGCCGCGTCGGGCTGGACCTGGGATGGGCGCGATTCGACCGGCCGCCAGCTGACCGACGGCGCCTACCGCGTGCAGGTGAACGGCCGCGGCGCGAACGGGGAAGCGGTATCGGTGCCCTTCGCCGTGCGCGGCACAGTCACCGGGGCCGAACGCAGCGGCACCGACCTGAACCTGCGCATGGGCGCGCTGACGGTCGGATTCGACCGGCTGCGCAGCATCGCCCCGGCGAACTGACCGCGGGCGCGGGCGGCCCGGTCCGTGCGCGGGAGGTGCCGCGCGCCGGGCACGGCGGTCCATGCGGGCCGGACCGTGGCTGATCCCCCAGGCGGGGAGGCGGCATGTGGCCTGCCGGCCCGCCCGGGGCTCCCATTTGCGCGCGTTAACCGGCGCGAAACACCCGATCGGCAAATCTTGCCCCCGGCGGCAGGAGGCGGCCATCGGATGCGGCATACGCGGCAGGTGCGGCGCGGCGTGACTCATGGGGCGGACGCCCGATGAACGCGGCAGGACTTCTCGGTCAGCTGCGGGCGCTCGGCCCGGTGCGGCTGGCGGCGCTTGCCGGCGCCGGTATCGCCGTGCTCGGCCTGCTCGCCTGGCTTACCCTGCGCGCCAGCCAGCCCCCGATGGCACTTCTTTATAGCGACCTCGACCCGCGTGACGCGGGGCAGGTGGTCGCAGCCCTGGAACGCGCCCGCGTGCCGCACCGGATCGAGGCCGGCGGCAGCCGCATCCTGGCCCCCGAGGCCGAGATTCCGCGCCTGCGACTGACGCTCGCCCGCGAGGGCCTGCCGCGCGGCGGTTCGGTCGGCTACGAGATCTTCGATCGTGGCGAAAGCCTGACGACCACGCCCTTCCAGCAGGACGTGAACCGGCTGCGCGCGCTCGAAGGCGAGCTCGCCCGCTCGATCGCGAGCCTGGACGGCGTGCGATCGGCCCGCGTCCACCTGGTGCTGCCGCGGCGCGAGGCCTTCTCCCGCGACCGGGGCGATGCGCAGGCCTCCGTCGTGCTGACCATGCAGGGCGCGCAGCGGCTCGACCGTGAAGGCACCGCCGCGGTCCTGCACCTTGTCGCGACCGCCGTCCCCGGGCTGCGGCCGCAGAACATCTCCATCGTCGACAGCCGCGGCGCGCTGCTCGCGCGCGGCGGGCAGGCGCTGGCCGGCCCCGCCGCCGCCGCCTCGCAGGAGGAAATCCGCCGCGGGCAGGAACTGCGCATCGGCCGTGCGGTCGAGGAGATGCTCGAGCGCACGCTCGGCCCCGGCCGCGTCCGCGCGGAGGCCTCGGTCGAGATGGATTTCGACCGCGTGCAGACGACCGAGGAGCGCTTCGACCCCGAGAACCAGGTGCCGCGCAGCCAGCAGAGCGTGCAGGAATCCTCGCGCGGGTCCGAAGGCGGCACGACCAGCGTGCAGAACAACACCCCCGGCGCGGACAACCAGGGCGGCAATACCACCCAGGAGTCGCGCCAGGAGGAGACGACCAACTTCGAGATCGGCCGCACCACGCGCAACACGGTGCGCGAACACCCCGTGGTGCGCCGCCTGTCCGTCGCGGTGCTCGTGGACGGGGTGTGGGAGCCGCAGGCGAACGGCCCGCCCACCTTCCGCGAGCGCACGGCCGAGGAGCTGGCCCGCATCGCGACGCTGGTTCGCAGCGCCGTCGGCTTCAACGAGCAGCGCGGCGACAAGGTGGAGGTCGTCTCCCTGCGCTTCGCCGACCCGCCGACGGGCGATGGCGCGGCGCCGGGGATGTTCGACCTGAACTTCTCCAGCACCACCATCGCGCGGCTGATTGAAAGCGGCATCTTCGCCCTGGTCGCCCTGCTCGCGATCCTTCTGGTCGGGCGGCCGGCGATCGGGCGGCTCGCCGCGGCGGTCAGCCCGCCGGCGCTGGCCGGCCAGAACGGAAGAGCACACGACTGG
>NZ_JACADQ010000459.1 GCF_016106015.1 Neoroseomonas rubea
GGCCAGCACGCGCGCGGCCTGCGGGCGCGCGAGGGAGGCGGCGGCGGCGGCGGCCGAGGCGAGGCGCGCGGGCACGGTGAAGAGGGCTGTCAGGCGTTCGGCGAGCGCGGCCGGGGTGAAGGCCGGCTGGGGATAGACCCAGGCCGCGTCGGCCGCGGCGAGCGCGCGGGCATTCGCACTCTGGTGGTCGTCGATGGCCGAGGGCAGGGGGACGAGCACGGCCGGGCGCCCGGCGCATTCCAGCTCCGCGACCGTCGAGGCGCCGGCGCGCGCGATGACGAGATGCGCCGTGCCGAGCCGCCCGGCCATGTCGGGGAAGAAGGGGGCGAGGTCGGCGACGACGCCGGCGTCGCGATAGGCGGTCTCGGTGCGCGCGAGATCCTCCGCGCGGCATTGCTGGGTGACGAGCAGGCGGGCGCGGATCGCCTCGGGCAGGGCGGCGACGGCGGCGGGCACGACATCGGCGAAGATGCGGGCACCCTGGCTGCCGCCGGTCACCAGCAGGCGCAGCGCGCCGCCCTCGGGCGGGACGGGATAGGGCTGGCCGGCAAGCGCCGCGAGCGCGGGCCGCACCGGGTTGCCGACGACTTCCGTGCGCGCGCCGGCGGGCACGTTCGTGGTGCCCTCGAAGGACAGGGCGAGCAGGTCTGCCGCGCGCGCCATCAGCCGGTTGGCGCGGCCGAGCACGGCGTTCTGCTCGTGCAGGATGATGGCCGGCCGCGCGCCGCCCATCAGCCGCGCCGCAGCGAGCGGGGGGAAGGAGGCATAGCCGCCGAAGCCTACCACGGCGGACGGGCTGAGTGCGGCGAGATGCCGCCGCGCCTGCGCCGTGCCGGCCAGCAGGCGGAACGCGCCGGAGACGGCGCCGCGCAGCCCACGCCCGGACAGCCCCGCGCCGGAGAGGACAAAGCGCTCGGCCGCGGCGAAGGCCGCGCTGTCATAGGCGGCGGAGCGCGCATCGGTCATCAGCGCGACGCGCTCGCCGCGCCGCAGCAGTTCGGCGGCGAGCGCCTCGGCGGGGAAGAGATGCCCGCCGGTGCCGCCGGCGGCGATGACGATGGGCTGCACGGCCGGGCCCCTCACCGCGCCCCTCCCGCCGCCAGGGCGGGGGCGGGCGCGTCGTGGTCGTGGGTGGCGCGGCCGCTGGTGCGGCGGCGCGTCAGTGCCAGCAGCATCCCCATGCCGATCGCGATGGCGAGCACCGACGACCCGCCATAGGAGACGAAGGGCAGCGTCATGCCCTTGGTGGGGATGAGGTGCAGCGTCGATCCCATGTTCACGAAGGCCTGCAGGCCGAACTGCGTGAGCAGCCCCGCGCCGGCGAGCATCACGAACAGGTCGTGCTCGGCGAGCAGGCGCATCATCCCGCGCACGACGACGAAGGCGAACAGGAACAGGATGGCGAGGCAGACGACCATGCCGAATTCCTCCCCCGCCACGGCGAAGACGAAGTCGGCATGGGCGTCGGGCAGCACGTTCTTGACGCGGCCTTCGCCGGGACCGCGGCCGAGCAGCCCGCCATTGGCGAAGGCTTCGAGCGCCACGCTCACCTGGTAGGAATCGCCCGAGGACGGGTCGAGGAAGCGGTGCACGCGCGATTGCACGTGCGGGAACAGCAGGTAGGCCCCGACCGCGGCCGCGATGCCGAGGCCGCCGACCGCGCCGACCAGGAACAGGTTCATCCCCGCGACGAAGAACTGCGCGAAGAAGACCGCGGCGACCACGAGCAGCATGCCGATGTCCGGCTGGCCCTTTAGGATGGCGGCGACGAGCACGAAGACCGCGACCGCGATGCTCGCCCCCCAGACCTTCGATCCCGGCGCCTTGCCCTCCGCGATCAGCCACGCGGCGGCGACGGCGAAGAAGGGCTTCACGAATTCGGAGGGCTGCAGCGAGAAGCCCGGGATCGGCAGCCAGCGCCGCGCGCCCTTGATCTCGGTGCCGACGACCAGCGTCGCCGCGGTCAGCACGATGAAGACGGCGAAGCCCGCGAGCGCGAGGCGCCGCACCCCCTTCACCGAGAGCATCGAGACCGCGACCATCAGCAGCGTCGCCATGCCCAGATAGGCGACCTGCTTGACGAAGAACATGTGGCGGGAGGATGCGCCGATGCGCTCCGCGACCGCGGGCGAGGCGGCGAGCATCATGACGTAGCCGAAGCCGACCAGCGCGAGCAGCGCGGCAAGCGTCCAGCGATCAACGGTCCACCACCAGCGGCCGAGGGTGGAGGTGTCGGCGCGGGAGAAGGCGGTCATGGCGCGCGCTCCGCGATCAGGGTGCGCGCGAGGTCGCGGAAGCGGTCGCCGCGCGCATCGAAGCCGGTGAACTGGTCGAAGGACGCGGCCGCCGGGGAGAGCAGCACGACCGGTGCGGCGCCGGCGAAGGCGGCGGCGGCCGCGGCGGGCAGCGCGGCGTCGAGCGTGCCGGCGATCTCATGCGGCACGCCGTGCGCGGCGAGCGTCGCGGCGAAG
>NZ_JACADQ010000046.1 GCF_016106015.1 Neoroseomonas rubea
CGCCGCCGAAGCCGCCACCGCCGCCGAAGTCACGGCGCGGGGGACGGTCGCCGAAGTCGCGCCGCGGGGGACGATCGCCGAAGCCGCCGCCGCCGCCGGCGAAGTCGCGCCGGGGCGGTCGGGCACCGGCGCCGCCACCTTCGCCGCGCTTCAGCTCGACGATGCGGGTCACGAGGCGCCGACCCTGGCGATCCGTGCCGATCTCGCAGACCAGCTTGTCGCCGGTATCGGGGGGTTCGATCCCAGCCTCGGTCAGGGCCGAGGCGTGGAAGAAGACGTCATTGCCGTCGGGTCCGAGGACGAAGCCGAAGCCTTTCCGGCTGTTGTACCACTTCACCTCGGCCTCGATGGGCCCGGAGCCACCCTGGTTCTCGAATTCAGACACGTTCCTGCAGGTCCACGCAAAACAAGCGAGCCTGCGGGATGCAGGGTCGCTGTATGTCACAATGGCATCGACGCCACGGCAAAGCGAGAAAAATCGCCGCGATACGACCCCGGGTGGTCAGGCGAAGCGCCGCGGATCGAAGGGCGCGACCGGAATCTCCGGCGCCTCGCCCGCCAGCAGCGATGCCACCACCCGCCCCGTTCGCGCCCCGGCCACGAGCCCGGTATGGCCATGGCCGAAGGCGTGGACGACATCCGGCGTGGCGCTCGCCGGACCAAGGCAGGGCTTGCCGTCGGGCATGGACGGGCGGTGGCCCATCCATACCTTCACCCGATCCGCCGGCAGGTCCCGCGGCAGGCCTGGGAAGCAGCGGAGCAGGTGGTCGCGCAGGATGGCCGAGCGCTGCCAGTTGGGCGCGGCATCGAGCCCCGCGATCTCCACCTGGCCGGCGCAGCGCAGCCCGTTCTCCGTCCGCATGATGGACATCTTGCCGTCGGAGGGCATGAGCCCGTGCCGCGGCGAGACCTCTGGCGCCGAAAGCTCGGCGTGGTAGCCGCGCTCGGTCTCGAGCGGCACGGCATCACCGGCCGCGGCCGCCAGCGGCCTGGCGAAGGCGCCGGCGGCGATCACCGCGGCATCGGCGGCGACATCCCCCTGGTCCGTCCGCACGGCGCGGAGACGCCCGCCCTCGATCGCGAAGCCGGTCGCCCGCGCGCGCCGGTGGGTCGCCCCCTGCCCGACCGCGTGGGCGACCAGCGCCGCGGTATAGGCGCCGGGGTCGGTGCAGTGCCCGCCTTCCTCCACCATCACGCCGAAGGTGTAGCGGCGGTCGAGCTCGGGTTCCCGCTGGCGGAGTTCGTCGGCATCGAGTTCCAGCCAGCGCACGCCGACCTTGTGGCGGATCTCCCAGGCCTTGGCCTCGGCCTCGAAGTCCGCCCGCGTGGGGTAGATGTAGATCAGGCCGCGGCGCTCGATCAGGTGGCCGACGCCGGCTTCCTCGGCCAGCGCCTTGTGCAGCGCGGGCGCGTCGACAACGAGCGGGCGCAGCGCGCGGGCCGCCTCCTCCACCTTCTCCCAGGTCCAGCCGGCGGCGAGGTAGCGCAGCAGCCACGGCGCGACGCGCGGGAAATAGGACCAGCGGATGGCGAGCGGGCCGAGCGGATCGCTCAGGAACTTCGGCAGTTTCTTCCACAGCCCGGGCACGGCGGGCGGGATCACCGACATGGGGCTCAGCCAGCAGCCATTGCCGTAGGAAGCCGCCTGTTCCCCGCCAGGGTCGGCAGGGTCGAGGATGGTCACCCGGAAGCCGCGGCGCAGCGCCTCGACCGCCGTGCAGGCGCCGACGATGCCGGCGCCGATGACGACGACGTGGCGGCTCATGAGGCGCGGGTCTTGCCGATGACCTTCGATGGTCCGGACTGCACCGCGACGCCGGCGAGGTGCTGGTCGAGGAAGAACAGCCTGTCCTGGCCCCAGAGCCAGAGGTCGCCGCAGAAGAAGGTCGGCGCGCCGAAGACGCCGCGGGCGACAGCCTCCTGGTTGTTGCGGTCCCATTCCGCCATCACGGACTGGCTTTCCTCCTCCCGGTGCAGGGCGTCGCCGGGCAGGCCTTCCTCCTCGGCGATCGCCACGCGGACGCGAGGGTCGGCGATGTCGCGCTCATCCACCCACAGCGCGCGAAGCATGGCGTGGGAGAGCGCCTGCGCATCCATCCCGCGCGCCTGCGCGGCCATCACCATGCGCCCGGCCTGGCGCTGGTCGGTCGGCGGGTAGTGCTTCGGCTTCAGCTTGATCGGCATCTTCAGGTGGCGCGACCAGCGGTCGAGTTCGAGCGCGTGGTAGTCCTGCCGCGGCTCGGGACGGGTGCGCAGCGGTATGCCGCCGGTGTGCTTGATGACCAGGCGGAAATCATAGGGTCGCAGCAGCAGCGTCGCGCCGTGGCGCTTCACGATGTCGGTAAGCTGCGGGCCCGCGAAGTACATCCAGGGGCTCGACAACGTGTAGAAGCACTCGACGGTCTGTCCCATGGCGCTCACCCCTTCTGCGTGCGGCCGGGATCATGGCCCGCCAGCAGCGAGACATGGGCCGAGACGACGCGCCAGCCGTGTTCGGGCAGGCGCACCATGATCTTCGTCTCCCGCCCGATCAGGCCTGTACCGACGCGCTCGTATTCCAGATGGGTGCAGGCGAAGTCGCGGCCGAAGGCGGTGATGTGCACCTTGCGCGTCACCCGCGCGGCGTAGGACTTCACCGTGGCGCGGAAGGCGCGGATGGCATCGATGCCGTAGAGGATCTCGGTGACGCCGAAGCGCACCGTGCGCGGGTCCGGCCAGAAGGAGGCGTCGAGCACCTCCGTGTCGTTGCCGGCGATCGCCGCCTCATAGCGGTCGAAGACCGCGCGGGCCTCGGCGATGGTTTCGGGATTGTCGATGTCCATCGCCCGCCGCCCCCATCCTTCGTCGGGGCGACGGCCAGGCGGCCGGGACCCGAGCCGGGTCGGTCATTCGCCCGGTGTCGAGCCAGTGATACCCCGTGTGTCGAGATGCGTGAAGGACGTGCCGTAGGCCTTGATATAGCCCCGGAAGACGAACCAGCAGCCGAAAAGCCCGGTGCTGAACTTGCGCGGCAGCTCCCCGAACGGAATGTTGCCCGCGGAAATGCGCACTGGCTTCCGCTCGAAATCCAGGGCGCTCCAGAACCACCGATCGTTTTCCCACGATTTCAGCACGGCCTTCACCGTGGCCGGCGGCACGCCAGTCACCTTGAAGTCGAGCGCCGAGAAGGCTTGGTGCTGGCTGAGCTTGGCGCGGCCCGGGTTGTTGGCCGGGTCGTTCCAGGCCTCCGTACGGTAGCCGCTGATCAGCTTGATCGACGCGCCGAGTTCTTCCCGCAGCGCGTCGAGCACGACGATCGTGGGTACGATGTTGTGCCACATGCCGAGCGGCGGTGGACCGTTCTTGGGCTGGTAGCGGCCGACGAGCAACTCGTCCGCCGTGAAGTGCTTGAGGCCGATCGAGCCGACGAACGCTTCGAACTTGGACTTGTCGAATGACATGGCGGCGTCCTCCCGAAGAAGCGCGACGCCGGAGCTGTAGCTTTCTCACGATTTCGAGCGTGATGCGGCGGGTCACACGGCGCACATGCCCGGACATGAAAAGGGCCGGCGCAAGGCCGGCCCTTCCATTGCGTTGCGGCGCGGTTCAGCCCGCGGCGGCGACGGCCCGCTTGGCCATCACGGTGACCAGATGCGCACGGTACTCCGCGCTGCCATGGATGTCGGCGTTCAGCCCATCGGCCGCCTGCTTCACGGCCGCGACGGCGTCCGCCGACCAGTTGGCCGACAGTGCCTTTTCCATGTCCGCCTGACGGAACACGCAAGGAGCGGCACCGTTGATCGCGACGCGCACGCCCATCGGGCCCTTCGAGACGAAGGCGCCGGCCATGACGTAGCGGCTCGCCGGGTTCTTCATCTTGGCGTAGCCGGCCTTTTCCGGGATCGGGAACTCGATCGCGGTCAGGATCTCGTTCGGCTCCAGCGCCGTGGTGAACATGCCGAGGAAGAAGTCATCCGCGGCGATCTTGCGCGCGGAGGTGTGCACGGTCGCGCCGAGCCCGAGCACGGCCGCGGGATAGTCCGCCGCCGGGTCGTTGTTCGAGACCGAGCCGCCGATCGTGCCGCGGTTGCGCACCTGCACGTCGCCGATATGGCCGGCGAGATAGGCGAGCGCGGGAATGGAAGCGGCCACCTCGGCGCTCGTCGCTACCTCGACATGCCGGGTCAGCGCGCCGATGACGATGGCATTGCCGACGCGCCTGATGCCCTTCAGCTCCGCGATGCCGGACAGGTCCACCAGCGCGGAAGGCTTGTTGAGCCGGTGCTTGAGCGCGGGCAGCAGCGTGTGCCCGCCCGAGACCGCCTTGGCGTCCGGATCGGCCAGCAGCTTCACCGCATCCGCGACGCTGGCCGGCTTGTGATAGGCGAAATCATACATGCTCTGTGCTCCTTGCCTCGCTGGCCGGCCGATTCACGCCTCCGGGCCGTGGCGGGGTCGCCGCCAAGCCCTCCGGCGATCGGCCGGCGATCCTGTCCCTATTCCGCCGCCATCCTGCGGCCGCCATTGATGATCTGCCAGATCTTGGCCGGCGTGGCCGGCATGTCCAGCGTCCGCACGCCGTAGTCGCGCAGCGCGTCCACCACCGCGTTGATGACGGCCGGCGGCGAGCCGATCGCGCCCACTTCCCCGCAGCCCTTCACGCCGAGCGGATTGTGCGTGCAGAGCGTGGTGTGGGTCGCGACCGAGACCGGCGCGAGGTCGTCCGCGCGCGGCATGGTGTAGTCCATCATGGACCCCGAGAGCAGCTGGCCGCTCGCGTCATAGACGCAGGTTTCCAGCAAGGCCTGGCCGATGCCCTGGGCGATGCCGCCCTGCACCTGGCCTTCGACGATCATCGGGTTGATGACGCGCCCGACATCGTCGACCGCGGTGAAGTTCACCATCGAGACCTTGCCCGTCTCCGGGTCGATCTCGACTTCCGCGATGTGGCAGCCGCCCGGATAGGTGAAGTTCTTGGGGTCGTAGAAGGCGGTCTCCTCGAGGCCGGGCTCGAGTTCCTCGATAGGGTAGTTGTGCGGGACGTAGGCCGCGACCGAGATGTCCACCAGCGCCTTGGTCTTGTCCGTGCCCGCGACGCGGAAGGTGCCGCGGTCGAACTCGATGTCGTCGACCGAGGCTTCCATCAGATGGGCGGCGATGCGCTTACCCTTGGCGATGATCTTGTCCATCGCCTTCATCATCGCCGACCCGCCGACCGCAAGCGAGCGCGAGCCATAGGTGCCCATGCCGAAGGGTACCTTGGCCGTGTCGCCATGCACGATGTCGACCTGCGCGGTGGGCACGCCGAGCTTGTCGGCGACCAGCTGGGCGAAGGTCGTCTCATGCCCCTGCCCGTGGCTGTGCGCGCCGGTCAGCACCGTGACGCTGCCGGTCGGATGCACGCGGATCGTGCCGACCTCATATAGGCCCGCGCGCGCGCCGAGGCTGCCCACCACGGCCGAGGGCGCGATGCCGCAGGCTTCGAGGTAGGTCGAGATGCCGATGCCGCGCAGCTTGCCGCGCTTGGCGGACTCCGCGCGGCGCGCCTCGAAGCCCGCCCAGTCGGAGGTCTTCAGCGCCTCATCCAGCGTCGCGTGGTAGTTGCCGCTGTCGTATTGCAGCGCGACCGGCGTCTGGTAGGGGAAGGCGTCGGTCGGGATGAAGTTGCGCCGGCGCAGATCGACGCGGTCGATGCCCGTTTCCTGCGCCGCCACGTCCATCAGCCGCTCCAGCAGGAAGGTCGCTTCCGGCCGGCCGGCGCCGCGATAGGCATCGACGGGGACGGTGTTGGTGAAGACGGCCTTCACCTCGCAATAGATCACCGGCGTCGTGTACACGCCGGCGAGCAGCGTAGCGTAGAGATAGGTCGGCACGCAGGGCGCGAAGGTCGACAGGTAGGCGCCCATGTTCGCGAGCGTGGACACACGCAGGCCGAGGATCTTGCCCTCCGCATCCAGCGCGAGTTCCGCATGCGAGACATGGTCGCGCCCGTGCGCGTCCGACATGAATGACTCGCTGCGGTCGGCGGTCCACTTCACCGGGCGGGCGAGCTTGCCGGCCGACCAAGTGACGATCGCCTCCTCGGCATAGTGGTAGATTTTCGACCCGAAGCCGCCGCCGACATCGGGGGCCACCACGCGGAGCTTGCTTTCGGGGATGTGCAGCACGTTCGCACCCATCAGCAGGCGGATGACGTGCGGGTTCTGGCTCGTCGTCGTCAGCGTGTAGTCGCCCGTGGTGCGGTCGAACTCGCCGAGGGCCGCGCGCGGTTCCATCGCGTTCGGGATCAGGCGGTTGTTCACGAGGTCGAGGCTGACGACCTTGGCGGCCGAGGCGAAGGCCGCGTCCACCACCGCCTTGTCGCCGATGTGCCAGTCGTAGCAGAGGTTGCCCGCCACGCCGTCATGGATCGGCGCGGCACCGGGCTTCAGCGCGGCGTCCATCGTCGCCGCGGCCGGCAGCACGTCGTAGTCCACCAGGATCGCTTCGGCCGCGTCGCGCGCCTGCTCGCGCGTCGCCGCGATGGCGACGGCGACCGGATCGCCGACATGGCGGACCTTGTCGATGGCGAGCACCGGATGCGGCGGCTCGGCCATCGGCGAGCCGTCCTTGTTGTGGATCTGCCAGCCGCAGGGCAGGCCGCCGATGTTGTCGCGCGCCATGTCGGCGCCGGTGAAGACCGCGACGACGCCCGGCATCGCGGCCGCCGCCTTGGTGTCCACGGCCTTGATGCGCGCATGCGCGTGCGGGCTGCGCAGGATCCAGGCGTGCAACTGGCCCTGGCGATTGAAATCATCCGTGTAGGCGCCGCGGCCCTGAAGGAAACGGAAATCCTCCTTCCTGCGGACGCTCGCTCCGATGCCTTCGAACGGGGTCACCACGTTCATGGTCGTTTGCCTCTCCCTTGGGGCTTCTTCTGGGGGCCCGGGATTTGCCGGGCCGCTTCTTGGGGCGCGCATCGCGCGCCCGGGTGGCGCGGCCTATTCGGCCGCGCGCGCGATCTCGCTCCGCTTGCCGTGCATCACATCGGCCGCGGCGGCGATCGCCTTGACGATGTTGTGGTAGCCCGTGCAGCGGCACAGATTGCCCTCGAGCCCCTCGCGGATCTGCTGTTCCGTCAGGCCCTGCGGGTTCTTCTGCACCAGGTCGATGGCGGACATCACCATCCCCGGCGTGCAGAAGCCGCACTGCAGGGCGTGGTATTCGCGGAAGGCTTCCTGCATCGGGTGCAGCGTGCCGTCGGGCTTGGCGAGCCCTTCGATCGTCGTGACGTTCGCGCCATTCGCCATCACGGCGAGCGTGGTGCAGGACTTCACGCTCTCGCCGTTGATGTGCACGACGCAGGCGCCGCACTGGCTGGTGTCGCAGCCGACATGCGTGCCGGTCAGGCGCAGCGTCTCCCGCAGCAGTTCGACGAGGAGGGTGCGGCCCTCAACCTCCGCCGTGTGGGTCTGGCCGTTCACGGTCAGCGTGACCTGCGGCATCGTTCGTCTCCCCGAGAGTTCCGTTGGTGATCGGGCATGTGGCGCCCGTGCGATGGGGCGCAAGCCTCGCGCCGGCGCCCATGCCTCGTCAAGCGTCGACGGGCGGCAGGTGGCGCGCCATCCGTCGAATGCGAACGAATCTCAATAACGTCGCAACCGCATGATTCCCGGCGGTTGCGACAGCACGAATGGACGGGGTGCGGGAGGAGCAGGACGCCCCTGCCCGCCCGTCAATGATGCGCGATGACCGCGGCGCCACGTGCCCCGGCCAGCGGGTTTTCCGAAGCCGGCCGGTCGTGCAGGTGGCAGGCCGCGAAGTGGCCTTCCTCGGTCGGGCGCAGCTCGGGCTCCTCCTTGCTGCACCGGTCGAAGGCGTAGGGGCAGCGCGTGTGGAAGCGGCAGCCCTTGGGCGGATTGATCGGGGATGGCACGTCGCCGGTCAGGATGATGCGCTCGCGCTGCGCGCCCGGTTCGGGCACCGGCACGGCCGACAGCAGGGCTTCCGTGTAGGGGTGCTTCGGGGCCGCGAAAAGCTGGCGCTTGGGGGCCACTTCCACGATCTTGCCGAGATACATCACCGCCACGCGGTGCGTCATGTGCTCGACGATCGCGAGGTCATGGCTGATGAACAGCATGGCGAGGCCGAGTTCCTTCTGCAGATCCTGCAGCAGGTTCACGATCTGCGCCTTGACCGAGACGTCGAGGGCGGAGACCGCCTCGTCGCAGATGATGAGGTCCGGGTCTGCCGCGAGCGCGCGCGCGATGCAGATGCGTTGGCGCTGCCCACCCGAGAATTCGTGCGGCCAGCGGCCCACCGCATCCCGCGGCAGGCGCACGCGGTCCATCAGGTCGCCCACGCGCTTCTCGATGTCCGCGGCGTCCTTCGCCAGGCCGAAGTTGCGGATCGGCTCGGCCAGGATGTCGCGCACGCGCATGCGCGGGTTGAGGCTGCTGAACGGGTCCTGGAAGACCACCTGCATCCGCCGGCGCATCGGGCGCAGCGTGCCCGAGGGCATGTCGTCGATGCGCGTGCCGTCCAGGTTCACGCTGCCGCCCGTGATCGGGAACAGCCGCAGGATGGCCTTGCCGACGGTGGACTTGCCGCAGCCGGATTCACCGACCAGCGACAGCGTCTCTCCCTTGGCGATCGAGAAGGACACGCCGTCCACGGCATAGACGTAGCCGGTACGCCCGCCGAAGAAGCCGCCATGGATGGGGAAGTGCTTCTTGAGGTCGTTGACCTCGAGGATGGGGGTGCTCATGCGGCAAGCGCGTCCTTGAGAGCGTAGTGGCAGGCCGCGATATGGCCCGGCGCCTTTTCCTCGAGCGCGGGCGCGACCTTGGTGCAGAGATCCGTCGCGTGCGCGCAGCGGGAAGCGAAGACGCAGCCTTCGAGCTTGCGCTTCAGGCTCGGGACCACGCCGGGGATTTCCTGCAGGCGCGTCTCGACCCCGGTGAGCGAGGAGCCGAGCTTGGGCATCGATCCGAGCAGCCCCTGCGTATAGGGATGGCGCGGGTTGCGGAACAGGCGGCCGACCTCGGCCTCCTCGACCTTGCGCCCGGCGTACATCACGATCACGCGCTCGGCCACTTCCGCCACCACGCCCAGGTCGTGGGTGATGATGACGATCGCCGCCCCCACGGTGCGCTTGAGGTCGCGCATCAGGTCCAGGATCTGCGCCTGGATCGTCACGTCCAGCGCCGTGGTGGGTTCGTCCGCGATCAGCAGCTTCGGATTGCAGGCCAGCGCGATGGCGATCATCACGCGCTGGCGCATCCCGCCCGAGAGCTGGTGCGGGTATTCGCGCACGCGCCGCCGGGCTTCGGGGATGCCGACCAGGTTCAGCATGTCCACCGCGCGGTTCTCCGCCGCCTGGGCCGAGAGGCCCTGGTGCAGGCGCAGCGTCTCCCCGATCTGCCGTCCCACCGTGAGCACGGGGTTCAGGCTGGTCATGGGCTCCTGGAAGATCATGCTGATCTCGTTGCCGCGGATGTCGCGCATCTCGCGGTCCGAGCACTTCAGCAGGTCGCGGCCGTTGAAGCGGATCGCACCCGCGATCTTGCCCGGCGGCTCGGGGATGAGCCGCAGGATGGACATGGCGGTGACCGACTTGCCGCAGCCGGATTCGCCCACGATGGCGACCGTCTCGCGCGCCTCGACATGGAAGGACACGCCATCCACCGCCCGGTTGATGCCGTCGCGCGAGCGGAAATGGGTCTGGAGGTTGTCGACTTCGAGCAGGGCCATCGGACTCAGATCCTCTTTGCCATGCGCGGGTCCAGCGTATCGCGCAGGCCATCGCCCAGCATGTTCACCGCGAGCACGGTGATCGACAGGAACACGGCGGGGAAGAACACGATGTAGGGCTTCACCTGCCACAGGGCCCGGCCCTCGGCCATGATGTTGCCCCAGGACGGGATGATCGGCGGCGTGCCCGCGCCGATGAAGGACAGGATGGATTCCGTGATCATGGCGGAGGCGCAGATGAAGGTCGCCTGCACCGTCATGGGCGCGATGGTGTTGGGCAGGATGTGGCGCCAGATGATGACCGGCGTCCGCGTGCCCGCCGCCACCGCGGCATCGACATAGGGCTGTTCGCGCAGCGACAGCACCACGCCGCGCACCAGGCGCGACACGCGCGGCACCTCGGCGATGGTGATGGCGATAATCACGTTCTGCACCGACCCGCGCGTCAGCGCCATCAGCGCGATGGCGAGCAGGATCGGCGGGATCGACATCATGCCGTCCATCACGCGCATGACGATGCTGTCCGCCCAGCGCACGAAGCCCGAGACGAGGCCGATGGTCAGGCCGATGATCGATGCGCAGATCGCCACCGAGAAGCCGACGATGAGCGAGACGCGCGCCCCGTAGATCACGCGCGAATAGACGTCCCGGCCCAGCATGTCCGTGCCGAACCAGTATTCGGCCGAAGGTTCGCGCGTGCGCCGCGCGGGGGCGAGCGCCGTCGGGTCCACGGTCCAGAACAGCGGCGCGAACACCGCCATGATCACCATCAGCAGCACGATGCCACCGCCGATCGCGATGGTGGGATTGCGGTAGATGAAGCCCCACAGGCCGTGGCGTGCCTTCACCGGGGGCATGATGTCGCCCATCGGGGCCGCGGCGGCGACCTTGGCCGCCGAGACGTCGGCCGGGCTGAGGACGGATGCGGAGGCCATCAGTAGCGGATCCTCGGGTCAAACAGGGTGTAGAGGATGTCGATCAGCAGGTTGACCAGCACGTAGGTGAAGGAGAACAGCAGCACCACGCCCTGGATCACGGGGTAGTCGCGCCGCAGGATCGCATCCACGGTCAGGCGCCCCAGCCCGGGGATGGCGAACACGCTCTCGGTCACGACGGCGCCGCCGATCAGCAGGGCGATGCCGATGCCGATCACGGTGACGATCGGCACCGCCGCGTTCTTCAGCGCGTGCAGGAACAGGATGCTGCGCTGCCCCGCGCCCTTGGCGCGCGCGGTGCGGATGTAATCCTGCTGCAGCACCTCGAGCATCGAGGCGCGGGTGATCCGCGCGATCAGGGCGATGTAGACCGACCCGAGCGCGACGGCGGGCAGGATCAGGTTCTCGATCCAGGGGAAGAAGCCCTCGCTGAAGGGCGTGTAGCCCTGCACCGGCAGCCATTCGAGTTCGAGCGCGAAGACATAGGCGAGCAGGTAGCCCACCACGAAGACGGGCACCGAAAAGCCCAGCACCGCGAAGGCCATGACGAACTTGTCGACGAAGGTGCCGACCCGCGCCGCCGCGATCACGCCCATCGGCACCGCGATCGAGACGGCAAGGATGAGCGTCACGACCATCAGCGACAGGGTGGGTTCCAGCCGCTGCTTGATCATCAGCGACACCGGCAGGTTCGTGAAGATCGACACGCCGAGGTCGCCGCGCAGGATGTCGAAGACCCAGGCCCCGAACCGCACCAGATAGGGGCGGTCGAGGCCGAGGCTCGCGCGGATGCGCTCGACATCCTCCGGGGTGGCCTGGTCACCCGCGATCACCGCCGCCGGGTCGCCCGGCGCGATGTAGAGAAGGCTGAAGACGAACAGCGCGACGACCGCCATCACGGGGATGGTGGCCAGCACGCGTCGGACGACATAGGCGAACATGATCGCGGGTTACCTGTCAGTTGGTCAGGACTTGGAGACGCCCCAGGCGAAGGGAATCGGTCCCTTCACGATGCCAGAGACATTCCGGCGCCAGGCCTGGTAGCCGAGGAAGAAGCCCGTCGGGCAATAGACGACATTCTCGACCGCCGCACGGTTGAGGCGGCCGATCGCCGCGCGCTCCTGCTCGAGGTTCGGCGCCTGGATCCAATTCGGCACCTCGGCCTCGACCGCCGGCACGTTCGGCCAGCCGAACCAGGCGCCGTCGCCATTCGCGCGCACCGCGTTGTAGAGCACCGGGTTGATGGCGTCCGCGCCGGCGTGCCAGGTGTGGAACATGCCCCAGCCGCCCTGGTTGGGCGGGTTCTTCACGGCGCGGCGCTGGCCGACGGTGCCCCAGTCGGTCGCGACGTAGTCGACATTCATGCCCAGGCGCTTCAGCAGGTCCGCCGTCACGTCGCCCTGCGCCTTGGTGATCGGCTGGTCCTGCGCGACGAGGCAGATCACCGGCTCGCCGGCATAGCCCGATTCGCGCAGCAGCGCGCGGCCGCGCTCAAGGTTCGCGGCCTTCATCATCTCGCCGCCTTCCTCGGTGTAGAGCGGCGTGCCGGGCGTGAAGAAGCCGCCCAGGGTGCGCCACAGGCTGCGGTCGTCGCCCACCAGCGCGGTCATGTAGTCCTGCTGGCTCAGAGCCGTCATCACCGCCTGGCGCACCTTCACGTTGTTGAAGGGCGGATGCAGGTGGTTCATCCGGAAGCTGCCGATGTTGCCGAGCGGATCGGCGATGTCGACCTGGATGTTGCGGTTACGGCGAAGCACCGGCACGAGGTCGGTGATCGGGTTCTCCCACCAGTCGACCTCGCCGTTCTGCAGGGCTGCGGAAGCGGTGGCCGGGTCGGGCATGATCACCCACTCGACGCGGTCGACCATCATGCGCTTGCCGCCCGCGAGCCAGCTCGCCGGCTCGTTGCGCGGCACGTACTGGTCGAAGCGCGTGAAGACGGCGCGCGCGCCCGGTACCCATTCGTTGCGCGCGAAGCGCATCGGGCCGGAGCCGACATACTCGTTGATCTGCGTGAAGCTGTCGAAGCGCGACGCGATGCGCTCGGGCATGATGAAGCACATCGGCGTCGCGTTCTTGCCGAGCGCCATCTTCATCTTGGTGAAGGGCGCGCTCAGCACCCAGCGGAACGTCCGGTCGTCCACCGCGCTGAGCTCGACATTGAGCGCGCGCAGCAGCTGGCCCATCGGGTCGCGCGGCATCCAGCGGTTGATCGAGGCGACGACGTCGCGCGCGCGCACCGGCTCCCCGTCATGGAAGCGCAGGCCCTCGCGCAGCTTGAACGTCCAGGTCTTGCCGTCGGAGGAGACTTCCTCCCCCTCGACCATCTGGCGCTGCGGCTCCAGCCGCTCGTCGAACCCGTAGAGCGTGTCCCACACCAGCACGGACGCGTTGCGCACGACATACTGCGTGCCCCAGATCGGGTCGAAATTCGCGAGGTTGGCCTGCGGCACGAAGCGCAGCGTCCGCGCGGCGGCACCCTGCGACAGCGCCGGCGAGGACAGCCCGCCAGCCGAGCCGATCGCGGCAACGCCGGCGCCAGCCTTGAGAAACGTTCTGCGGTCCATACAAACTCTCCCTGTTGGCGTCCTGGCAAGGCCTCCCCTGCCCGGTTGCCGGTCACATTGCATCATCCGTGTGCGCCCGACCAGCACCCGGCCGAGGCCCGGATGCAGGCGCCGTCATGGCTCCGCACCGGCCCTTTCGGAGGACCCGAAGGGCCTAGCACCGGGCGTGCCAGAAGGTCTCTCAGCTCTTGCCGACGTTCCAGAAAACGGTCGCCGGGGCACGGAACATCCCCGTGACATTCCGTCGCCAGGCCGAGGGCTGCCAGTAGTAGCCGAGGGGGATGTAGTACATCGCGGCCATCGCCTCCCGGTTCAGCGCCTCCCCGATCCGGCGGCCTTCCGCGGGGTCCCCGCCCTTCTCCACCCATTCGGCGCGCAGGCGCTCGACCTCCGGCACGTTCGGCCAGCCGAACCAGGCGTCGTTGCCGTTCGCGCGCAGGAACAGGTGGAAGACCGGCAGCGCCAGCGACTGGCCGGAGGAGGTGGTGTGGATGATGCTCCACCCCCCGCGCTCCACCGGCTCGCGCGAGGTGCGCCGCTGCACGAGCGTGCCCCAGTCCGCCGCGATGAGCTCGAGATTCATGCCGAGCCGGCGAAGGATGTCCGCCGTCATCAGCGACAGGGCGTTGATCTGCGGATAGTCGCCCGGCGCGATCAGCACGACCTTCTCGTTGTTGTAGCCCGCCTCCCGCAGCGCGGCGCGCGCGCGGTCGATGTTGCGCACCTTGAGCACGTCGCTGCCCACCTCGTTGGCCAGCGGCGTGTCGCAGGTGAACACACCCTCGCACACCCCCCAGCCGGCCGGATCGTCCCCGGCGACGGCGCGCAGGTAGTCGCGCTGGTCCACCGCCATCGCGACCGCGCGGCGGATCGCAGGGTTGTTGAAGGGCGGCTGCAGCGTGTTGAAGCGCGCCACGCCATAGGTGCCGTCGGTCAGCCGCTGTTCCACCACCACGTTGCGGTTGCGCCGCAACATCGGCAGCAGGTCGTGCAGCGGGTATTCCCAGTAGTCGTGCTCCCCCTGCGCAATGGCGTTGGCACTCGTCGCCGGGTCGCTGATGATCGTCCATTCGACGCGGTCGATGCGCGGCACACGCCCACCGGCGAGCCCATCGACCGGTTCCTGCCGCGGCACGTAGCGCTCGTTCTTTGCCCAGGCGGCGCGCTGCCCGGGGTTCCATTCGTCGCGCAGGAAGCGGAACGGGCCCGACCCGATCGTGTCGCGAATCTGCTGGAACGCGTCTGTCTGCGCGATGCGCTCGGGCATCACGAAGCAGGGGAACTGCGTCTGGCCGAGCGCCATCAGCAGCAGCGGCGTCGGGCGATGCAGCCTGAAGCGGAAAGTCCGGTCGTCCACCGCAGCGAGCTCGGCCACGTTGGGCCAGAGCACCTGCATGAACGGGTCGCGCCGCCGCCAGCGGTCGATCGAGGCCACGCAGTCCTTCGCCAGCACCCGCTCCCCGTCATGGAACATCAGCCCGTCGCGCAGGCGGAAGGTCCAGGTCAGCTGATCCTGGGAGACGTCCCAGCCTTCGGCCATCTGCGGCTTCACCGCGCCGGCCGCGTCGGTCGCGCAGATCTGGTCGTAGATCAGGAAGGCGTTGTTGCGCGTGACGACGGCAGTCGTCCACACCGGGTCCAGGCTCGTCAGGTTCGCCTGTGGGATGACGCGCAGCGTGCGCGCGGCCGCCCCTTGCGCGATCGCGGGCGCGGCGGCGCCGCCGGCGGCGATCCCCGCCGTGGCGCCGAGGAAGGTCCTACGTTCCATGGCCATTCTCCCTTCAGGTCCTGCGGATGCCCCAGTAGAGCGCGAGCCCCGGCACGCGCCCGGTCAGGTTGCGCCGGAGCGCCGTCATCGACAGGTAGGAGCCGACCGGCACATAGGGCAGCTCGTCCATCGCCACGCGCTGCATCTCGCGCGCAAGGCGCTGTTCGGTCGGCAGGTCCGGCGCCTCGAACCACGCGTCGCGCAGTTCCTCCAGGCGCGGGATGTCCGGCCAGCCGAACCAGGCGTTGGTGCCGTTGCCGCGCAGCGGGAAATGCGCCGCCGGATCGACGAAATCGACCGAGGAGAAGGAGGTGAAGAGCATGTTCCACCCCCCGCGGTCGAAGGGCTCGCGCGACGTGCGGCGCTGCACGGTCGTGCCCCAGTCCGTCAGCACGATGTCGGCGTTGAAGCCCAGCCGGCGGACAAGGTCGGCCCCCACCTGCGTCATGGCCGCGGGGGCGAGGATGTCGGTCGGGCCGATCAGGCGCATCGGCTGGTTGGTGTAGCCGGCCTCCCGCATCAGCGCCTTGGCGCGGTCGAGGCTGCGGGGGCCCTTCAGCGCCTCGAGCCCTTCATCGTTGGCAAGCGGCGTGCCCGGCGTGAAGAGGCCGACGCCGGTGCGGTACAGCGCCGCCTCCGTTCCGACCACCGCCTGCATGAAGTCCTCCTGGCTGATCGCCGGAAGGATCGCCTGGCGCATCTTCTTGTCGTTGAAGGGCGCGTGCAGGTGGTTGAAGCGCAGGATGCCGGTCAGCGGTAGCGGGTCGATCGCCTCGATCGCGATGTTGCGGTTGCGGCGGAGCAGCTGCTGGATCTCCGGCGGCGGCTGCTCGTACCAGTCGATCTCCCCGGTCTGCAGCGCGGCCGCAGCCGTCGCGGCATCGACGATGATGTGCCACTCGACGCGGTCGAAATGCGCGATCTTGGGCCCCGCCGTCAGGCTGGTCGTGCCGGAGGAGACCGGGATGTAGTCCCGGTTGCGCTCATAGACCACAAGGCTGCCGGAATTGAACTCGTCCGCCTTGAAGCGGAAGGGGCCCGATCCGATCGCCTCGCGCACCTGCTGGAAGGCGTCGGTGCGCGCGAGCCGTTCCGGCATGATGAAGGCCGGACTGTTCGAGACCTGGCCGAGCGCCTTGAACAGCAGCGGGAATGCGCGCTTGAGCCTGAAGCGCACCCGCCGGTCGTCCACCACATCGAGCGCATCGACCACCGTCGCGAGCTTCTGCCCGAAGGGGTTGCGCCGCATCCAGCGGTTGATGGAGGGCACCACGTCCTGCGCGCGCACCGGTTCGCCATCGTGGAACTTCAGCCCCGGGCGGAGCGTGATGGTGACGGTGCGGCCCTCATCCTCGATCACATGGCCCTCGGCCATCTGGGGCTGCGCCCGGAATTCCGCGTCCAGCCCGTAAAGGCTGTCGTAGATCATGTGGCCGTGGTTGCGGGTGATGTTCGCCGTCGTCCAGATCGGGTCGAGGCTGGTGAGGTTCGCCTGCGGCACCATCTTGAGGACGCGGTTCTGTGCCGGCTGCGCGGTCGCGAATCCTGGCAGCGCGCCGGCCGCACCGGCCACGGCGCCCGCCTTCAGCAGGTCACGACGGTTCATTGCTGTTCTCCCAGCGCTCTTTCGGCGGCATCTGACCAGCCGCGGGCGGGATCGGCAACCCCGCGCTCAGCCGCGCTGGAGGTTCCAGAACACCGGCAGGCCCTTCACCATGCCGGAGATGCCGCGGCGATAGGCAGTGGCCTGGAAATACTGCCCGAGCGGAAGGTAGGGCGCCTCGCGCATCGCCTCGGCCTGCATCTCCCGCGCGATGCGCTGCTGCGCGGCAAGGTCAGGCGCGTCGAGCCAGGCGCCGCGCAGCTCCTCCATCTTCGCCATGGTCGGCCAGCCGAACCAGGCGCGTTCGCCGGTGCCGCGCAACGCCTGGTGCACGCCCGGATGCGCGGTGTCGAGCCCGGCCCAGAAGGTGAAGAACATGCTCCAGCCGCCGCGCTCCGGCGCTTCACGCCGCGCGCGGCGCTGCACCACCGCCGCCCAGTCGGCCGAGAAGATCTCCACGTCGAAGCCGACCTGGCGCAGCATCCCCGCGCCGACATTGGCAAGGGCGGAAAGTGTCGGGAAGTCGTTGGGCGCGAGCAGCACCACCTTCTCCCCGCCATAGCCGGCCTCGGCGATCTCGCGCTTGACGCGCTCGATGTCGCGCGCGGAGGTCAGCGGCCCGAGCCCCTCCTCGCTCGCGAGCGGCGTGCCCGGGGCAAAGAAGCCGACCTCGTCGCGCCACAGGCTGCGATCCTCCCCGATCACGGCCTGCATGAACTCCCCCTGGTTCACCGCGCCGAGCAGGGCGCGCCGGATCACGGCGCGGTCGAAGGGGGGATGGAGGTGGTTGAAGCGCGCCATCCCGACGAAGCCGGTCGGGTCGGGAATCTCCATCACGATGTTGCGGTTGCGGCGCAGCGCGGGCTGGAGGTCGGAGGACGGATTCTCCCACCAGTCGACCTCGCCCGCCTGCAGCGCGGCGGATGCGCTCGCGGCGTCGGGCTGCACATGCCACTCGATGCGGTCGAACAGCGCGCGCTTGGGTCCCGCGGTCCAGGCCACCGCGCCTTCCGCGCGCGGCACGTAGCCGTCGAATCGGGCATAGGCGATGCGGCCGCCGGGAACGCGTTCATCGGCCAGGTAACGGAAAGGGCCACTGCCGATCATCTCGGTCACGGGCCGGGTCGGGTCGGTTTCCGCCAGCCGCTCGGGCATGATGAAGCAGACCGGCGCGGTCACCTTGGCCAGCGCATCGAACAGCCGGGGGAAGGGGCGCGAGAGCCGGAACAGGATGGTCCGCTCGTCGGTCGCGGCGATTTCCTCGGTGCGGGCCATCAGCGCCTGGCCCAACGCGTCGCGCTGCGCCCAGCGGCGGATAGAGGCGACGCAGTCCTGCGCACGCACCGCCTCCCCATCGTGGAACTTCAGCCCTTCGCGCAGGCGGATGGCCACCCGCCGGCCGTCATTCTCGACCGTGTGGCCCTCGGCCATCTGGGGCGCGGGCGCGTAGTCCGCGTCCAGGCCGTAGAGCGTGTCGAACACCGCGAAGCCATGCAGGCGCGTGACATTCGCGGTGGTGACGATCGGGTCGAGCACCGCGAGATCGGCCTGCGGGACGAACTTCAGGGTCTTCGGCGCGGCCGCGCTGCCCTGCCCGAGCGCCGGCCGCGCCAGCGCGGGCAGCGCGAAGGCGGCGGCGATCAGGGCACGTCGTTGCATCGGCCAACTCCGGAACGGGCGCCCGTCTTGACCAGATCGGCGGGCCCCGCGCAAGCCGCGCGAGGCCCTGCGCGCATCACGTCCGCCGGACGTTCCAGAACAGCGGCGGCTGGCCCTTCAGCATGCCGGTCAGGTTCCGCCGGAATGCGGTCGGCTGGTAGTACATGCCGGTCGGCACATAGGGCACTTCGTCGAAGGCGATGCGCTGCATCTCGGTCGTCGCGGCCAGCGCGGCGGCGTCGTTCGGCGCGTCGAACCAGGCGTTACGCTGCGCCTCGATCGCCGGGATGGTCGGCCAGCCCGGCCAGGCCGCGTCGCCATGGCCGCGGATCGAGGCATGGCTCGCCGGGTTCCAGTGGTCCACGCCGCTCCAGAAGGTGAAGAAGCCGGACCAGCCGCCCTGGTCGATCGGGTTCTTGCTCGCCCGCCGCTGTACCACCGTGCCCCAGTCGGCGCTGACCAGGTCGACGTTGAAGCCCATGCGGCGGAACAGGTCGGCGCCGACCAGCGTCGCCGCGTTGATCGAGGCAAGGTCGGTCGCGTTCAGCAGCACGAGCCGCGCGCCCATGGCACCCGCCGCCTGCAGCTCGGCCCGCGCCGCGTCGATGTTCTTGCGCAGCCGGTCGAGCCCGACGGTCGAGGCGGAGGGGCTCTCCGGCGCGAAGTAGCCGATCCCTTCCCGCCGCAGGTTCGCCCGGCCAGGGACGCCCGCCTCGCCGATCACGGCCGTCATGAAGTCGATCTGGTTGATCGCCGTGAGCACCGCGCGGCGCACGGCCGGGTTGTTGAAGGGCGCCGTCAGGTGGTTCGGGCGGAAGATCCCGATCAGCCCGGTGCCGTTGATGATGTCCACCGCGATGTTGCGGTTGCGCGCGACCAGCGGGAAGAGGTCCGCCGTCGGCTGTTCCCACCAGTCGATCTCGCCCGCCTGCAGCGCGGCGGCGGCAGTCGAGGCGTCGGGAATGATCCGCCATTCCACGCGGTCGAAATGCGCGACCTTGGGGCCCGCCGTCATCGAGGCGGTGCCGGAGGTGACCGGAACGTAGTCCGCGTTGCGCGCATAGACGAGCGAGGAGCCCGGCACCCATTCGTTCTGCACGAAGCGGAAGGGGCCGCTGCCCACCGCCTCGGCGATGTTGGTGAAGGGATCGACGTTGGCGAGGCGCTCCGGCATCACGAACAGGCAGCTCGTCGTGACCTTGCTGAAGGCCTCGAGCATCTTGGGGAAGGCGCGGTTGAGGCGGATCGCGAAGACCCGGTCGCTCTCCTCGGTCATGTCGGCGACGCGCACCAACAGTTCCTGCCCGAAGGCGTCGCGCCGGCCCCAGCGGCGGATCGATGCGATGCAGTCCCGCCCGCGCACCGGCGTGCCGTCGTGGAACTTCAGCCCCTCGCGCAGCGTGAAGCGCCAGAGCAGCCCGTCATTCTCGACGACATGGCCCTGGACCATCTGCGGCTGCGGGCGGAACTGCTCGTCCATGCCGTAGAGCTGGTCATAGACCAGGAAGGCGTGGTCGCGGGCCACGAAGGCGGTATTCGTGAAGGGATCGATGTTGCCTGGATTGGCGTGCGGCACATAGCGCAGCGTCCGCGCGGCGGCGGTCTGCGCGATGGCGAAGCGCGGCAGGGCCGCGGCGGCGGCGGCGCCGGCCAGCAGGTCGCGTCGGAACATGGGTCCCCGTCTCCGATGGAATTGCGGATGGGAAGCCTAGAGCAGCCGCCGGCCGAGTGGAACCGCCCCAGGGCCGCGCCGATCGGGCATCGGCCGGCCCCCGGACGCCGGGCTTCGAACGCCGCGGCGGCGCAGGCGGGGGGGGGG
>NZ_JACADQ010000460.1 GCF_016106015.1 Neoroseomonas rubea
GGGCGACGGGCACGGCTTCCGGCGCGGCCGCGGCTTGGCCGGCGCCGGGCGCGGCTTCACCGGGCTGGCGCTCGAAGCCGGTGCGGCGGCCCAGCACGCTGCGCAGGCGCAGCACCAGGAAGGCCGCCACCATCGCGAAAAGGATCAGGTCGATCGGCAGGCCGCCCGTCATGTCACTCTCCTCGTAGCCTCTCACTTAAGGCGGGCATGGCCCCGCCGCAACATGCGCGGCGCCCGGTTGCGGCAATCCCGCGCCCCGGCTACGCCCGGATGGTCCGCCATCCGGGAAGCCGCCGCATGATCCTGCTCCGCCACGGCCAGAGCGAGTTCAACCTGCTGTTCACCCAGACGCGGAAGGACCCAGGCATCGTCGACCCGGTGCTGACCCCGCTCGGCCACAGCCAGGCCGAGGCGGCGGCCGAGGCGCTGGCGGGGGAGGAGATCCGCCGGATCCTCGTCTCCCCCTATCGCCGCGCGATCCAGACGGCGCGGCCGGTGGCGCGGCGGCTGGGCCTGAAGCTGAGCGTCACGCC
The DNA here is from genome assembly GCF_016106015.1 of Neoroseomonas rubea. Classification (GTDB taxonomy): domain Bacteria; phylum Pseudomonadota; class Alphaproteobacteria; order Acetobacterales; family Acetobacteraceae; genus Neoroseomonas; species Neoroseomonas rubea. Next base: position 534 of record NZ_JACADQ010000460.1, read on the forward strand.
GCTGGTGCGCGAGCGCTACGCCTTCACCTGCGACATCGGCAGCCCGGTGACCGAGCTGCGCATGACGTTCCCCGACCTGGCCTTCGACGGCCTCGACGAAGTCTGGTGGCCGGCGGAGGAGGAGCCCGCGACGCAGGTCGAGGGCCGCGCGGCGCTGTTCCGCGCCGAGATGGCCGCGATCGACGACTGGGCGCATACGCTCGTGGTGTCGCATTGGGGGTTCATCATGGCCCTGACGGGTCAAAGCGTGATGAACGGGCAGATGCTGCGCGTCGACCCGACGGAGCCGGCGCCGCCGGAGGTGTCCTGGCGCCATCCGTGAGGCGGCGCCACGGAAACGGGGCGCGTCCCTACCGCCCCGTCGCGATCCGTTCGACCAGCTGCTTCACCGTCGGCACGAACCCGTTCGAATAGAAGGGGTCGGAGCCGAAGCGGTAGGCGTTGTGCCCGGCGAACATCAGGTTGCGTTCCAGCGCGCCGTCATGCGCCACGTCCTGCAGCGTCTTCTGGATGCAGAAAGAGCGCGGGTCGGCCTTCTTGCCGGTGCTGTAGTCGGGCTCGTGCTGCGACCAGTTGCTGAAGCGGCAGGCCGAAAGGCAGCCCATGCAGTCGACCTGATCCTTGACGATCTCCCGCGCCTTGTCGGGCGTCACGAAGATCAGCGTGTTGTCGGGCGTGCGCATCGCCTCGGTGAAGCCTTCGGCTTCCCAGTGGTTGATGCGCGCCAGGTCATGTGGCGCGACATAGACGAGGCGCTTGCGCGGGCCGACGCCGTATTCCGCCAGATGCTCACCGATCGGCTCGCTGGTGTAGGCGACCTGCCGCTCGTTGCGGTCCTCGAGTTCCCGCAGGAAGTCGTTGCGCACGGCGGAGGAATAGAAGCCGGTGGGTGAGAAGGGCTGCAGCAGCACGTCGCCCGCCTTCAGCGTCAGAAGCTTCTGCTTCCAGGCATCGGAGATCGGGCTTTCCTTCGTCACCAGCGGGCGCGTGCCGAACTGGAAGGCGATCGGGCCGAGCTCGGGATTGTCGATCCAGTCCTCCCACTCCTCCAGCCACCAGACGCCGCCGGCCATGATGATGGGCGTGTCGTCCAGGCCGAAGGCGCGCATCTGCTCGCGCAGCTTCAGCACCCGCGCGTAGGGGGCCTCAGGTTTCTTCGGGTCCTCGGAATTCGACAGTCCGTTATGGCCGCCGGCGAGCCACGGGTCCTCGTAGACCACGCCGCCGAGCCATTCGCGCGTCTTGTGATAGGCCCGCTTCCAGAGCGCGCTGAAGGCGCGGCCCGAGGAGACGATCGGGTAGTAGTGGATGCCGAAGTCGCGCGCGACGTCGGCAAGGCGATAGGGCATGCCCGCGCCGCAGGTGACGCCGTGGATCAGGCCCCTGGCCCCTTCCAGCATCCCGCGCGCGACGCGTTCGGCACCCCCCATTTCCCACAGGATGTTGGCGTGGATGCGGCCCTTGCCGCCGGCCATGTCCCAGGCTCGCTTCGCCTGGGTGACGGCGCCGTCGATCGCGTAGCGGACGAGTTCCTCATGCCGCTCGCGGCGCGTCTTGCCATGGTAGATCTGCGGGATGGGCCGGCCATCCGCATCGTAGGAATCCGCATTGACCGCGGAGAAGGTGCCGACCCCGCCCGAGGCCGCCCAGGCGCCGCAGGAGGCGCCGTTCGAAACGGACACACCCTTGCCGCCTTCGACCAACGGCAGAACCTCGACCCCGCCCATGCGGATCGCGTTGATGGCCTTCAACTTAGGGACGCTCCCCGGAGAATCATGACGTGAATATGGCACCGGCCGGGGCCGATCTAAAGACCCCGGCCGGCACTCGGGTATTGGATCAGTCGGCGGCGTCGCCGCGCTCGCGCCGCTCGCCGCGGTCACGCCGCTCGCCGCCGCGCTCGCCACGGTCGCGGCGCTCGCCGCGCTCCTCG
>NZ_JACADQ010000461.1 GCF_016106015.1 Neoroseomonas rubea
GCCCGGCCGCGATCAGACCCGCGGCAGGGGCTCGGCCGCGACCGGCGCCGTGGCGGGCGTGGGGGCGGCCGGCGCGGCCAGCACGGCGCGCAGGTTCCGCCGCAGCTGGAACTCGAACTCCACGTTCAGGTCCCGCCCTGCCTGGCGGACGATCTCGTCCGCGCGGCGGATCCGCTCGGACTCGCTGCCGGCGGGGCCGGTCATCATCCGGCGCACCTCGGCCTCGGCGAAGCCGGCCGGCTGGCCTTCGGGGGAAACGATCTCGAGCCGGCAGCGCAGCGTGCAGGTGACCCGTTCGGACCCGCCGGTGAAGACACCGCCCGAACTGCTTTCGCGGACCAGCGTCGCGGCGAGGATGCGGAAGCGCGCCACCCCCGGGCCGCCGGCGGCAGAGAGCCGGTCCTGGGCCATGATGCGCACCACATCGGCCGGCAGCAGCGGCGCCGGCGGCATGGCGCGCAGCGCTGATGGCTCGGGCGGGACGAACTCGAGCCGCTCCACCGAGATGCGCAGCGGCGTCAGGTGGCTGTAGGAGGGCGGGCTGGAGGGCGGCGGCGGCGCTTCCCCCCCGCCGCAGGCGGCGGTGGCGAGCAGCACAGGCAGCACGGCGCGGCGGGGCAGGGACATCGGGCTCAGCGCTCCACGGCGCCGCTGATCTCGGCCCGGTCGAAGCGAAAGCCGATGTTGCAGAACTCGCAGGTCATGGTGATGGTCCCCTCCTCCGCCATGTGGTCGAGGTCTTCCGCACCGAAGCCCCCGAGCACGCCGGCCAGCCGCGCGCGCGAGCAGCGGCAGCCGTAGGACAGCGCGCGGGCGCGGTCGACTGCCAGTCCTTCCGCGTGGAACAGGCGGTGCAGGAGCCGCTCGCCCGGCAGGGCGTCGTCGAGCAACTCGCCATCCGTCAGCGTCGCGGCGAGTGCCACCGCGGTGCGCCAGGCATCCTCCTGCGCATCCGCGTCCATCTCCTCCCCGATGCCGCCGGCGCCGGCGACGCGTTCCAGGATGAGCGCGCCGGCGCGCCAGCCGGCGGGGGTTTCCGCGCAGGCCAGGTGGACATGCGTGGCGAGCTGTTCCGAGCTGCGGAAATAGGCGCCCGTCATCTCGGTCAGGCTGTCGCCCTCGATCGCGACGATGCCCTGGTAGCGGTCCATGTCCGGCCCCTGGTCGCAGGTGAAGGCCAGATAGCCCTGACCGAGCAGCGCGGCCGCGCCGGGCGCGCCGCCTTCGGCCAGCAGGGAGGCGAGCCGTGCGGCGTCGGCGCGCGCGTAGCCACGCAGCGCCCCCGTATCTGTGCAGTCCGCGAGCAGCATCGGCACGGCGCCGTCGCCCTTGGCCTGCAGGCTGAAGGACCCGCGGAACTTCAGCGCGGCGGCGAGCCCCGCGGTCAGCGCCAGCGCCTGTCCCGCGAGCACGGTGACGGAAGGGTCGTTATCATGGCGCGTCAGCAGCGCGTCGGCCAGCGGCCCGAGCCGGATGAGCCGGCCCCGCACGGGGCGGCGGTGCAGGTGGAAGGGCAGCACGCCACGCGGGACGACCAGGTCGGGCACGGGCGGCCGGTCGTGGTTGAGAAAGGCGGGGGTCGCGGAAGGTTCGGTCGGGCTGGACACGTTGGGGCCTGAAGGTTCGGCCCCCTAGATAGGCGCCCCCGGCCGCCGCGTCCAAGGCGGCCGGGGTGGAATGGTTCAGGCGGCGCGCAGCGTCGCGACGATGCCGTCGACCTCGCGCTTCAGCGCCTGGCCGCTTTCGTCCACCTCGGCGGCGACGCGGCGCAGCTCCTCGACCCGGGCGGCGGCCGTCTCGGCGCCGTGGCGGAGTTCCACCACGCTGCCCGAGACTTCCCCCGTGCCGCTGGCGGCGAGGCCGGCGCCGCGGGCGATCTCCTGCGTCGCCGCGCCCTGCTGTTCCACGGCGGCGGCGATGGCGCCGGCGACCTGGTCCACCTCGCGGACCACCTCCCCGATGCCCTGGATGGCGGAGACGGCCTGGCCGGTGCTGCCCTGGATCTCGGCGATCTGCCGGCCGATCTCCTCGGTCGCCTTGGCGGTCTGGGCGGCGAGCGCCTTCACCTCGCTGGCGACGACGGCGAAGCCCTTGCCGGCATCCCCCGCGCGCGCGGCCTCGATCGTGGCGTTGAGCGCAAGCAGGTTGGTGCGGCCGGCGATGTCGCTGATCAGGCCCACCACCTCGCCGATCTTCTGCGCGGCCTCGGCCAGCTGGCGGACGCTCGCATCGGTCGCGCCGGCCTGTTCGGAGGCGCGGCGGGCCATGATCGCCGCCTGGCCCACCTGGCGGGTAATCTCGCTCACGGAGGCGGCCATCTCCTCGGCCGCCGCGGCGACGGTCGCGACATTCGCGCTGGCGCGGTCGGCGCCGGTCGCCGCGTTGGCGGCCTGGGCGGCGGCGGACGCGGCGCCGTCCGCGATGTCCCGCGTCG
>NZ_JACADQ010000462.1 GCF_016106015.1 Neoroseomonas rubea
CGCCATGTCGGCGAAGGGCTCGGCGCCATGGGCCGCGAGCACGCCGGCCGGCGTCTCCCGCGCGAAGCCGAGGACGCGGCAGCCAGCGGCGCGGCCGGCGCGCACGCCCGGCACGCTGTCCTCGATCACCACGCAATCGGCCGCCGCCGCGCCGCAGGCCGCGGCGGCGGCAAGATAGATATCCGGCCAGGGCTTGGGCCGGTCCACATCCTCGAAGGAGAAAACCCGGTCCGCGAAGACGGTGGCGAGGCCGAGGGCGCGCATCTTCGCCGCCAGTTCCATCCGGCCCGAATTCGACGCGACCGCGACCGCCACTCCCGCCGCCGCGACGGCGCGCACCGCTTCCGTCGCGCCCGGTACGGCCGGCGTGCGCCGCGTCATCTCATGCGCGATGAGGGTCGAGATCTCCTCCGCCCAGCCGGGCGGCAGGGGGCCGATGCGCGCCTCGATGCGCGGCACCATGTCGGGCAGCGCCATGCCGAGGAAGGTGTTGCGCGATTCCGCCGCGGTCATCGGCCAGCCGAGTTCGGTCAGCTGCTCCGCCACCAGGGCGTTCACCATCATCTCGGAATCGGCCAGGACGCCGTCGCAGTCGAACAGGACGGCGCGGGGGCGTGGGAGGGTCATCGCGCCCCGCGCCGCTGGGCGTCGCTCAAGCCGGCTCCTTCACCGCCACCTGGCGCCGCTCGGCGGTCGCGCGCGCATGCGGGCAGTCGCCGTGCTGCTTCGGGCATTGCCGGGCACCCGCGAAGGAGCAGAGGCTGCGCCCCGAACCGAGCGCGGCGCGTGCGAGGTCGGCCAGCGCGGCAATGAAATCCGGGTCGCTGTTCTGGGCGGGCACGCGGAAATAGCCAGGGATGCCGAGCTTTTCGGCTTCCTCGCGGTATTCGACGTCGAGTTCCACCAGGGTTTCCGAATGTTCGGACACGAAGGCGATCGGGCAGATCAGGATCGCGGTCTTGTCATGCGCAGCGCGCTCGATCTCGTCCTCGGTCGAGGGTCCGATCCATTTCTGCGGCGTCACGCGGGACTGGTAGCAGACGATGTGGTCGAGGCCCGGCATGTCGAGCTTCTCGACCACCGCGGCGACGGTCTGCTCCACCTGCCACTGGTAGGGATCGCCGGCGTTGACGATGCTTTCGGGCAGCCCATGCGCCGAAAACAGCACGCGCAGCGGCACGTCCTCGGGCAGCGCGGCGCGCGCTTCCTGCCAGGCGCGACGCACCAGCTGCGCCGTCGCCATGGCGAAGCCGCCATGGGAATGCCAGCAGCACAGCGTGGTGGTCGGCACGGACAGGCCGGCCTTGCGGCACGCCTCGTCCCAGGCCGCCATGCTGCTGCCCGTGGTGGTGGTGGAGAACTGCGGGTAGAGCGGGAAGAGCAGAACCTCGTCCGGCGCCCAGTCCTTCACCGCGCGCGCGGCCTCGTCGCTCATCGGATGCCAGTAGCGCATGGCGATGAAGGACCGCACCTCGATCCCCGGATCGCCGGCCATGGCCGCTTCCAGCGACCGCCCCTGCTCCTCGGTCAGGTCGAGCAGCGGGGACCGGCCGCCGAGGATGGCGTAGTTCTCCATCGCCGGCTTCGTCCGCCGCCAGGCGATCAGACGCCCGAGCCATGGCCGGATGAAGCCCGGCACGCGCAGGATCGCCGGGTCGGTGAACAGGTTGACCAGGAAGGGCCGCACGCTCTCGGAGCGGTCGGGACCGCCCAGGTTGAACAGCACGATGGCGATGCGGCGCTTGGGCATGGTCCCGCCCGACATGACCCGCGCGTCGCGCGAATCAAGCCCCTGGCATCCTTCAGGCATTGGCAACGGGGGTGTCGGAGGCCTGGCCGCGGCGCGATTGCCACAGCTGCACGAAGTCGATCGGCGCCAGCAGCACCGGCGGGAAGCCGCCATCGCGCGTCACGTCGGCCAGGATGTTCCGCGCGAAGGGGAAGAGCAGGCGCGGGCATTCCACCAGCAGCAGCGGCTCCAGCATCTCCCGCGGCACGCCGTTCAGCGTGAAGATCCCGCAATACACCAGTTCCGCGATGAAGGCGGTCGCACCCTCGTTCGTCTTGGCGTCGGCGCGGATCTGCAGGGAGATCTCGTAGGTCTCCTGCCCTTCCTGCAGCCGGCGCGCCTGGACGTCGAGGGCGATGTCGATCCGCGGTGCCTCGCGCAGCGAGAGGTAGATCTCGGGTGCGCCCGGCACCTCGAAGGACAGGTCCTTGGTGAACTGGAGGTTCAGGACCACCGGGCCCGTGGCGGGCATGGCGCCGCCATTGGCGGGCGGATTGGGCTGGTCGGACATGCGTGGACCTTTTTCGCAGCGGCGCGGCGGGCGCGCCCGGGGCGTCGCGGGGGCGGTTAGCACGCGGGGGCGGGGGCGGCAACGCGGCGGAAAGTCTCGCGCGGCGGGTCGGCCGCGTCCTAGGCTCGCG
>NZ_JACADQ010000463.1 GCF_016106015.1 Neoroseomonas rubea
CGTCCGCGTCGTCTTCCCCACGCCGGACTGGAATGACTATCTCGCCTTGGCCTTCGATGAGATCCGCGTCTTCGGCGCGACCTCGGTGCAGGTGATGCGGCGGCTGCGCTCGGCCCTGCGCGGCCTGACCGAACTGGTGGGCGAGAGCGAGCGCGCCGACGGCGTCCAGCGCTACCTCGAGCATGTGGACGCCGTCATCGAGCGCTCGGCTTTCGACGAGCGCGACCGCGCCGCCGCGCGGCAGGAGGACCCGCAGGGCCTTGGCCTGACGCGCTAGGGGGTGGGCCTATTCCTCCGGGTGCTTCCAGCTGATGTACCAGCCGACATCGCCGGGCATGCCGCCCGGCCAGTCGATGATCTCCACCTGCAGCTGGAAGCCGCGCGGCGCAAGTTCCTTCACGTAGAAGTCGAAGGCACGGCGCGGGAATCCCTCCAGCCGCTCATGCCAGTTCGGATCATGCGTCGTGATGCCGCGGCCCGAATCCGGCAGCCAATCGGACGGGAACTGTAGGAGAAGCGCGCGCTTCTCCCCGTTCTCGACGGCGCGACGAACGACGGTTGCGATCCGCTCCAGCGCCTCTGGCTGGACATCGCGGGCGGCGAAGGATTCGCGAAGGCTGTCGCGTTCGGCCTTCGCGGCCGCTTCCTGCGCGTGGCGCGCATCGGCGTCGGCCTTCTTCTTTTTGGCGATGTGGTCCCAGATCGCATTGGCGCTGAGATTGTCGGCGGTCACGCTCATGCTGGTCGTTCCTTCCTGTCGTTGTTCGTGCCGGGTGCCGCCTTCAGGCGGAGCGCGGCGCCGGCCGGATCCGCCGCGCGGCCAGGTTCGAGGCGCCACTGCCCGGCGCGGCCTTCGCCGTGTGGTCGCCGCCGCCGAAGATCCGTTCCATCTCCGCCATGCGCCGCGCGGCCTCGGGCGGCAGGTCCCCCGCCGCCTCCACCACCGCGCGCAGCACGGCCAGCGCCTCGGCCCGCTGCGCCGCATCCTCGGGCAGCAGCGCGGGCAGGGTCTCGATCGCCCGCGCCTCGTCGATCAGCAGCATGAAGAACTGCTGGCGGATGGTGCGCTTGAACGCGACGAGCGGCAGCGCGTCGCGCCGCATCGCCGCGCGGATGCGGCGGATGATGGCGAAGGATCGTTCATCCGCATTGGCCGTGGGCAGCCGCACCCAGATCAGCGCGCGCAGCAGCGCCTCGTGGATGCCGCCCTCGGTCATGGCGGCGCGCAGCCGCTCGGCCGCAAGCGCCACGAAGCGCGCATGGTCCGGGCTCTGGCCAGGCCGCGGGCGTGGCGGCGCCGTCTCCGCCGCGATGCCGGTCAGCGCCTGCACGGCCGGCGCGGCATAGACCTCGCGGAAGACGCGCTCGCTCATGCTGTCGCGCTGGCGACCATAGGCCTCGAGCATGCGCGTCACCGCCTCGGAGAGCTGGCGCTCCGCCACCCGGCCGGGATTGTCCTCGGGCACCGCCTGGCGGTTGCCCCGCGCCATCTCCGCCGCCCAGCGCACCCAGGCCATGGCCGGGTTGCGGTCCGAGAACAGGGTGTAGGACAGGCGCGCGGGGTGCAGCTGCTCCAGCGCCAGCGTGACCGGCGGGGTGGCCAGCGCGCGCACGACCGGCTGGGCGAATTGCCGATACAGCGCGAGGTTCGCCTCCGAGACGCGGCGCGCCGCGGCGAAGCGCTTCTCGTCCTCCGGATCCGTGCCGCCGTGCCGGGCGAGGTCCTCGAAGCCGCGCGTCTCGAAGTTCACCAGCCAGTCGCCGCCGGCGAGCTCGGCCCGGGCTTCCTCCTTGGCCGGCCGCATCACCGCCTCGTAGAGGCCGGGCGGCAGCACGTCGATCATGTCCATGTTCGACGCGAACTCGTTGTGCTCCTTCCGCGCCACGCCGCCCGAGACGAAGATGCCGAGATGCCCGATGCTGCCATGCACGGAATAGACGATGGTCTGGCCGTGCGTGCGCAGGTCGTTCTCGTCGCCATACAGGTCGGTGATCCAGGACAGCGCCTGGGCGGGCGGCGTGATGTCGTCGCCTTCCGAGCAGAAGACGATGATCGGCGACTGGATCGCGCGCATGTCCACGCGCGTGCCGTCGGAGAAGATCAGCTCCCCCGTCGCCAGCCGGTTGCCGACGAAGAGCTGGTCGACGATGAACTGCATCTCCTCGGCGTTCAGGCGGACATGCCCGCCCCACCATTGCTCGAAGCCGAGGTAGCGGTCCGCGGCGCGATCGACATCGGCCCAGACCTCGTACTGCTTGGTCCAGTAGGTGTTGGCGGGGTTGCCGCTCTCGAAATTGGTCACGAGCCAGGCGCCGTCGAACTTGCCGCCGCCGAGGTCGCCCGTCATGGCGGTGAGCCAGGATCCGCCCAGCAGGCCCCCAAGGTAGCGCATCGGCGCCTTGCCCTCGGTGCCCGCCCAGGTCGAG
>NZ_JACADQ010000464.1 GCF_016106015.1 Neoroseomonas rubea
CGGTGCGGCGGTCCTGCTGGCCGGCGCGGGGGCGGCGGCGCTCTGGGTGTGGCTCGGGCGCGGCCCGGCGGAACCGCCGCCGAAGCCCGAGGCACCGACGGTATCCCTGCCGGCCCCGGCGTCGTCATCGCCGCCGCGGTCCATGGCCATGGCGCCGCCGGCGGATTTCGCCCCGCCGCTCGCGAGCGAGGAGGCGATCCTCGCCCATCGCGCCGAACGGCCCGTGATCTTCCGGCTCGACGCCAATCCGCGCGTCTTCATCATCGACTTCCCCGGCCTCGATGCGCAGGGCGCGGCACTCAACCGCGTCGCCGCGCTGGTCGAGAAGGCGGGGCAGCCGCGCGACCGGGTGCTGGACGACGCGGCGCTCGCGGCCGCCATCAGGTCGAGCGGCGAGACCATCGGGACCTACTACTACGGCCACAACTACCGCGGCCGCGACCTGGAGCGCTTCTTCGCGCTGGCGGACCGCGACGGCGTCGCGCTGACCGCCGAGGAGCAGTGGCTGCGGCGCGAAGTGGCGCGGCTGCGCCGGCTGGTGCCGGCGCCGGAGGATTTCGCCCTCGTCTCCGTCCCGGGCCTCGAGCCGCGTGTGGACGCGGCGATGCGCCGGGCCATCCTGCACCATGAGATCGGGCACGGGCATTTCTTCACCGATGCGCGCTTCGCCGCGCATGTGGCACTCGTCTGGCGCGACGTCTTCACCGAGGCGGAGCGCGCCCGCTTCCGCGCCTTCCTCGAACGCGAGGGCTACGACCCCGCGCTGGAGGAGGTGATGATGAACGAGGCGATGTCCTACCTGATCTTCACCCCCGACCCGCGCTTCTTCACGCCCGCCCATGCGGGGCTGGACGATGCGCGGGCGGATGCGCTGCGCGCGGCGCTGCGGGCGGGCGCGCCGCGGTAGGAATTCAGCGCGGCAGGCGCGCGAAAAGCCCGAGCAGCGCGGCCCAGTGCCGTTCCGCCGCCACCGGGTCGAAGCCGCCGGAATCCGGCTGGGCGAAGCCGTGATGCGTGCCGCGGTAATGCTCTATGCGATGGGCGAGGCGGCTGCGCGCCATGGCCGAAGCGACCGTCTCCGGCACGCCGGCCGGCACATAGGGGTCGTGCTCGGCGAAGCAGAGATAGGCTTCGCCCCGCGCCAGGCCAGGCAGCCAGAGATGCGGGCTGTCCGCGGCTTCCGTCACCATGCGCGTGCCGTAGAAGGACGCCGCCGCCGCGACGCGCCCCGGCGCTTCCGCCAGCGCCTGCAGCGCGAAGCGGCCGGACATGCAGTAGCCGAGCGCGCCCGCCGGCCGCGCCTCCGTCACGCCGAGCGCGTCGAGCATCGCCGGCAGGTCGGTGCGGAATTCCGCATGGCCGTAGCCGCGGGCGAGGGTGAAGATGCGCTCCCGTTCCGGATCGCCGTCGCGGGAGAAGGCGGCACGGTCGAAGCCGACCTCGCGCAGCCGCCGCCAGTACAGGTTCGGCAGCAGCGCGCGATAGCCGGACGCGGCCAGCCGCGCGGCCATGCCGTGCAGCGCGGGGCGCACGCCCGGCGCGTCCATCAGCACGAGGATCGCGGGCGCGGCCTCGGGCGCGTGGTCGGGGGCGTACAGATGCGCGTTGATCGCCCCGCCGGGGGCGGGGATGTCGATCGCGGTGGCGGTGATCGCCATGGGATCAGCGCCGCGCGACGGTCTCGACCACCACCGGGCGGACGACGACGCGCGTGCCGGAGGCCCGCGCGCTGCGCAGCGCCGCGCCGAGGGCCGCGACATAGTCCGCCTGCCGTTCCACCACCGGCCGGGAATTGCCGAAGAGCGGGCGGTCGGAGGTGATGACGACGGCGAGGTCGGTGCCGTAGGGCTCGTCCACCTGCCAGCCGGGGAAATTGCCCTGCGGCTCGCCGAGGCGCACCTGCGCGCCGGGCGCCTGCAGGGCGGAGGGGACGAGGTTCGCCACCTCCCCCGAATGCATGAAGTAGGCGACGTAGAGATGCGCCGGCCAGTCCGGCATCTGCACGTCGAGGCGCATGAGTTCCCCGTTCTGCAACGGCATCTGGCCGACCACCGTCACGCCCGGGGCGGCGCCGGCCGGGCCGATGATCGGCCGCAGCAGGTCGAGCGCCTCGCAGAAGGCGCCATCGAAGGGGGTGAGGGACAGGCGCGCCGCGTCCTCCGGCACGCCACGCTCGGCGAGCGTGCGGCGGATGGCGGCATCGTCCCCGCGGCGGACCACGCCGGCCAGTGTCAATTGCCGGTCGCTCGCCGACCACGCGATGAGCGAGCAGGGGGTGGTGGCGGCGATGGACTGCGCCGCGGCGCGCAGGTCGAGCCGCGCGAGGGCTGCCTGCTGCTGGCGCTGCGCGGCTTCGCGCGCGGCCTGTTCGCGCTGGCGAGCCGCCGCGGCCGCATCGTCGCTGACCGGGCCTGATGGCGGG
>NZ_JACADQ010000465.1 GCF_016106015.1 Neoroseomonas rubea
ACTGGCGCCCGGCGCCGCGCGCGCCCCAGGGTCGCTGATGCCGGCCGCGCCCTCGGCGGGCTCACTCCCGGCCGTGCGGGCGGCCCGCCGCGTCTCCTTCGCCGCCGGCGCCTCCACCGCCCCGGCCAGCGGATTCTCCAGCACGTCGTCGGCGAAGGGCGGCAGGTCCAGCACCTCGGCCATGTGGTGCAGCTGCTCCAGCGTGTGCGGGGCCATCTCCTCGATCCGGCCGGGCACGTAGCGGACGACGCGCAGCGCCAGGTCGCGTTCCGCCCGCGTGGGCAGCAGCCGCGGCAGGCTCTCCATCGCCTCCTGCGGGGCGAGCGTCGCGATCAGCGTCTGCTCGCGGATGATGCGGGTGCGCTCGTCCGGCGTCATGGCGGCGAAGGGCGCGTCGGTGGTCAGCAGCCGCGCCGAGCGTTCCAGCCGGTCGCGCCGCACCCCGCCGCGGCTTTCGGCCAGCATCACCAGCATGCGGATCACCGCCTCGGCGAAGCCGCCTTCACCGACGCGGGCGAGCGCCATGTGCGCCTCCGGCAGGGCATGCAGCGCCTGCGTGTCCTTCAGGGTGCGCCCGGCCGCGTGCGAGCGCCCGTAGCGGTGCGCCGCCGGCGACGCCCAGAGGCCGAGGAAGACGAGCTCGGCCGACATGTCGCGCAGGTCGCGGAACAGGTCGAGCGACTGCTCGACCAGCGCGGCGCCGGCCTGCTCGATCGCGACGAAGGGGTTGTCCGGCCGCGCCGGCTGGCGCGTGCCGCGCAGCTGCCCGGCCATCGACATCCAGGGCAGCATGAAGGGGTTGGCGCTGGCCATGACCGCGCGCTGGACGCGCAGCGGGTGCATCAGGCGGCCCAGCTCCGCCGTCACGGGCGTGACCATCGCCTGGACGAAGGGGCGCAGCAGGGTGTCGTAGATCTCGGCCTGCGCCTCGGACAGGCGGGCGACCGCGGCGAAAGGGCGCTCGTCGCGGGGGCCGTCGTCGTGCCCGCGCAGGTCGGCCAGGCCACGTTCCTCGAAGGAGACGGTGAAGCTGCGCGCCAGGCCCTGCCCGCTCGCCGCCTCGATCCGCATCTCGTACAGGCCCGGGGGCAGCGCCTCGATCGTCTCCATCACCGAGGCGACCTCGGCGTGTTCCTTCTGGGCGATCCTGGCCGAGACGAAGATGCCGAGATGCCCGACCTCCTCGTGCAGCATGTAGATGATGCGCTGGCCGCGGATGCGGATCTCCTGCACGTCGGCGTAGCTGTCGGCGATCCAGTTCAGCGCCTGGGCCGGGGGCGTGATGTTGTCGCCGCGGCTCGCGAAGACGATGATGGGCGAGCGGATGTTCTTCACGTCCACCGTGCGCCCGGGCTCCAGCTGCGCGGTGTTGCGCACCAGCCGGTTGCCGATGAAGAGCTGCTCGACGATCCAGCGGATCTCCTGCTCGTTCAGCCGGAAGAAGCCGCCCCACCAGCGCTCGAATTCGAGGAAGCGCTCGCGCTCGGTGTCGATGCCGCCGAACAGGTCGTAGTACTTGCCGAAGAAGCTGCGGCTGGGGTTCAGCATCTCGAAGTTCTGCACCAGGTGGGCGCCGTCGAAGACGCCGCCGCCCAGGTCCGAGAGCAGCATGGGCAGCCAGGTGCCGCCGAGCACGCCGGCCGTGTAGCGCATCGGGTTGCTGCCGACCTCGCCCGCCCAGGGGACGACCGGCGCGCCGTTCAGCACGATCGGGCCGGCGAGGTCGGGGTTGGTGGCGGCCAGCAGCAGCGTCGCCCAGCCGCCCTGGCAGTTGCCGATCACCACGGGCTTCAGGGATCGCGGGTGCAGCCTCGTCACCTCGCGGACGAATTCCGCCTCGGCGCGGGTGACGTCGGCGAGCGTCTGGTCGGGATGCGGGTCGCGGCGGAAGCCGACGAAATAGACCGGGTGCCCCTTGGCGAGTGCGACGCCCACCTGGCTGTCGTTCTTGAAGCCGCCGATGCCGGCGCCGTGGCCGGCGCGGGGATCGATGATGATGTAGGGCCGCGCGGCCGGGTCGATCGAGACGCCCGCCGGCGGCAGGATGCGCAGCAGCATGTAGTTGCACGGCCGCGGCAGGGTCAGCCCGTCGAGCACGGTCTCGTGGTCGTAGGCCAGCACCGGCGGGCAGCCGGCGCGCTCATGCGCGGCGAAGATGTCGCCGCGCTCGCGCAGCGCATCCATGGTCAGCACCAGCCGCTCCGCCCGATCGCGCAGGTAGTCGAGCCACGGCGCCATGAGATCCCCGCCGCGCGCGAGTTCCGCCAGCCTGCCCGCCACCTGCGAGGCGGCGTCGAGGCGGACGCCGAGGCGCGCCGCGTTCGTCCCGGCGATGCGTGCCGCGCCGCGCGTGGCGGCACGGGCCAGCAGCCCGGCCTGGTCCGCGAGCATCGCGGCGCCCGCCGCCGG